>NZ_JAKUDH010000017.1:0-144374 GCF_031570495.1 Pseudomonas sp. JL2
ACAATGCCTGCGTTCGGCCAGCGTGGTTAACGGGGCGCCCAGATCAACGTCCACCGCGAGGCGGCCTTATAGCCGACCTGGCTCTTTCGGTCATACACCCACAGGATTGGCGGTGGGCACGGATCTTATAAACGACCGAAACTAATGTGGGGGCGAGCCTGCTCGCGATGACAGCAGCAAATCCACCCTCTATGGAACTGAAATTATTGCGGCAACACAGTCGACGAAGATGTTGCATGTGCTGACCCGTTTCGCGAGCAGGCTAGCTCCCACAGGGGACACGCGGTCAAAAAAACAGGTCGGCTATCAGGCCGCCTCGCGGCGGCCCACGGAGCAATGCCTTCGTTCAGGCATGCCGAGCCTAGGCGAGGCACCGAGTGGTGGGGCAAAAGCGTTTTGGCTACTTTTGCCTGGGCCGGCATTCCGGCTTTTCAAAAATGACCCGCCGTAAGGGCGGAACCATAAGCCGCCGTTACCAAAGAAACGGATATTCACACACCCTAACACCACACCGGGTCAAACCCGGAACCGCCCCACCAACGTCTGCAAATGAACCCCCAACCGCGCCAATTCAGCGCTCGAAGCGGCCGTCTCTTCACTGGACGACGCAGTTTGCTCCGACACATCGCGCACATTC
The DNA here is from genome assembly GCF_031570495.1 of Pseudomonas sp. JL2. Lineage (NCBI taxonomy): Bacteria > Pseudomonadati > Pseudomonadota > Gammaproteobacteria > Pseudomonadales > Pseudomonadaceae > Pseudomonas > Pseudomonas sp. JL2. The sequence continues at coordinate 638 of NZ_JAKUDH010000017.1, forward strand.
AGCACACTGCGGTTGATCTCTTCGGCCACGGCACTCTGCTGCTCGGCCGCAGCGGCGATCTGCTGGTTCATCGACTGAATGGCCGAGACCGTGCGGGTGATGTTTTCCAGGGATCCACCGGCGCGGCGGGTCAGTTCGACGCTGTTGTCGGTCAGGCTGCGGCTGTTGTCCATGATGGTCGCGACCTGCTCGGTGCCTGACTGCAGGCCGACGATCAGTTCTTCGATTTCTTCTGTGGACTTCTGGGTGCGCTGGGCCAGGCTGCGGACCTCGTCAGCCACCACCGCGAAACCACGTCCGGCTTCGCCCGCACGGGCCGCTTCGATGGCCGCGTTGAGGGCTAGCAGGTTGGTTTGCTGGGCTACGGACTTGATCACGTCCAGTACGCTGCCGATCTTGTCGCTTTCGCGCTTGAGGTCGCCCATGGCTGTGGTGGAGTTGCCCACTTCGAGGGCCAGGCGTTCGATCTGGGCGATGGCTTCGCCGACCACTTTTTCACCCTCGCGTGCCTGCTGGTCAGCCGCGACGGCCGCTTCGGAAGCTTCCTCGGCATTGCGCGCCACTTCCTGGACCGTGGCGGTCATTTCGTGCATGGCGGTGGCGACCTGGTCGGTTTCCACTTTCTGGCTGTTGACCCCGGCGCTGGTCTGCTCGGTCACGGCCGAGAGTTGTTCGGCGGCGCTGGCGATTTGTGTAACGCCGTCGCTGATGCCGCCGATCAATTGCCGCAGGCCCACGGTCATGCTCTGCATGGCGCGCTGCAATTGGCCCAGTTCGTCGCGGCGCTCGGAGGTGAGGTTGTGGGTCAGGTCGCCCGCGGCAATGCGCTCGGCGACTTTGAGGGTCTGGTCCAGCGGGCCGACGATCTGCCGGGTGATGACCAATGCTGCGATCACGCCGAACAACAGGGCCAGCACGGCAGCCGATACCAGGACGGTCTTGGCCTGGGCGGCGTCGTGGTCGCGCACGGCGGTCTGGGACACGGTCAGGCTTTTGCTGGACTCAAGCAATACTTCGCCTTGCTCGGTCATGCGCTTGAGCGCCGCGGCGGTATCAAGCTGGGAATCGCGAAACTGACTGACCGCCGCACGGTAGGCGTTGATCGAATCGCTGGCTTGCTGCAGGTTGGCGGAGTGCTCCTCAGGCAACTGCGCCGGTAGGCGTGCGAGAAGTTTGAGGGCATCGGTAATGGCGTCAAGGGCCGGTTGCTGGGCTTCGTTCTTACCGCTGTAGGTGTAGCCGCGAACCTGATAACGCGCTTGCTGGATTGCCTTGCTCAGGGATACCACGTTGTTGAACTGGGCGATGTTCTCGCTTTCTAGCATCGCTTTTTCAACCTCGGCGACGCGGGCCACGGCGTTGTCGGCACTGGCGCCGAGTTTGCTGCGGGCATCTTCGCGGCTGACGGTGGCGCTGGCCATCTCGGCGAAGGCGCTTTTGTACTCGGCCACAGCGGCCAGTTGTTTGTCGATCAGTGCCACGTCGGCCGGTTGCTCGATCATCTGGCGGGCAGCGGTCAGGCCGGTCTCGAGTTTGGCAAGCAGATCGTTGACTGCCTGCGGACCGTTTTCACCCCGTGTGGTGTAGTAGTCCAGGCGTGCCAGGCGCAGGTCCTTGCTCAACTCGTTCAGGCTGGAAATGTAGCCCAGCTTGTCGCCACGGCTGATGACATTGCCCAGGCCGCTCCAGCCGGTGAAAGCGATCATCAAGGTTAGAAATAGCACCAGACCGAAGCCGAAGCCGAGTTTGCGATTGACGCTTACGTTTCCCAGACTCTGGGTAAGCATTCGGAACATGCTGATTTCTCCCTTGCTGCACTGAATTGGTTTTATGGGAGCTGTATCGGCGGGGCGGGAGGGATCTGTAGAAATGAACTGAGGATCCTGGTGCTCGCCACAAAAAACGGGCAAGCGACAGGGGTTCAGAACAACCGTGCGAGCAGCGCGGTAACGGCGGTTTCGACGCGCAGGATGCGTTCGCCCAGTTGTACCGGTTGCAGTCCGGCCTTGGCCAGCAGGTCGATTTCGTAAGGAATCCAGCCGCCTTCGGGGCCGATGGCCAGGGTCACGGGTTCGTCCAGCGCGCGAGGGCAGGGGGGGTAGTTCCCCGGATGGCCGACCAGACCGCGGGTGCCGTCCGCCATGGCCGGCAGGCGGTCTTCAACGAAGGGTTTGAAGCGCTTTTCGATGATGATCTCTGGCAGCACGCTGTCGCGCGCCTGCTCCAGGCCAAGGATCAGTTGTTCGCGAATGGCCTCGGGCTCCAGGAACGGGGTCTGCCAGAAGCTCTTTTCCACGCGGTAACTGTTGACCAGTACCACGCGCGGCACGCCCATGCTGGCGATGGTCTGGAACACTCGCCGGAGCATTTTCGGTCGAGGCAGGGCCAGCACCAGTGTCAGTGGCAGCTTGACCGGTGCAGGTTGGTCGAGTGTCACTTGCAGTTCGGCTTCATGGGCTTCCAGGCGCAGCACCTGGGCCGTGCCCATCAACCCGCCGATACGCCCGACCCGCAGGCTGTCACCGACGGCGCTACGGTGCACTTGCTGCATGTGGGTCAAGCGGCGATCGCTCAGCACGACGCGGTCAGGCCCGATGAAGTCGGCCTCTTCAAGCAGCAGCAGGTTCACGCTTGGGTCGCTGGCGGCTGGTCGTTATGGTCGTCGACCGGCTGATCGTCTGCTTCTTCCCGGCGCTTGCGCACCAGACCGCCGAACAGGATGCCGATCTCGAACAGCAGCCACATCGGCACGGCGAGCAGGGTCTGGGAGAAGATGTCCGGCGGGGTCAGGATCATGCCGACCACGAAGCAGCCGATGATCACGTACGGACGAATTTTCTTCAGGTACGCAACGTCGACCACGCCGATCCACACCAGCAGTACCACGGCTACTGGGATTTCGAACGCCACGCCGAAGGCGAAGAACAGCGTCATGACGAAATCCAGGTAGCTGGTGATGTCGGTCATCATTTCCACGCCCGCGGGAGTGGCGGCGGCAAAGAACTTGAAGATCAACGGGAATACGAAGAAGTAGGCGAAGGCCATGCCGGTGTAGAACAGCAGAATGCTGGACACCAGCAGCGGCACGGCAACGCGTTTTTCATGCTTGTACAGGCCTGGCGCGATGAAGCCCCAGATCTGGTGCAGGATCACCGGGATCGCCAGGAACAACGAGACCATCATCGTCAGCTTGAGCGGCGTCAGGAACGGTGACGACACGTCGGTGGCGATCATCGTCGCGCCTTCCGGCAGGTACTGGCGCAGCGGTGTGGAAACGAAGGTGTAGATCTGTTGGGTGAAGGCAAACAGCCCGGCGAAGATGACGAAAATCGCCGCCACGCAACGCAACAGGCGGGTGCGCAACTCGGTGAGGTGCGATACCAGCGGCATCGGCTGGTCGTTTTCAGGAATATCGCTCATGGGGCTCGCGGCGGCAAAGTAGGGTCGTTAGGAACGGCTGGTGCCGCCACTGTCGGGGCGGGCTCCACGGGGTTCGCGGGCGCGGCTGCTACAGGCGGCGTGTCATCCACCGGCGCCTGGGGGGCAATCGTCGGCTCGACCGCTGGCTGAACCGGTGTCGGCTCCTGCTGGGTCGGGGTGAAGATTTTCCGCGCTTCCTGCTCCAGAGACAGAATGTGTTCGTTGTGCAGTTGCCGACGAATGTCGTCGGCCCCGATTTCACGTTCAACTTCCTGTTTGATCGCATTGAAGCTGCGCTTGAGCCGCCCGATCCATAGACCTGCGGTGCGCGCAGCGCCCGGCAGCCGCTCGGGGCCTAGTACCAGCAGGGCGACGAGGCCGACGAGCAGCAGTTCAGTGAAGCTGATCCCAAACATTAGTCAGTGCTCACGAGTCTTTGCGGGCCGGCTCTTCGACTTTCTGTGCCTGCACATCGATGGTGTGCGGGGCATTCACAGGTTGAGTGGCCTGTGGGTGAACCGGTTGGCTCGGCTGCGCTGGTTGAGCGGGCGTCGCTGCCGGGTCGGCCGGTTTTTCGTCGTCGTTCATGGCCTTGCGAAAGCCCTTGATCGACTCGCCAACGTCAGTGCCCAGGTTCTTGAGTTTCTTGGTGCCGAACACCAGTACCACGACCACCAGAATGACGACCCAGTGTTTCCAGTCAAAAATACCCATGTGGCTATTCCTCTCGTAAGTTGATCAGGCGGACGGACGCGAGGCTTTCTCGACGTGCCCGGACAGACCGAAACGACGGTCCAGTTCATCCAGTACAGCCTGCGGGTGCTGCCCCAGTTGGGCAAGCATGACCAGGCTATGGAACCACAGGTCGGCGGTCTCGTAGATCACGTCACTGCAGTCGCCGCTGATGGCGGCGTCCTTGGCGGCGATGATGGTCTCGACCGACTCTTCACCGACCTTTTCCAGAATCTTGTTCAAACCCTTGTGGTACAGACTGGCGACATAGGAGCTGTCGGCCGCTGCGCCTTTGCGCTCTTCCAGCACCTGGGCCAGGCGGGTCAGGGTGTCACTCATGGGTATGTCCTGAATAAATGGCGTGCGGGTCCTTGAGCACCGGGTCGACGGTTTTCCAGTCGCCGTTCTCGAAGACGCGATAGAAGCAGCTTTGACGGCCGGTGTGGCAGGCGATCTCACCGACCTGCTCGACCATCAGGATGATGACGTCGCCGTCGCAGTCCAGGCGCATCTCGTGCAGGTGCTGCACGTGCCCGGATTCTTCACCCTTGCGCCACAGCTTGCCACGCGAACGTGACCAATAGATGGCGCGGTTCTCGGCGGCGGTCAGGGCCAGCGCTTCACGGTTCATCCAGGCCATCATCAGCACGCGCCCGGTCTTGTGATCCTGGGCGATGGCCGGCACCAGGCCGTCAGCGTCCCATTTGATCTCGTCCTGCCAGTTTTTCATCTTCGACTCCGACAATGGGCCGCGCATCTCAAGTCGACGGGCCCAGCCTTGAAACAGTGTGCCAGCGTGAACCAGTGCTGGCTATCGACGAACGACCAGATACAAACCAACGATGACCATGATGCCGGCGGGCCAGTGGCCCAGCTGACTCAACGGGCCCCCGCTCGCCAGTACTGCACCGCCACCCAGGTGAGCGGCGCCGAGCAGGCGCATGAACCAGTCGTCCCCGCGTTCTTTCCACGGCGGCGCGGGATCGTGGGCGTGGGGTTGGGACATGCGTTCGAGCAGGTCGCGGGTCATGTTGGCCAGGTGCGGGAGCTGCTCGAACTGGCTCTGCACGTTGCCCAGCAAGGTTTTGGGGCTCACGCGCTCACGCATCCAGCGTTCGAGGAACGGCTGGGCGGTGTTCCACAGGTCCAGGTCCGGGTATAGCTGGCGACCGAGGCCTTCGATGTTCAGCAGGGTTTTCTGCAACAGTACCAGCTGTGGCTGAACCTCCATGTTGAAGCGACGCGCGGTCTGGAACAGGCGCATCAGCACCTGGCCGAAAGAAATATCTTTTAACGGTTTTTCGAAGATCGGTTCGCATACCGTGCGGATCGCCGCTTCGAATTCGTTGAGTTTGGTCTCGGCCGGCACCCAGCCGGAGTCGATGTGCAGTTGCGCGACGCGGCGGTAGTCGCGCTTGAAGAAGGCGAACAGGTTGCGGGCCAGATAGTCCTGGTCTTCGGGAGTCAGGCTGCCGACGATGCCGCAGTCGATGGCAATGTACTGCGGGCTCCACGGTTGCACGGTGCTGACGAAGATGTTGCCCGGGTGCATGTCGGCGTGGAAGAAGCTGTCGCGGAACACTTGGGTGAAGAAAATCTCCACGCCGCGTTCGGCCAGCAGTTTCATGTCGGTGCGCTGGTCGGCCAGGGTTTCCAGGTCGGTCACCTGGATGCCGTAGATACGCTCCATCACCAACACTTTCGGACGGCACCAGTCCCAATAGACTTGCGGCACGTAGAGCAGCGGCGAGCCTTCGAAGTTACGGCGCAGTTGGCTGGCGTTGGCGGCTTCGCGCAGCAGATCGAGTTCGTCGTAAATGGTTTTTTCGTAATCCAGGACCACGTCAACCGGGTGCAACAGGCGCGCATCGGCCGACAGCCGCTCGGCGGCCCGGGCGAGAATGAACAGCCACGCCAGGTCCTGGGCAATGATCGGCTTGAGACCCGGGCGGATAACTTTCACCACCACTTCTTCGCCGCTCTTGAGCTGCGCAGCGTGAACCTGGGCCACGGAGGCCGAGGCCAACGGCTCGACGTCGAAACGGCTGAACACTTCGCTGATCTTCTTGCCCAGTTGTTCTTCGATCAGGGCCACCGACACCTTTGAATCGAACGGCGGCACGCGGTCTTGAAGCATCATCAATTCATCGGCGATATCTTCGGGCAACAGGTCGCGACGAGTCGAGAGGATCTGCCCGAACTTGATGAAGATCGGTCCCAGGTCCTGCAAGGCCAGGCGCAGGCGTGCGCCGCGACTCAGGTCCAGCGTTCGCCGGGGAAACCAGCGCCACGGCAGCACGAAGCGCAGCGCCAGCAAAAACCAGGGCAGCGGCAGGGCGAACAGCAGGTCATCGAGGCGATAGCGGATCACGACGCGCTGGATGCGCAACAAACGGCGGACGGCAAGCAGCTTCATGCGTTATCGCTTGGTTTCAAGGGAGCGGGAAAGGCGCTCGAAACGCGCCTCGAGACGTTCCAGGTCAAGTTTGATCTGGTCCAGTTCATTAAAGCGGGCGTCGGCTTCGCGTTGGCCTACGAGAGTACGCGATTCCTCGGCCAGGTATTCACTCAGATTCTGCCCCAGGCTGGCGAAGCCTTGGCGATACCAGCGAGTGCGGCTGCGCAGATGGCCACTGAGTAGCTGAGTGGCCACCGGCCCGAGCCAGCGGGATACTTCATATTCCCAGTCCAGCTCCAGGTCCTGGAGAATCGCCGCCAGCTCCAGCAGCACGCCGCTGTCGCCGTCCAGCTCCACCTCAGGGCCATGCAGCACGGCGGTCTTGTCCTTGCTCAGGGCCAGGTTCACCAGGCTCGATGCCGGGGCGCGCAGGGTGCAGTGGGCCTCGGCTTCCCAGTGTGCGGCGAGCATCAGGCCTTCGTCGCTGGGCAGGATGAACAGTCGCAATGCGGGGCTGCGGCAATCCACCGCAATCACCTTGCCGCTCAAGTGCGCCAGGCGCGCCAGCGCCGTACTGTCCAGGCGCAGGACGCGATTGACGCCGAGTTCGACGCTGGCGAGCAGGCCGGTGAGCAGCATCAGGGCTTGATACCGCGGTGCAGGGCCACGATGCCCGAGGTCATGTTGTGGTAGGTCACGCGGTCGAAACCGGCCTCGACCATCATCGACTTCAGGGTTTCCTGATCCGGGTGCATGCGGATCGATTCGGCCAGGTAGCGATAGCTTTCCGAGTCGTTGGTGATCAGCTTGCCCATCAGTGGCATGAAGGCGAACGAGTAGGCGTCGTAGGCCTTGGACATCAGCGCGTTGGTCGGCTTGGAGAATTCCAGTACCAGCAGACGGCCGCCGGGTTTGAGGACTCGTAGCATCGAGCGCAGGGCGTCTTCCTTGTGGGTGACGTTGCGCAGGCCGAAGGCGATGGTGACGCAATCGAAATGGTTGTCAGGGAAGGGCAGCTTCTCGGCGTCGGCCTGGACGAACTCGACATTGCCGGCCACACCCAGGTCCAGCAGGCGGTCACGACCGACCTTGAGCATGGACTCGTTGATGTCGGCGAGCACCACCTGACCGGTCGGCCCGACAATGTGAGAAAACTTCTTCGTCAGGTCGCCGGTGCCGCCGGCGATGTCCAGCACCCGATTGCCGCTGCGCACACCCGACAGTTCGATCGCGAAACGCTTCCACAGACGGTGCATGCCACCCGAGAGCAGATCGTTCATCAAGTCATACTTGGCGGCTACCGAGTGGAAAACCTCAGCGACTTTTTCCGCCTTCTGGCTTTCCGGCACGTTCTTGAAGCCGAAGTGAGTGGTGGGTTCGGCATCGCTGCCTTTGCGCTGATCAGTCATATCGCTGTCACCAAAAAAGAATGCGGGACATTCTAATCCCGGTGGAGGGCTTTGTCTTGGCAAGCCTGAAGGTAAGATGAGCGACCGCCGGGACGTTTTGACGCAGCCAGGGTCAGAAACGTGCAGGCAAGTCCCGATAAAACAGGAGTCATCAGATGGCCCGTATAACAGTTGAGCGTGCCCACGGCCTGGGCAAGGAAGCGGCCCGCGCGAAAGCCGACCAGTTGGCGCAGAAACTGTCCGACAGCTATGGCCTGGAGCCGCAGTGGTCGGGCGACACGCTGAAGCTCAAGCGCTCCGGGGTCAAAGGCGAGGTGCATGTGGGCGAGGACTCGATCCGCGTCGATGTCGAACTGGGCATGTTGATGTCGGCCATGAGCGGCACGATCAAGACGGAAATTGAAAAGGCGTTGGATAAAGCATTGGCTTGATTGAAAAGATGACTCAAGTTCATCACTCATTCACCTGTGGGAGCGAGCCTGCTCGCGATAGCGGCGTGTCATTCAACATCAATGTTGCCGGTCTATCGCCATCGCGAGCAGGCTCGCTCCCACAGGGGAAGTCATCACCTCGGATTCTGTGGCAGTAGTTAGGGTGCCGTTTCTAATTATTGTCACTACTTTGTGCTTGAGCCCGACCGTGTACGGGCAGTTCCTCAAACCTGTTATCGAGTGAGGTGCACCATGGCCAAAGTTATTTTGAAGAAAAAAACCGACGTTGAATCTTCCACGCTCAGCGACGTGAAAACGTACGCGCGCAAGATCTGGCTGGCGGGCCTGGGCGCCTACACCAAGGTCGGCCAGGAAGGCAGCGAGTACTTCCAGGAGTTGGTAAAAGCCGGTGAAGTTATTGAAACCAAAGGCAAAAAGAACATTGCCGGAAAACTCGAAGCGGCTAACAGCGAACTGATTGAAGCCAAGACTGACGTCAACACGTTCAAGGCCCGGGTTGAAGTACAACTCGATAAAGTCGAGAAGGTATTCGACGCCCGTGTTGCAAGTGCCTTGAATCGTATCGGCATTCCGTCTAAACATGACGTTGAGACACTCTCTGCTAAGCTCGATGAGCTGACGGCATTGCTTGAACGTGTCGCGCGTAAACATTAAGGAGAACGGGATGGCTGGCAAAAAAATCACCGAAAAAGAAGGCAGCTCGTGGGCCGGGAAGATTGAAAAATACTCCCGCAAAATCTGGCTTGCTGGTTTAGGCGTGTACTCGAAGATTGACACTGACGGCAGCAAACTCTTCGAGTCCCTGGTTAAGGACGGCGAGAAGGCCGAAAAACTCACCAAGACGGCGGTCGGCAAACAAGTCGATGCCACCAAGGACTCCGTCGAGTCCGCCAAGTCGCGAATCGGCGGTGTGAAGGATCGCGCACTGGGCAAGTGGGACGAACTGGAAGGGGCTTTCGACAAGCGCCTGAACAGCGCGATCTCTCGGCTGGGCGTGCCGAGCCGCAATGAAGTCAAGGCGCTGCACAGCAAGGTCGACACCCTGACCAAGCAGATCGAAAAACTCACCGGCACCAAGGTCGCGCCAGTGGCGGCCAAGACTGCGGCAGCCAAACCTGCCACCAAGACGGCAGCCAAGCCATTGGTCAAGGCCGCGGCGAAAGCCGTCGCTAAGCCTGCGGCAAAAGCAGCGGCCAAGCCGGCGGCGAAAACCGCAGCCGCCAAACCTGCCGCCAAGGCAGCGGCCAAGCCGGTAGCAGCCAAACCCGCGACCAAAGCAGCGGCCAAGCCGGCTGCCAAAACCGCGGCCGCCAAACCTGCTGCCAAGCCTGCGGCAAAAGCGGCGGCCAAACCCGCTGCGGCGAAAAAGCCTGCGGTGAAAAAACCGGCCGCGCCAAAAGCTGCCGCACCGAAGGCGCCGACTGCTGCCGCCAAACCGGCCGCCCCGACGAGCCCCGCGAACTCCGCTTCGGCTCCGACTCCGGCGGTTACCCCGACCGCTGCGCCGGCTCCATCGACGCCTACCACCCAGTCCTGATATCCAGGGCAAACAAAAACGCCCGGCCTGTGAAGGTCGGGTTTTTTTATGCGTATGCATTTGAATGCACCGCAGAAGCGGGCTTGCTCCCAGAGGGGGCTGGTGGTGATGCAAGTATTGAAATCACCCAGAAAACAATGTGGGAGCGAGCCTGCTCGCGATAGCGGTGTGTCAGCCACATTGATGTTGGATGTGCGTCCGCCATCGCGAGCAGGCTCGCTCCCACAAGGGATCTTCCTCTGCTGGTCGTTAGTCGTGCTCTTCCAGGTACCGCAACGCCAGTTGCTCGGTGGCAACCTTTGCCGCCGGCGGCAGATGCGGCGCTACCAGCATCATGACCTGATAGACCACCAGTCGAACTTCACCCTCGCGGTCGAGGATTCGCTGATAGTCCAGCGAGAACAGTAAGGTCATGGTGATCTGTTCCACCAGTTGCCCCAATGCCTGGGTATCGCTGACCAGCATCCCCTGGGCCTTGAGTTGCGCCAGCAGCGAGGCCAGGGTGCGTTTCAGGGCGTTGAGCAACTGGCGGATGCCCTTGGCCAGTTTTGGCAGGCGTCCGGCCAGGTTCGACAGGTCCTGGAACAGAAACCGGTATTGAGCCAGCCGTTCGACGATCAGGTGCAGGAACAGCCAATAATCTTCCGGCGCCAGTTGTACATCTGCCGGTGGGTCCAGCAGCGGTGCCAGTTCGCTCTGGAAGCGCTCGAACAACCCGAGGATCAGGGGCTCCTTGCCATGAAAGTGGTAATAGAGATTGCCTGGGCTGATGCCTATTTCGTTGGCGACTTCCATGGTGGAAACGTTCGGTTCGCCCTTCTCATTGAACAACTGCAGGGCGCATTCAAGAATGCGGTCGCGGGTTTTCATCCGGTCTTCTTAGTGATGGAAATCGTGCCACGGCCCAGTGTCTGGCCGTGGAGTGAGCCCTTAGCGCACGCGCACATAGGTTCCCGGCGCCGCTTCCAGGGGCGGGTAGTTCGCGTTGCCCAGGGTCATCTGTGTTTCGTGTTGGGCGCCGGAGCGTTCCTGGACCCAACCCAGCCACTGGGTCCACCAACTGCCCTCGATGTGCTTGGCGTCGTAATACCAGGCTCGCGGGTCGCTGCTCAGTTTCGGGTTTTCGACGTAGTTGGCCTTGGGGTTGCCCGGCGGGTTGAGAATGCTTTGGACGTGACCGCTGTTGGACAGCACGAAGCGCCGCTCGCCACCGAGCAACAGCGTTGAGCGATAGACCGCGTCCCATGGCGTGATGTGGTCATTGATGCCCGCCACGCTGAAGCTGTCCACCGTCACTTTTTGCAGGTCGATCGGTGTGCCGCACACTTCCAGGCCGCCGGGGTGGGTCAAGGGATTGTGCTTGAAGAAGTCCAGTAGGTCGCCATGGTAGGCCGCCGGCAGTCGGGTGCAGTCGTTGTTCCAGTAGAGGATGTCGAACGCCGGCGGCTCCTTGCCCAGGAGGTAGTTGTTGATGAAATAAGTCCAGATCAGGTCATTGGGACGCATCCAGGCAAACACCCGGGCCATGTCGCGGCCATCGAGGATGCCTTTCTGATAGGAACGGCGCTTGGCGGCTTCCAGGGTCTGCTCGTCAATGAACAGCGTGGCCGGGCTCTCCATCTGGCTGTCCAGCAGGCTCACCAGGTAAGTGGCGCTGGCGACCCGGCGCAGTTGGCGCTTGGCTTGCAGATGGCCTTGCAGGGCGGCGATGGTCATGCCGCCGGCGCAGGCGCCCATCAGGTTGACCTCACGAGCGCCGGTGATCGCCCGGCAGACATTCATGGCTTCTTCCGTCGCCTCGACATAGCTGGACAAGCCCCATTCGCGGTGACGTACATCGGGGTTGCGCCAACTGATGATGAACACCTGCAAACCGTTTTTCAGGGCGTACTGGACGAAGCTGTTGGAAGGGCTCAGGTCGAAGATGTAGAACTTGTTGATCTGCGGCGGCACGATCAGCAACGGCTTGGCGTATTGCTTTTCGCTCATGGACTTGTACTGGATCAGCTCGAGCATTTCGTTGCGAAACACCACCGCCCCCGGTGTAGTCGCCAGGGTCTTGCCGACTTCGAAGGCATGAGGTGTGACTTGCCGCGGCAGCCCGTCATTGTGCAGCAGGTCGTCCACCAAGTGGCTGATGCCACGAATCAGGCTGGTACCGCCGGAATTGAATAGCTCCTTGACCGCCAGCGGGTTGAGCAAGGTATTGGAAGGCGATACGGCATCGTTGAGCAGGGCGAAAGCGAAGTGAGCCCGGGCACGGTCATCGGGGCTCATGTCGCATTCGTCGATCCAGCTCTTCATCTGTTTCTGCCAGCTCAGGTAGGCCTGCAGGCTGCGACGGTAGAACGGATTGAGCTCCCAGGTGGGATCGGCGAAACGCTTGTCGTTGGGGTTGGTGGGGTGCAGGGTTTCCCCTAGCAGCACGCGGCCCAACTGGCTGCCCAACTTCAACGCATGCCGGGCGCTGTGCACTGGGTTGCGCAAGCCGTGTACGGCAACACTGCGCAGGGTGGAAAGCAGGTCCCGGCCCCGCAGGCCGGTGACCGCACTTTGTGCGTTGATGAAGTTGGCAGGGGCGGGCATGGAACCCTTCGCCGGTTTGTCGCGCATGAGTCAACTCCTTCGTCATCAGGCTAAAAACAAACACACCGAACCAGACAACATAGTCGCTGTTCCGGGTAGTTGCGCGATCCGGCGTCCTGCCAGGCGCTTTTGGGCGGTGTCAGCCGCCACCCAGCGGCGCGGGATGCGGGTGCATGACCGCGCGCTGACGTTCTTCCTCCAGAAACTTCATGATGATCGGCGCCACAGCCTCGGCCCGGGTAATCAGGAACAGATGGCCGTCGTCGATGATGTGCAGCTGGGCGTTGGGGATGCGCCAGGCCAGCATGCGCATGTTGATCAACGGGATCAGTGGATCGTCGTCGCCGGCCAGCACCAGGGTCGGCTGGTGGATCTTGTGCAGCCAGTGGATGCTGGTCCAGCCCAGGCCGGCGAACAGTTGCCAGTAATAACCCAGCTTGCCGGCCGAACGCACCTTGGCCGCATGACTGGCCGCCAGGCTGGGGTCGCGGCGGAACGAGCCGCCGTAGATCAGTGGGGCGATACGCATAACGTGGGACGGTTGCACGTAGCGCCGGGGGCTGGCCATCATCCACAGCACTTTCGGTTTGCCCGGCACCATCACTGCGCCAGCGGCGGTGGCCGCCAGCACCAGCTTTTTGCAGCGCTCAGGGTAGTCATGGGCAAATTGCTGGGCCAGGGCGCCGCCCCAGGACACGCCGATCACGTTGACCTGTCCGTAATCGAGGTAATCGAGCATCCGCGCGGTGAGTTTTGCCAGGCCGGGAAAGCGATACGGCCGGCTGGGCGTCGACGAGCCGCCGACGCCGGGAACGTCAAAGGCGATGACTTCCAGGTCCGGGTCCAGGGCCTGGATGAACGGGAACACCAGCTCAAGGTTGGCGCCGATGCCGTTGAAAATCAGCAGGGGCGTCAAATGAGGCTTGCCGGGGCGTACCGCGGTGCGCAAGGTCTGGCCATCCAGATCGACGGTACGGAAGATGTACGGTTGCGGCATGCTTCAAGCCCTGTGGGTTGGGTCGCTGTCTTTCATTTTTCCCCCGATCCCTGTGGGAGCGAGCCTGCTCGCGATAAGGCCGTTGCATTCAACATCACTGTTGCCTGACGCACCGCTATCGCGAGCGGGCTCGCTCCCACATTGGATCTGCTGTGAACGCAAGTTTGCGTTCACCAGCGGCGTGGGCCTTGCATTAATGTCGGCTGTTGACATGCTTTCGTGAGTAACCTCACGGCCGCAACAGACGAATTGCACCAGTTACCGCTCATGCACATACGTGCCCGGCGCCGCTTCTCCCGCCGGATAAGTCTTGTTGCCCAGCACCGTGGGTGCCTTTTTCAGTTTGCCCGAGCGTTCTGCCTGCCACACCTGCCAATGCAGCCACCAGGAATCGGTGTGCTTGGTGGAGTTCTCCTGCCAGTCCTCGGCCTTGGCCGGCATGTCCTCGCTGGTCATGTAGCGCGACTTGGGGTTACCCGGTGGGTTGAGGATGCTTTGGATGTGACCGCTGCTCGACAGCACGAATTCCACCTTGCCGCCAAACAGCTGCGCGGATTTGTAGCAGGACTTCCAAGGGGTGATGTGGTCGTTGGTGCCGGCCAGGGAGAAGATGTCGGCGGTGACCTGCTTGAGGTCGATCGGTGTGCCGCACACTTCCAGTGCATTGGGCCGGATCAGCGGGTTGTTCTTGAACATCTCGATGAGGTCGCCATGGAATGCCGCCGGCAGCCGGGTGGTGTCGTTGTTCCAGAACAGAATGTCGAACACAGGCGGCTCGTTGCCCAGCAGATAGTTGTTGACCCAGTAGTTCCAGATCAGATCGTTGGGACGCATCCAGGCGAAGACCTTGGCCATGTCGCGACCTTCAAGCACGCCGGCTTGATAGGAGTGACGCTTGGCCGCCTCCAGGGTCTGTTCGTCGACGAACAGCGCCACGTCGGTGTCCAGGGTGGTGTCGAGTACGCTCACCAGCAGGGTCAGGGCGTTGACCTTCTTCTCGCCCAGAGCGGCGTAATGCCCCAGCAGCGCGGTGCAGGTGATGCCGCCCGAGCAGGCTCCGAGCATGTTCACATCCTTGCTGCCGGTGATGGCCGTGACCACGTCCACCGCTTCCTTGAGCGCCTCGATGTAGGTCGATAGGCCCCACTCGCGCTGCTCCTTGGTGGGGTTGCGCCAGCTGACAATGAACGTCTGCACATTGCTGCGCAGGCAGAAGCGCGCCAGGCTCTTGTCCGGGCTCAGGTCGAAGACGTAGAACTTGTTGATCTGCGGCGGCACCACCAGCAGTGGGCGCTCGTGGACCTGTTCGGTGATGGGTCGGTACTGGATCAACTCCAGTACGTCGTTGCGAAACACCACGGCGCCTTCCGTCACGCCCAGGCTCTTGCCGACTTCGAATGCGCCCATGTCGACCTGGCTCGGCATCCCGCCGTTGTGCACCAGGTCCTTGGCCAGGTGCGAAAGGCCGTCCAGCAGGCTCTTGCCGCCGGTTTCGAAAAAGCGTTTGACCGCCGCCGGGTTGGCTGCCGAATTGGTCGGGGCCATGGCCTCGGTCATCAGGTTGATCACGAAGTGCCCGCGGCTGATGTCCTGGGGCGAAAGGTTGCTCTCGTCGATCCAGGCGTGCAGCTCCTTGCGCCACGCCAGGTAGGTTTGCAGATAGCGTTTGTAGAGCGGGTTCTGGCTCCAGGCCGGGTCGTTGAAGCGACGGTCATCGCCCGCAGGTTGCAGCTCGGATCTGCCGAACAGGACGTTCTTGAGTTCGACGCCGAAATGGGCGACGTGCTTGACGCTGTGCAGCGGTTGTTTGATGGCCTGGGTCAGCACCATTCGGGCAGAGGCCAGCAGATCTTTTCTGCGCAAGCCGACGACAGGATTCAACCCCAGGGTATTTTCCGAGGCTTGGTACTTCAGGTCATCGTTGTTCTTGTTGCTCATCTACGACGCTCCATTGTCCTTCAGACGAGTACCTGGGCCATGCCAGAAAGCCCATAGCCAATGCCAGGTACGCTGCTCGGGTGACCGTTAATTCCGCATCGAGGCAATGAGGAAACATGTGCAAGGAATTCGCCGATTCCTTTGCAGGGAACTTGCCAGCTCCATTGGTTACCCGAGTTTAATTTTTTTCGCAAGCAGGCCAGTCATTGACGTTGCCGCGGGGGCATTCAAGCAGATGAGTCTAGAAAATTCGCCCTAAAGCGCCAGCCCTTGAGTTAGAGCATCAGCTTGACGACCGACTCGTTCGGGTCGCGGGTTTTTCCGGCCGCCTTGAGTTCGGCAAGATAATCGTTCCACAGGTCCTCCTGGCGTACCGCCAACTGGTACAGGTAGTCCCAGGTGAACAGTCCGCTGTCGTGACCGTCGTCGAAGGTCAATTTCAGTGCGTACTGGCCGGCCGGTTCGACCTTGGTCAGGCCGACGCCGATTTTTCCGTATTGCAGGATCGGTTTGCCGTGGCCCTGGACCTCGGCGGAAGGCGAGTGCACCCGCAGGAATTCGGCGGGCAGGTGATACTCCTCGTCCGGCGCGTATTTGAGCGTCAGGGTCTTGGAGGCTTTGTGCAGGTTGATGGCGCTGGGAAGTTTGGTCATGGCCTCTGATCCGTTTCTGAAGGGAGCCTTGATCTGCAAAAACGACAAAGGTCCATGTGGGAGCGAGCTTGCTCGCGATAGCGGTTTGACAGTCAACGCATTGGTTGAATGATACGCCGCCATCGCGAGCAAGCTCGCTCCCACAGGTCCGAGGAAACCTGTCGGTGACTTACAGGATATACCGCGACAGGTCTTCGTTCTCTGCCAGTTCACCCAGGTGGCTGTTGACGTACTCGGCATCGATGAGGATCGGCGCTTCGTTATGGGCGCTGGCCAGGTCGCCGGCACTGAACGAGACTTCCTCGAGCAGGCGTTCGAGCAGGGTGTGCAGGCGCCGGGCACCGATGTTCTCGGTCTTCTCGTTGACCTGCCAGGCGATCTGCGCCAGGCGCTTGATGCCTTCCGGCGCGAACTCGATGTTCAGGCCTTCGGTCTTGAGCAGGGCGCAATACTGTTCGGTCAGGGACGCGTGGGGTTCGCTCAGGATGCGTTCGAAGTCTTCCGGCGTCAGGGCCTTGAGCTCGACGCGGATCGGCAGGCGACCTTGCAGCTCGGGCACCAGGTCGCTGGGCTTGCTCAGGTGGAACGCACCGGAGGCGATGAACAGGATGTGGTCGGTCTTGACCATGCCCAGCTTGGTGTTGACCGTGCAGCCTTCGATCAGCGGCAGCAGGTCGCGTTGCACGCCTTCGCGGGACACGTCGGCGCCGCCGACATTGCCGCGCTTGGCGACCTTGTCGATTTCGTCGATGAACACAATGCCGTGCTGCTCGACGGCCTCCAGGGCCTTGGCCTTCAACTCTTCTTCGTTGACCAGGCGGCTGGCTTCTTCATCGCGAACCAGTTTCAGCGCTTCCTTGACCTTGAGCTTGCGGTTCTTGCGCTTGCCCTTGCCCATGTTGGCGAACAGGCTTTGCAATTGATTGGTCATTTCCTCCATGCCGGGCGGCGCGGAGATGTCGACGCCGGCCATTTCGGCCACTTCGATCTCGATTTCCTTGTCGTCGAGCTGGCCTTCGCGCAGGCGCTTGCGGAACAGCTGGCGAGTGTTGGAATCCTGGGTCGCAGCGGATTCGGCGTTGAAGCCCATGCGCGCGGGCGGCAGCAGCGCGTCGAGGATGCGCTCTTCGGCAGCATCTTCGGCACGGTGACGAACCTTGGTGATTTCCTGTTCGCGCAGCAACTTGATGGCGGCATCGGCCAGGTCGCGGATGATCGACTCGACGTCGCGACCGACATAACCGACTTCGGTGAACTTGGTGGCTTCGACCTTGATGAACGGCGCGTTGGCCAGTTTGGCCAGGCGACGGGCGATTTCGGTTTTACCGACGCCGGTCGGGCCGATCATCAGGATGTTCTTGGGGGTCACTTCGACGCGCAGCTCTTCAGGCAGCTGCATCCGACGCCAGCGGTTACGCAAGGCGATGGCGACGGCGCGCTTGGCATCGTCCTGGCCGATGATGTGGCGGTTGAGTTCGTGGACGATTTCGCGGGGAGTCATGGACATAGTATTTGGCGGTCCTCAAGCAGGAATGAGCCGTGGCACAGGGCCAGGCTTATTCCGCGAGATCCTGCTCCTCAATGGTCTGGGTGTGGTTAGTGAAGACGCAGATGTCGCCGGCGATGCCCAAGGCAGTCTCGACGATTTCGCGGGCCGACAGATCGGTCTTTTTCAACAGGGCGCTGGCTGCGGCCTGGGCGTAGGCGCCGCCGGAACCCATGGCGATCAGGCCATCCTCGGGTTCAACGACGTCACCGTTACCGGTAATGATCAGCGAGGCGTCCTTGTTGGCGACCGCGAGCATGGCTTCGAGGCGGCTCAGGGAGCGGTCGGTACGCCATTCCTTGGCCAGTTCCACGGCGGCACGCACCAGATGGCCCTGATGTTTCTCAAGCTGGCCTTCGAAACGCTCAAACAGGGTGAAAGCATCGGCGGTGGCCCCGGCGAAGCCGGCGATGACCTGGCCGTGGTACAGGCGGCGGACTTTCTTCGCATTGCCTTTCATCACGGTGTTGCCTAGTGAAACCTGGCCGTCGCCGCCCATGACGACTTTGCCATGACGGCGGACTGAAACGATGGTGGTCAAGGGAAGAGTCTCCACGCAGCGGGGCGAAAATGCCCGGATGGAACTCATATGGGGGTGGCGTGGGTTTTTTCAACTGTGGGGTGGGAGAGGGGACGAGTGGCGTCCTGGGGGGGGGGCAATCAAGTTTGTGGCAAAGGCATTCACTGTGGCGAGGGAGCTTGCTCCCGCTGGACCGGGCTGGCGCTCCAGCGCGCAGCGGTCCCAAGCTTTTGGGGCTGCTACGCAGCCCAGCGGGAGCAAGCTCCCTCGCCACAAAAGCCCCGCCGCACCGGGTGTTTTCAGCAGAAGTCAGCGGCTCTGGCGCTGTTGTAACAACAGGTTGCTGAAACCGCTGCCGGCCAATTGTTTTTGGGCTTTTGTCAGTTCTTCGCGGTTGCTGAACGGACCGACCAGCACCCGATACCAGGTTTCTTCCTTCACCGTGCCGGACTCCACCGCCACGGACTGGCCCAGCAGAATGATCTGCGCGCGTACCTTGTCGGCGTCGGCTTCCTTGCGGAACGAGCCGGCCTGCAGGAAGAACTTCGTCACCGGAGCGGCTTTCTGCACGGGCGGAGCCGGCGGCGGCGTGATGCCGGCCAGGGCTGCCTGAGCGCGAGCGGTGTCGATCTTCGCCGCTTCGGCCGGAGTTACCGGCGTGGTGGGCACCTGTGGCGTCGGCAGGGTTTTCTCCGGCACGGCATCGGGCGGCACGATGACTTCCGATTCCGGCAGCAGGGTGTAGAAGTCGTACTTGGGCTTGACCGGTTGCGTCGGGCTCGGCGGGGTCTTGTTGGCCTCGGCGATGCGCGTGGCTTTCTGTTGCTCTTGGCGCACGCGCTTGACGTCATCGCCCTGGCCCGGCTCCAGTTTCATCAGAAACACAATGAAAGCGCCGACGGTCAGGCCGATAGCCATCCACAACCAGCCGGGAATCGGCTGTTTGGCTGGGGGCTGGTAACGACTGGCGCCGCGTTTGGGTGCAGGTTTTTTCTTGGCGGCCAACTTACATGCGCTCCAGCGTTTCCAGGCCCAGCAGTTCCAGGCCTTGCTTGAGGGTGCGCCCGGTCAGTGCGGCGAGGCGCAGGCGACTCTGCATTTGCTCTGGCGTTTCGGCGTTGAGGATCGGGCAGTTCTCGTAGAAGCTGGAGAACAGACCGGCCACATCGTACAGGTACGCGCACAGGGTGTGTGGGGTGCCTTTGTCTGCGACGTTGTTCAGCACTTCACCGAACTGCGCCAGTTTCGCCGCCAGCTCCTGTTCTTGAGCGGCTTCAAGCACGATCTGCCCGTCCACTTCATTGAAGCCCTTGCCGAGCTTGCGGAACACCCCGGCCACACGGGTGTAGGCGTACAGCAGGTAGGGCGCGGTGTTGCCTTCGAAGTTGAGCATCAGGTCGAAGTTGAAGCTGTAGTCGCTGGTGCGGTGCTTGGACAGGTCGGCGTATTTCACCGCGTCGATGCCCACCACCTTGGCGATCTTGCGCAGTTCGTCCTCGGCCAGGTCCGGGTTCTTGCCCTTGACCAGGGTGTAGGCGCGATCCTGGGCTTCGGTCAGCAGGTCGATCAGTTTCACCGTGCCGCCGTCGCGGGTCTTGAACGGACGGCCGTCGGCGCCGTTCATGGTGCCGAAGCCCATGTGTTCCATTTCCATCGGACGGGTCACGAAACCGGCCTGGCGCGCCACTTCGAACACTTGCTGGAAGTGCAGGGCCTGGCGCTGGTCGACGAAGTACAGCACTCGATCGGCCTTGAGCACGCTGTTGCGGTAGCGCACGGCCGCCAGATCAGTGGTGGCGTAGAGGTAGCCGCCGTCAGCCTTGACGATGATCACCGGCAGCGGCTCACCGTCAGCGGTCTTGAACTGCTCGAGGAATACGCACTGGGCGCCGTTGCTTTCCACCAGCAGGCCCTTGGCTTTCAGGTCGTTGACCACGTTGATCAGGTCGTCGTTGTAGGCGCTTTCGCCCATCACGTCAGCCATGGTCAATTTGACGTTCAGCAGTTCGTAGATTTTCTGGCAGTGGGACAGGGAGATGTCCTTGAACTTGGTCCACAGCGCCAGGCACTCGGCATCGCCGGCCTGCAGCTTGACCACCAGGCCACGGGCGCGGTCAGCAAATTCGGGCGACTCGTCGAAGCGTTGCTTGGCGGCGCGGTAGAAGTTCTCCAGGTCCGACAGCTCATCGCTGGTGATCGGGTTTTCCTGCAGGTAGGCCATCAGCATGCCGAACTGGGTGCCCCAGTCGCCGACGTGGTTCTGGCGGATCACCGTGTCGCCGAGAAACTCCAGTACCCGGGCCACGCCGTCACCAATGATGGTCGAGCGCAGATGGCCGACATGCATTTCCTTGGCGAGGTTGGGGGCCGAAAGGTCGACCACGGTGCGTTGCAGCGGACCGGCCTTGCGCACGCCGATGCGTTCGTCGGCCAGGGCCGCGTCCAGGCGTGAGGCCAGGGCCTGGGTGTTCTGGAAGAAATTGATGAAGCCTGGGCCGGCAATGTCAGCCTTGCTGACGTTTTCGTCAGCCGGCAGCGCGGCGATGATCTTTTCGGCCAGGTCCCGCGGTTTCATGCCGGCCGGTTTGGCGAGCATCATCGCGATGTTGCTGGCGAAGTCGCCGTGGGTCTTGTCACGGGTGTTTTCGACCTGAATCGCCGGCGACAGGCCTTCTGGCAGCACACCTTCAGCGACGAGTTGGGCGATGGCTTGCTGGATGAGCTGGCGAATGGTGTCTTTCATGGTCTTCTCTTTCAACCGCAGGCGCGGCGGCGCTTCGATGCGCTGGTGGAAAAACTGGGCATTATCCGTGGCGAAGGCAAGCTTGCCAACTGTAGCGGGTCGGGTGGGGATGTGTGGTGGCTATTCGGGCCTCATCGCGAGCAGGCTCGCTCCCACAGGAAATTGCATTCCAATGTGGGAGCGAGCCTGCTCGCGATGAGGATGCCTGGGTCAATACAAATCCACCGGATCCACATCCAGCGACCAGCGCACCGCCCGCCCGCTGGGCATCTGCTCCAGCGCCAGCAGCCAGGCACTTAATAGCCGATGCAAAGGGGCCCGGGCATTGGCCTGTAGTAGAAGTTGAGCCCTGTAACGCCCGGCCCGTCGTTCCATCGGAGCCGGTACCGGGCCCAATAGTTCGATGCCGGTGAGGTTCTGTTGCCCCAGCAGGCGTTCGGCCTCGCTGCAGGCTTCGTCAAGGAACGCTTCGGCCTGCCCGGGCTTATGGGCTTCGGCCCGCAACAATGCCAGGTGAGCAAACGGCGGCAGGCCGGCGCCGCGACGTTCGCTCAAGGCCTGCTCGGCGAAGGCGAAGTAGCCTTGTTCGGTCAGTTGTATCAGCAGCGGATGGTCGGCCAAGTGGGTCTGGATAATTACCTTGCCCGGCTCCTCGGCCCGTCCGGCCCGGCCTGCGACCTGAACGATCAACTGCGCCATGCGCTCGCTGGCACGGAAGTCGCCAGAGAACAGTCCGCCGTCGGCATCAAGGATCGACACCAGCGTGACCCGGGGAAAGTGATGCCCCTTGGCGAGCATCTGCGTGCCCACCAGGATGCACGGCTGGCCTTTCTGAATCGTGGCGAACAACTGATTCATGGCGTCCTTGCGCGAAGTGCTGTCGCGATCGACCCGCAGTACCGGGTAATCGGGAAACAGGATGCCCAGCCGTTCTTCGGCGCGCTCGGTGCCGGCCCCTACCGGGCGCAGGTCCACTTTGCCGCACTGCGGGCAGTGCCTCGGCACTCGTTCGGCGTGGCCGCAATGATGGCAGCGCAGCTCGCCGTGGCGTTGGTGCACGGTCATGCGTGCGTCGCAGCGTTCGCAGCCCGACATCCAGCCGCAGTCATGGCACAGCAGGGTCGGGGCGAAACCCCGGCGGTTGAGGAACACCAAGACCTGTTGCCCGGCGGCCAGGGTCTGGCCGATGGCTTGTTGCATCGGCCCGGAAATGCCGCTGTCCAGCGGACGACTCTTTACATCCAGGCGCAGAAACCGTGGCTGCTTGGCGCCGCCGGCCCGTTCGTTCAGGCGCAGGAGTCCGTAACGTCCGGTGTAGGCATTGTGCAGGCTTTCCAGGGACGGCGTGGCTGAACCGAGAACAATGGGAATGTTTTCCTGGCGCGCCCGCACCAGTGCCAGATCGCGGGCGTGGTAGCGCAGGCCTTCCTGCTGCTTATAAGAGCCGTCATGTTCTTCGTCGATGATGATCAGACCGGGGTTTTTCATCGGTGTGAACAGGGCCGAGCGGGTGCCGATGATGATGTCGGCCTCACCGTCCCGGGCGGCGAGCCAGGCTTCCAGGCGTTCTCGGTCGTTGACCGCCGAATGCACCAGGGCGATCCGCGCGTTGAACCGTTGTTCGAAGCGCGCCAGGGTCTGTGGCCCAAGGTTGATTTCCGGAATCAGCACCAGGGCCTGCTTGCCGGCTTCCAGGGTCTGGCGGATCAGTTGCAGATAGACCTCGGTCTTGCCGCTGCCGGTGACGCCGGCCAGCAAGAAGGCGTGATAGCTGTCGAAACCGGCGCGAATCGCCTCGCAGGCGGCCCGCTGTTCAGCATTGAGCGGCAGTTCCGGCTGGGCCAGCCAATGCTCATGGCGAACACCCGGAGCGTGCCGGCGGATGTCTACCTGGACCAGGTCTTTGGCCAGCAGCAGGTCGAGGCTGTCCTTGCTGAGCATCAGTTTGCTCAATAGCTGATGGGCCACGCCGTGGGGATGCTGGGCCAGGGTCGCCAGGGCCTCACGCTGACGCGGGGCGCGGGCGATGCGCGGGTCGTCCAGCGAGGCGCCCGGTGTTACCGACCAGAACCGCTCTTGGCGTGCCTCGGCCGGTTCGCCCTGGCGCAACAATACCGGCAGCGCCCAGCTCAGGGTGTCGCCGAGGCTGTGTTGATAGTACTGGGAGGTCCACAGGCACAGCTTGAACAGCGAGGCGGGCAGCGGCGGCGTCGCATCGAGCAAGGCCAGGGCCGGCTTCAGTTTGTCGGCCGGGACTTCGCTGTGGTCGGCGACCTCGACCAGAATCCCGATCATCTCCCGTCGGCCGAACGGCACCCGCAGGCGCATGCCCGGATGCAACTGCTCACGCAGGACCCCGGCCGGGGCCCGGTAGTCGAACAGGCGGCGCAGAGGCGAAGGCAGGGCGAGGCGCAGGATGGCGTCGGGCACGCGGGAGGGTCTCGATATACAGACAAATTCAGAAGGCTTGGCACAACCCTTGTGGGAGCGAGCCTGCTCGCGATGGCGGAGTGTCAACCAATACCCATGCGGCTGATCCACCGCCATCGCGAGCAGGCTCGCTCCCACAGAAGAGCTTGCGCATGAGGCGGGGAGCCTAGCAGACGGTTGGTACAAGTCATAGCTTGCGTGATTGATGTTGTCTGGTAGAATCCGCGGCCTAATTACGTGCGGTATTCAACAATAGTGTTGGGTGGCGGCACGCTAGCCTGAGGAAAACCCCATGAAAACCGATATCCATCCGGAATACCCAGAAATTGCCGTGACCTGCAGCTGCGGCAATAAGTTCGAAACTCGTTCGACCTACGGCAAAGCCCTGTCGATCGACGTTTGCAACGAATGCCACCCGTTCTACACCGGTAAGCAAAAGACTCTGGATACCGGCGGCCGCGTTCAGAAGTTCGCCGATCGTTTCGGTGCTTTTGGCGCTACCAAAAAAGCCTGAGGCTAATCATTTTGGATGGTCGTTTCGGCTGCTCCAGACTGATGAAGAAGGCGTCCCTTGCGGGCGCCTTTTTTGTGTCCGCGATTTGGCTGAGCAGCGCGCAGGCCTTCTGCCCGGCGCCACCTGGCCTGGCCCATGTGACGGTCCAGAAGGTGGTGGACGGCGATACCCTGCGCCTGGCTGATGGCCGCAGCGTGCGCATGATCGGTCTCAACAGTCCTGAACTGGGGCGTCGAGGGCGTTCCGATGAGCCGTTCGCCGTCGCTGCACGCCGGCGCCTTGAGGCATTGGTGGGCGCCAGTGCGGGACGCGTGGGGTTGCTGCCCGGCAAGGAAGACAAGGATCGCTACGGTCGCACGCTGGCCCATGTCTACAGCGCCGACGGTCAGAATCTGGAAGCGCAGTTGCTCGCCGAGGGCTTGGGATTTCACGTGGTGGTCGCGCCGAATGTCGATCTGGCGCATTGTCAGCGCGCTGCCGAACGCCAGGCGCGGGAAGCGGGCGTCGGGGTGTGGAAGCGTTCGCCTGTGCTTGAGGCGCACAATATCAAGGCACCAGGCTTTGCCGTGCTCACTGGCCGCGTGATCGACGTCTCGCGCAATCGCGGCGGTATTTGGCTCCAGTTGGAGGGGCCGGTTGTATTGCGCGTTGCCCCCAATCTGGTGAGTCGCTTCGATATGGCGTCGCTCGAGCGACTCAAAGGCAAGCGGATCGAGGCGCGTGGCTGGGTGGTCGACCGTTCGCGTCGCGGCGGGCTTGAGCCGGGGCAGGGGCGTTGGTTATTGCCGTTGACCGATCCAGGGATGTTGAGTCGCGTGTCTCGATAAAAAAATTGTAGACATTTACGGTTCGAATTGTATGCATGTAGACCTTGTGTTCTGCGGCTCTTGGCCCAAAGTCGTAGGGCGGCGCGCTTGACAGGGGTGACTGGTCAGTCTTGTAGGGACTTTGCGAGGCGCGTATCCTCGGCGGTCCGTCTGTCCAACACAGTAAAAAGCGGAATGCCCACATGTCTGATCTGAAAACTGCCGCTCTCGAATATCACGCTAATCCTCGTCCAGGGAAGCTGAGTGTCGAGCTCACCAAGGCCACCGCTACTGCCCGCGATCTGTCGCTGGCCTACAGCCCCGGCGTAGCCGAACCAGTACGCGAAATCGCTCGCGACCCTGAGCTGGCCTACAAATACACCGGCAAGGGCAACCTGGTGGCAGTCATTTCCGACGGCACCGCGATTCTCGGCCTGGGTAACCTCGGCCCATTGGCCTCCAAGCCGGTCATGGAAGGCAAGGGCGTTTTGTTCAAGCGTTTCGCCGGTATTGACGTGTTCGACATCGAAGTCGACTCCGAAAGCCCGCAAGCCTTCATCGACACCGTCAAGCGTATCTCCATTACCTTCGGTGGCATCAACCTGGAAGACATCAAGGCACCTGAGTGCTTTGAGATCGAACGTGCCCTGATCGAGCAGTGCGACATTCCAGTGTTCCACGATGACCAGCACGGCACCGCGATCGTGACCGCGGCCGGCATGATCAATGCCCTGGAAATCGCTGGCAAAACCCTGCCACAAGCCAAGATCGTCTGCCTGGGTGCCGGCGCTGCGGCCATCTCCTGCATGAAGTTGCTGGTGAGCATGGGCGCCAAGATCGAAAACATCTTCATGGTTGACCGTACCGGCGTGATCCATTCCGGCCGTGACGACCTGAACCAGTACAAGGCCGTGTTTGCCCACGCCACTGACAAGCGCTCCCTGGCCGACGCGCTGGACGGTGCCGACGTATTCGTTGGCTTGTCGGGTCCGAACCTGCTGAGCCCGGAAAACCTGCTGCGCATGGCGCCGAACCCGATCGTGTTCGCCTGCTCGAACCCGGATCCGGAAATTTCCCCGGAACTGGCTCACGCTACCCGCAGCGACGTGATCATGGCCACCGGCCGTTCGGACTACCCGAATCAGGTCAACAACGTACTGGGCTTCCCGTTCATTTTCCGTGGTGCCCTGGACGTTCGCGCCAAGCGCATCAACGAAGAAATGAAAGTCGCGGCCGCCAACGCCCTGCGCGAACTGGCCAAGCTGCCAGTGCCTCAGGAAGTGTGCGATGCCTACGGCGGCATCAAGCTGGAATTTGGTCGTGAGTACATCATTCCCAAGCCAATGGATGCCCGCCTGATCACCCTGATCTCCGACGCCGTGGCCAAGGCCGCGATCGAGACCGGCGTGGCTACCCTGCCGTATCCGAAGAACTACCCGCTCAAGAGCGTGGATGACGTGTTCAACGGCTAAGCCGTTGTAGCGTTCAATAAAAAGCCCCGGCTCTCTTTGAGTCGGGGCTTTTTTGTACCTGCCGATTTTGTGTGACCACCGCAAATCCTGTGGGAGCCGAGCTTGCTCGCGATTGCAGTCTGGTATTCAACATGGATGCAAGCTGACCCGCCGCCATCGCGAGCAAGCTCGGCTCCTACAGGGGAGTGTGTAATTTGAGGGCCTGAAAAAAGCCCCGCGCTTCTTTCGAAGGCGGGGCTTTTTGCGAGAGGCCCGATCAGAACAAATCGATCGGCGCCGCCTCATCCGCCGGTAGCGGGCTGCCTGGCGCTACGCCGTTGCCCAGCTCGTTGACTGACGGTGGGGTGTCTTCGCTCTTGAACAGCTCGAAGTACGCTCCCGGAGTGCCTGGGGTGGCTGCTCGGCCGCTGACCGGGTCAACCCGCAGGCTGAGGATGCCTTCGGGTTCCGGTTGGGTGTGTGGCGGTTTGTCCTTGAGGGCGGCGCCCATGTAACTCATCCAGATCGGCAGCGCCACGGTGCCGCCGTATTCGCGCCGACCGAGGCTTTCAGGCTGGTCGAACCCGGTCCAGACGGTGGTGACGTAATCGCCGTTGTAGCCCGAGAACCAGGCGTCCTTGGATTCGTTCGTGGTGCCGGTCTTGCCGGCCAGGTCGGTACGGCCCAGGGCCAGGGCGCGGCGGCCGGTGCCGAGCTTGATCACGTCCTGCAGCATACTGTTGAGAATGTAGGTGGTGCGGCCATCGATGATGCGCTCGGCGATGACCGGCGCTTGCGGTACGGCTGGCGCTGTCGTGGCTTCGCCTGGTGTTGCCTCTACCGTGAACGTCTCGCTGGCCGGTGCGGCGACGCCGTCGCTGGCCTGTTCGCCTGAAGGCACCCGTGGTGGGTTGGCGAGGAACAACGTGTCGCCGTTGCGGCTTTCGATCTTGTCGATGAGGTACGGGGTGACTTTGTATCCGCCATTGGCGAACGTGCTCCAGCCCGTGGCGATTTCCATCGGGGTCAGGGTTGCGGTGCCCAGGGCCAGGGACAGGTTGCGCGGCAAGTCCTGCTTGTTGAAGCCGAACTTGCTGATGTAGTCGATGGTACGGTCCACACCCAGCGCCTGCAGCAAACGGATCGATACCAGGTTACGCGACTTGTACAGCGCTTCGCGCATGCGGATCGGACCCAGGAAGGTATTGGTGTCGTTCTTCGGGCGCCAGACCTTGTCCAGGTATTCGTCGACAAACACGATCGGTGCGTCGTTCACCAGGCTGGCGGCGGTGTAGCCGTTATCCAGGGCGGCGCTGTACACGAACGGTTTGAAGCTTGAACCCGGCTGGCGCTTGGCCTGCATCGCGCGATTGTAATTGCTCTGCTCGAAGGCGAAGCCACCGACCAGCGACCGGATGGCGCCGTCCTGCGGGTCAAGCGACACCAGGGCGCCTTGGGCGGCCGGGATCTGGCTGAACTTGAGGGTGTTGTCCGGCTGGCGCTGTACCCGGATCAGATCACCCACCTGGGCGACGTCCGACGGTTGGCGGGGGTTGGCGCCCATGCTGTTGGTGTTGAGGAATGGGCGGGCCCATTTCATGGTCTCCCAGCTCACGTGCTCTTCCAGCTCGCCATTGCGGGTCAGCACCATGATGCCGTCCTTGTCCACCTGGGTGACGATCGCCGGTTCCAGGCTGCTGATGGTGCGCTGCTTGGTCAATTCCTCGGCCCAGGCTTCTTTGGTCTTGCCTGGCAGGCGCGATTCAGGCCCGCGGTAGCCGTGGCGCTGATCGTAGGTGATCAGACCCTCGTGCAGCGCGGTGTTGGCCATCTCCTGCAGATTGCTCGGCACCGTGGTGACCACGCGGAAACCCTCGGTGTAGGCGTCGCTGCCATAACGCCCGACCATCTCGGCACGGGCCATTTCGGCGATGTACGGCGCGTTCACTTCAGGGGTCGGCACGTGGTAGCTGGCGTTCAGAGGCTCGTTGACCGCGGCGGTGTATTCGGCCTCGCTGATCTTGCCCAGCTTGTACATGCGCCCCAGGATCCAGTCGCGACGTTCCTTGCTGCGCGCCGGGTTGGCCAGTGGATTGAAGCGCGACGGTGCCTTGGGCAGGCCGGCGATCATCGCCATCTGCGCCAGGCTCACATCACGAATCGACTTGCCGTAATACACCTGCGCCGCCGCCTCGATACCGTAGGCGCGGTTGCCCAGGTAGATCTTGTTGACGTACAGCTCCAGGATCTCGTCCTTGGTCAGCTGTCGCTCGATTTGCAGGGCCAGGAGGATCTCGGTGGTCTTGCGCGAGAAGCTGCGCTCACTGGTCAGGAAGAAGTTTTTCGCCACCTGCATGGTGATGGTGCTGCCACCGGACTGGATATGGCCGCTTTTGATCAGTTGGCTGGCCGCCCGCATCAGGCTGCCCGGATCGACGCCGTAGTGATTGGCGAAGTTGTCGTCTTCAGCACTTAGTAACGCATTGATGAAATTGGGGGGAATGTCGGCGAAACGGATCGGCGTGCGGCGCATTTCGCCAAACTCTGCGATCAACTTGTCGTCGCTGCTGTACACCCGCAATGGAATCTGCAACTGAATACTTCTCAGCGCCTCCACGGACGGCAATCCCGGACTAAGGTAAAGAAACGCACCGCTCAGACCCAGGAGCAGTCCGCAGAAAACGGCGAGGATGGACCATCCGAAAAATTTCAGCAGACGAATCAAGGCTTTTGGATATCCAGGCAAAGAATGAAAAGGCGCCAGGTGCAGGGAAGGACCCGTGCTTGCAACAAAGCGAAAAAAAACGCTGGGCATTATAAGCATTTTTTTTCGTCGGTAACGCCACTCGGACGTCCGTCGGGCCGGAGTGATTGAACGCAACGCATATTAGAGAGTCCGTAACTCACGGATAGTCATAGGGAATTGGTAGTGCTACGACTCTTCAATAAAAAAGCCCATACGCTTTTGGGGATAGACATCAGTTCCACGTCGGTGAAGCTGCTCGAGTTGAGCCGCCAGGGTGACCGCTACCGTGTCGAGTCTTACGCGGTCGAGCCGTTGCCGGCCAACGCCGTGGTCGAAAAGAACATCGCCGAGCTCGAGGGCGTGGGCCAGGCATTGTCACGGGTGCTCGCCAAGGCCAGAACACCCTTGCGCAACGTGGCGGTGGCTGTAGCGGGGTCCGCGGTGATCACCAAGACCATCGAGATGGACGCCGGACTTTCCGACGACGACATGGAAAACCAGCTCAAGATCGAAGCCGACCAATACATTCCTTATCCGCTGGACGAGGTGGCCATCGACTTTGAGGTCCTGGGCGTTTCACCGCGCAGCGCCGAGCGGGTCGAGGTGCTGTTGGCCGCCTGTCGCAAGGAAAACGTCGAAGTTCGCGAGGCTGCGCTGGCGCTCGCCGGGCTCACGGCCAAGGTGGTCGATGTGGAGGCCTACGCGCTGGAGCGCGCCTTCGGGCTGCTTGCCACGCAACTGGCCGCGTCCCAGGAGCGGCTGACGGTGGCGGTGATCGACATCGGCGCCACCATGACCACCCTGAGCGTGCTGCATAACGGGCGCATCATCTATACCCGCGAACAATTGTTCGGCGGTCGCCAGCTCACCGAAGAAATCCAGCGCCGCTACGGCCTGTCACCCGAGCAGGCCGGGCAGGCAAAGAAGCAGGGTGGCCTGCCGGACGATTACCTCGGTGAGGTCCTGCAACCTTTTCGCGAGGCCCTGGTGCAACAGGTATCGAGGTCCTTGCAGTTTTTCTTCGCCTCGGGCCAGTACAGTGCGGTGGACCACATCCTCTTGGCTGGAGGCACCGCCTCGGTCGCGGGCCTGGACCGGCTGATCGAACAGCGCCTGGGCACGCCGACCCAGGTGGCCAACCCGTTTTCCAACATGGCCCTGGGCAGCAAGGTCAACGCCGGTGCCCTGGCCAGTGACGCACCGGCCTTGATGATTGCCTGCGGGCTGGCCCTCAGGAGCTTTGACTGATGGCGCGGATCAACCTTCTTCCCTGGCGAGAGGAGCTGCGTGAGGAGCGTCGCAAACGCTTTTTGCTGGCATTGGTGGGCGCATTGGTCGGTGCGGTAGGCCTGACGCTGATTGCGGTCCGCTACCTGGACAGTGCCATTGACCACCAGATGGCTCGCAACAGTCATATCAGCGAGCAGATAGCCGTGCTGGACGAGCGCATCAAGCAGATCAGCGAACTCAAGGCCCGCCGCCAGCAACTGCTGGAGCGCATGCGCATCATCCAGGACTTGCAGGGTAACCGGCCGGTGAGCGGGCGCATCTTCGATCAACTGGCGCGCACCCTGCCTGACGGGGTGTATTTCACCGAAGTGAAGATGGAAGACAAGACCCTCTCCATCAAGGGCGCGGCGGAATCGAACAACCGGGTCTCGGACCTGATGCGTAACCTGGACTCATCGGACCTGTTCGATGCGCCCAGCCTGACGGAAGTCAAGGCCACCACGGCCGGTCAGCTCGATCAGGCCAACGTCTTCCAGCTGACGGTTCGCCAGACCCGTCCGGCCATTGTCGAGGACGCCCAATGAAGCCGGGAGAGTGGTTCGAAGCGCTGCGCAAGATCGACATCAGTGAGCTGGATACCAACAACATTGGCTCCTGGCCGATGCCGGTCAAATGGTTGAGCGGCATCCTGCTGGTCATCCTGGTGCTGGGGTTGGGCTACAACTTTGCCTTGAGTGACCTGGAGAACCAACTGCAGCAAGTGCGCGGAGAAGAAAACACCCTCAAGGCACAGTTTGCGGGCAAAGCTCACATGGCCGCGAACCTGGAGCGCTACACCGAACAGATGAAGCAGATGGAAGCCTCCTTCGGCGTGCTGTTGCGGCAATTGCCCAGTGACACCGAAGTGCCAGGCCTGCTGGAGGACATCACCCGTACCGGTCTGGGCAGTGGTCTGGAGTTCGAGGAGATCAAGCTGTTACCGGAGGTCACCCAGCCGTTTTACATCGAACTGCCGATCCAGATTACTGTGACCGGCGACTATCATGACCTGGCAACCTTCGTCAGCGGCGTTGCCGGACTGCCACGGATCGTCACCCTGCACGATTTCGACATCGCCCCGATGGAGCCCGACGCAGGAGCGAAACTGCGCATGAGCATCCAGGCCAAGACCTACCGGTACAACGAGCAGGAGGTGCAGCCATGAAGCCGGCTTGGCGCATTATCCTGCTGGCGGGGCTGGTCGTGCTGACGGGCTGCAACAACGATAACGGCTTCAGCGACCTGGACGCCTACATGAACGAAGTGCGGCTGCGCCCGCCCGGCAAGATCGAGCCAACGCCGACGTTCAGGCCTTACGAAACCTTCACTTACAGCGCCGCCGACCTGCGCAGCCCGTTTTCACGGCAGGTCAGGGTGGATCAGGCCGGTCGCCAGAAGGGTGCACGCAACGTCCGGCCCGACCCGACTCGGGTCAAGCAATACCTGGAAGGCTTCAACATCGAGCAGTTTGAAATGGTCGGGACGATTTCCAACGTCAGCGGCTCCTTCGCGCTCCTGCGCGGCGCGGGCGGGGTGCACCGGCTCAAGGTCGGTGACTATCTGGGACGCAACGACGGGCGGATCGTCGGCATTAGCGCCACCCAGGTCGAGGTGGTCGAAATCGTTCCTGATGGCGAGGGCGCCTGGCTGGAACGGCCACGGACCATTCCTCTGAAAGAGCACTCAATAGTGGAACTCGAACAATGAACAGGATTTTTGCAGCCCTCGGTATTTCGCTATGGATAGCGCTGTTGTCGCCGATGGTTCATGCGGTCAATCTGAAAACGCTGGATGTCGCGGCGCTGCCGGGGGACCGCATCGAGTTGAAACTCACCTTCGACGGGCCGCCCCCCGCGCCTCGGGGCTACACCACCGAGCAACCGGCCCGGATCGCTCTGGATCTGCCGGGGGTGACCAGCCAGTTGGCCCACAAGAGGCATGATCTTGGTGCTGGCAATGCGCGAAGCGCCACGGTGGTCGAGGCGGCTGATCGTACCCGTCTGATCATTGGCCTTACCCAGCTTGCGCCCTATACCGCGCGGGTGGAGGGCAACAGCCTGCTCGTGGTGGTCGGCAAGGGAGCGGTTGCCAGCGCTGCCGCCCAGGCGCCACGCCCGGCGGCTCCCAGCGCGGTGCCCGCCAGAGCCAGTGCGCCGGTGGGCAAGGCGATCCGAGGGGTAGATTTCCAGCGCGGTACCCAGGGCGAAGGCAATGTGGTGATCGATCTGTCGGACCCCTCGATCGCCCCGGACATCCAGGAGCGTGAAGGCAAGATCATCCTCAACTTCGCCAAGACCCGGTTGCCCGAACCGCTGCGCGTGCGCCTGGACGTCAAGGACTTCGCCACCCCGGTGCAGTTCGTCAATGCCAGTGCCGGCGCCGACCGGGCCACCATCAGCATCGAACCCAGCGGTACTTTCGATTACTCCACCTACCAGACGGACAACAAACTGACCGTCAGTGTCCGACCCATGACTGTCGAGGATCTGCAAAAACGCGATGCCAGTCGCGAGGCCTACAGCGGTGAAAAGCTGTCCCTCAACTTTCAGGACATCGAGGTGCGCTCGGTCCTGCAACTGATTGCCGATTTCACCAACCTCAACCTGGTGGCCAGTGACACGGTGCAGGGCGGCATTACCCTGCGCCTGCAAAATGTGCCTTGGGACCAGGCGCTGGACCTGGTGCTCAAGACCAAAGGGCTGGACAAGCGCAAGGTCGGCAATGTGCTGCTGGTCGCCCCCGCCGACGAAATCGCGGCCCGTGAGCGCCAGGAACTCGAATCCCAGAAGCAGATTGCCGACCTGGCGCCGCTACGGCGTGAGCTGTTGCAGGTCAACTATGCGAAGGCTGCGGACATCGCCAAGCTGTTCCAGTCTGTGACCAGCGCCGAAGCCAAGGCCGATGAGCGCGGTACGATCACGGTCGATGAGCGAACCAACAACATCATTGCCTACCAGACTCAGGACCGGCTCGACGAACTGCGCCGGATCGTGGCGCAGCTGGATATCCCGGTGCGCCAGGTGATGATCGAGGCGCGGATTGTCGAGGCCAACGTTGACTACGACAAGAGCCTGGGCGTGCGCTGGGGTGGATCGATCCAGAACAAAGGCAACTGGAACACTTCAGGGGTCACCACCGGCGACTCCACCACCATCGGCACGCCGGGCAGCACCAGCACCAACCAGCCGTTTGTCGATCTGGGCGCGTCGGGCAATACCTCCGGCATCGGCATCGCCTTCATCACCGACAATGTACTGCTGGACCTGGAATTGACGGCCATGGAGAAAACCGGCAACGGGGAAATCGTCTCTCAGCCCAAGGTGGTGACGTCCGACAAAGAGACGGCAAAAATCCTCAAGGGCACGGAGATTCCCTATCAGGAAGCCAGTTCCAGTGGTGCCACCTCGGTGTCGTTCAAGGAGGCCTCGCTGTCCCTGGAGGTGACCCCGCAGATCACCCCGGACAACCGCATCATCATGGAGGTCAAGGTCACCAAGGATGAGCCGGATTACCTGAACAAGGTGAATGATGTGCCGCCAATCAAGAAAAACGAGGTCAACGCCAAGGTGCTGGTCAATGACGGCGAGACCATTGTGATTGGCGGGGTTTTCTCAAATACTCAGAGCAAGGTCGTAGATAAGGTGCCATTTCTTGGCGATGTGCCGTATCTTGGCCGCCTTTTCCGGCGTGATGTGGTTTCGGAGCAAAAATCCGAGCTGCTGGTGTTCCTCACTCCGCGTATCATGAATAACCAGGCGATTGCTGTGAGTCGTTGATTCTGTGCGAAATTTGATTCTTGTTGGGCCGATGGGCGCTGGAAAAAGCACCATCGGCCGTTTGCTGGCCAAAGAGCTGCGCCTGCCATTCAAAGATTCCGACAAGGAAATTGAATTGCGCACGGGTGCCAATATCCCATGGATCTTCGATAAGGAAGGCGAGCCCGGCTTTCGTGACCGTGAGCAGGCGATGATCGCCGAACTGTGCGCGTTCGACGGCGTGGTACTGGCCACCGGTGGCGGCGCGGTGATGCGCGAGGCCAATCGTCGGGCATTGCATGCCGGCGGACGAGTGGTCTATCTGCACGCCTCCGTCGAGCAGCAGGTGGGTCGCACCGCTCGGGATCGTAACCGTCCGCTGTTGCGCACCGCCGACCCGGCCAAGACCTTGCGCGACCTGCTGGAGCTGCGTGATCCGCTGTACCGGGAGATTGCTGATCTGGTGGTGGAAACCGACGAGCGGCCGCCGCGGATGGTGGTGCTGGACATTCTTGATCGCCTGCAGCAACTGCCACCCCGTTAATGCGTCGCGGGAAATGCGCTATCCTCGGCGTCCCGTCATGGCCCGCCGGGACGTGGCCGATGGCCATCGATTGACATCACAACAGGCACCGTGGACTTTCGTTAATTGCAGGCAGGACGCCTGATTCCATCTTCACTGTGGGGACACATGCAGACACTTAAGGTCGACCTGGGCGAGCGCAGCTACCCGATTCACATTGGCGAAGGTTTGCTGGACCGGCCCGACTTGCTGGCGCCGCATATCGCCGGACGGCAAGTGGCGATTATCTCCAACGAAACCGTCGCACCTTTGTATCTGGAGCGTCTGACCCGCAGCCTGTCGGCTTTCTCGGTCATTTCCGTGGTGCTGCCTGACGGCGAAGCCTTCAAGAATTGGGAAACCCTGCAGCTTATTTTCGATGGCCTGCTGACCGCGCGGCATGACCGCCGCACCACGGTGGTGGCCTTGGGCGGCGGCGTGATCGGCGACATGGCCGGTTTCGCCGCCGCTTGCTATCAGCGCGGTGTTGATTTCATCCAGATCCCCACGACCCTGTTGTCCCAGGTGGACTCGTCGGTGGGCGGCAAGACCGGGATCAACCATCCGCTGGGCAAAAACATGGTGGGTGCTTTCTACCAGCCCAACGTGGTGCTGATCGACACCGCGACCCTCAATACATTGCCCGCCCGCGAGCTGTCTGCGGGGCTGGCTGAAGTCATCAAGTACGGGCTGATCTGCGACGAACCGTTCCTGGGCTGGCTGGAAGAAAACGTCGACCGCCTGCGTGCGCTGGATCAGGCTGCGCTGACCTACGCTATCGAACGTTCCTGTGCGGCCAAGGCTGCGGTGGTCGGTGCCGATGAGCGCGAGTCGGGCGTGCGCGCCACGCTCAACCTGGGGCATACCTTTGGCCACGCCATCGAAACCCACATGGGCTATGGTGTCTGGCTCCATGGCGAAGCGGTTGCGGCCGGTACGGTCATGGCCCTGGAGATGTCCGCGCGTTTGGGCTGGATCAGTGAACAGGAGCGCGATCGCGGTATTGCTCTGTTCCAGCGCGCCGGGTTGCCGGTGATCCCGCCCGAAGAAATGACCGAAGCCGATTTTTTCGAACACATGGCAATCGACAAAAAAGTGATCGACGGTCGCCTGCGTCTGGTGCTGCTGCGCCACATGGGCGAAGCTGTGGTGACCGACGATTATCCGAAAGAGGTTCTACAGGCCACGCTGGGAGCGGATTATCGCGCCCTGGCTCAGCTTAAAGGTTAATAAGATTCCGATGACTAGTTTGCATGCCGACGAGGCTTTCCTCGGCCATTTCCAGTTGAGTCATGACCCTTTCGCGCCACGGGTTCCAGGCTTCAAGTTTTTCCCCGCCCAACGCAAACCGGTTCTGGGCCAGTTGCATCACCTGGCGCGTTACAGCCAGCTATTGCTGGTGGTCACCGGCCCTCAAGGCAGCGGCAAGACCTTGCTGCGCCAGGCCCTGGTGGCCAGCACCAACAAGCAGTCGGTGCAAAGCGTGGTGGTGTCGGCTCGCGGCGCCGGTGATGCAGCCGGTGTGTTGCGTCAGGTGGCCCAGGCGCTGAATGCCGCCCAGGCTGAAGTCGGTGCGATTCTGGATCAGATCGTGCAACTGGCGCTGACCGGGCAGGAAGTCTATCTGCTGGTGGACGACGCCGAGCAACTCGACGAGTCGGCCCTGGAAGCCTTGCTGGCTCTGGCTGCCGGTGCGCCGGAAGGCCGTCCCCACGTCTTCCTGTTTGGTGAGTCGTCGCTGATCGCCGATCTGGAGCAACTGAATCTTGAGCAAGAGCGCTTCCACGTCATTGAGCTGGCGCCCTACACCGAAGAAGAAACCCGTGAATACCTGGCCCAACGCCTTGAAGGCGCCGGTCGGGGCATCGAACTTTTCACCGCGGATCAGATCTCTGAGATTCACGAAAGCTCCGATGGCTGGCCTGGAAATATTAACCAGGTGGCCCGCGATGCTCTCATCGAAGTCATGATTGCCAGCCGCTCAGCGGTAAAGCGTCCAAGTATGGGGTTCAACATGCCAAAGAAACACGTATTGGCGATTTCCGCCGTCGTCGTGGTCGCGATTGCCGCCGCCTGGCTGATGCCGGGTCGCAGCAAGGTGCCGACCACCGGCGCACCCGCCAACGAGCAGGCACAACTGCCTCTGGGCCAGGACGCAGCGCAGCCCAATGGCGGTGCTCCGGAGGTGGAGTTCGCCGGTAACACCCAGCCGATGCCGCTGCCGCTGGTCGGCCAGTCGCAACCGGTCATGCGCAGTCCCTTGGCTGAGGCCGCTGGCGGTATCACCGAGGGTGACGACGGCGCGCCACCACCGATCGATGACACCAGCGATACGCCGCCAACCGTGACCACCAGCGCCCCACCGGCGGGTGTGCCGGCTGGCCCGGCACCAGCGCCAACTCCAGCCCCAGCCCCGGCGCCCGCTCCGGCTGCCAAGCCTGCGCCGGCTCCCGCCCAGGTGGCCACCGCCAAACCTGCTCCAGCCCCGGCCGCCAAGCCGGCCACTCAGGCCGCTGGCGGTAACTGGTACGCCGGTCAGGCTCCAGGCAGCTACGTGGTACAGATCCTCGGCACCAGCTCCGAAGCGTCTGCGCAAAAATTCGTCAAGGAGCAGGGCGGCGAGTACCGTTATTTCAAGAAAATGCTCAACGGCAAACCGCTTTATGTCATCACCTACGGCAATTTCGCCAACCGTGATGCAGCCGTTTCCGCCATCAAGGCCTTGCCAGCGAAGGTTCAGGCTGGTAAACCTTGGCCTCGCACTGTCGCCAGCGTCCAACAGGAACTGGCAGCAACTCGCTGAAGATTCGGCGGCCTTACCCAGGTCGCCTCTCCCGGCACCTCAAAATTTCCGCAAGGGCGAGCGACCTTTCAGGCCGCACGCCTTGTGGTGTCTGCGTCACAGTAGCGTTTGAGTCGCAGCGGTCGAACCCAAAAAAGTTTTGACTAGCACAGCGTATAGCTTTAAACCTTTCACAAATGCGACATGGATTTGCGACGTTTCGTCGTCAAATTTGTGAGCCCTTGTGTCGGTGTGTACAATGACCTCCCTTTTGCCCCCGCAAAGCTGGCGTACGTTCGGCGCGGCACGCAACTGGCTGAATTGAAAAGAAATTTGCCTCGATAAGAGGCAGCCTGGTGAGAAAGTGTCTATGAAAGCAGGTCTGTACCAACCAGATGAATTCAAGGATAACTGCGGTTTCGGCCTGATTGCTCATATGCAGGGCGAACCCAGCCATACCCTTTTACAAACGGCCATTGAGGCCCTGACCTGCATGACCCACCGTGGTGGGATCAACGCCGACGGCAAGACCGGTGACGGTTGTGGCTTGCTGATTCAAAAGCCTGACGAGTTCCTGCGTGCCATTGCCCAGGAAACGTTTGGCGTGACCCTGCCCAAGCAGTACGCGGTGGGCATGGTGTTCTTCAATCAGGACCCGGTGAAGGCCCAAGCGGCTCGCGAAAACATGAATCGCGAGATCCTGGCCGCCGGCCTGCAATTGGTGGGCTGGCGCAAGGTGCCGATCGACACCAGCGTCCTCGGCCGCCTGGCCCTTGAGCGTCTGCCGCAGATCGAACAAGTGTTCATCGCGGGCGAAGGCCTGAGCGACCAGGACATGTCGATCAAGCTGTTCAGCTCCCGTCGTCGTTCGTCCGTGGCCAACGCCGCCGACACCGATCACTACATCTGCAGCTTTTCCCACAAGACCATCATCTATAAAGGCCTGATGATGCCGGCGGACCTGACCGCCTTCTATCCGGACCTGAGCGATGAGCGCCTGAAAACCGCGATCTGCGTGTTCCACCAGCGCTTCTCCACCAACACCCTGCCGAAATGGCCGCTGGCCCAGCCATTCCGCTTCCTCGCCCACAACGGCGAGATCAACACCATCACCGGCAACCGCAACTGGGCGCTGGCCCGTCGCACCAAGTTCGCCAACGATCTGATGCCGGATCTGGAAGAACTCGGCCCGCTGGTCAACCGTGTGGGCTCGGACTCCTCGAGCATGGACAACATGCTGGAACTGATGGTCACCGGCGGCATCGACCTGTTCCGTGGCGTGCGCATGCTGGTGCCGCCGGCCTGGCAGAACGTCGAGACCATGGACCCGGACCTGCGTGCGTTCTACGAATACAACTCCATGCACATGGAACCGTGGGACGGCCCGGCCGGTATCGTCATGACCGACGGCCGCTACGCCGTGTGCCTGCTCGACCGTAACGGTCTGCGTCCGGCGCGCTGGGTAACCACCACCAACGGGTTCATCACCCTGGCTTCGGAAATCGGTGTCTGGAACTACCAGCCCGAAGACGTCATCGCCAAGGGCCGCGTGGGCCCGGGCCAGATTTTTGCCGTGGACACCGAAACCGGCCAGATCCTCGACACCGACGCCATCGACAACCGTCTCAAGTCCCGTCATCCGTACAAGCAATGGCTGCGCAAGAACGCCCTGCGCATTCAGGCGACCATGGAGGACAACGATCACGGTTCGGCTTTTTACGACGTCGATCAGCTCAAGCAGTACATGAAGATGTACCAGGTGACGTTCGAAGAGCGTGACCAGGTGCTGCGTCCGTTGGGTGAGCAGGGCTACGAAGCGGTCGGTTCCATGGGCGACGACACGCCGATGGCCGTGCTGTCCCAGCGCGTGCGTACGCCGTACGACTATTTCCGCCAGCAGTTCGCTCAGGTGACCAACCCACCGATCGACCCGCTGCGCGAAGCGATCGTGATGTCCCTGGAAATCTGCCTCGGTGCCGAGCGCAACATCTTCCAGGAGTCGCCGGAACACGCCTCGCGTGTGATCCTCAGTTCGCCGGTCATTTCCCCGGCCAAATGGCGCTCGCTGACCAACCTCGACCGCCCGGGTTTCCAGCGTCAGGTCATCGACCTGAACTACGACGAAAGCGTCGGCCTTGAAGCGGCGATCCGCAACGTTGCCGATCAGGCTGAAGAAGCCGCGCGCGCCGGTCGCACCCAGATCGTGCTGACCGACCGTCACATCGCCCCGGGCAAGTTGCCGATCCACGCGTCGTTGGCCACCGGTGCGGTGCACCATCGCCTGACCGAAAAAGGCCTGCGTTGCGATTCCAACATCCTGGTGGAAACCGCCACCGCTCGCGATCCGCATCACTTTGCGGTGCTGATCGGTTTCGGTGCCTCGGCGGTGTACCCGTTCCTGGCCTATGAAGTGCTGGGTGACCTGATCCGTAC
Source organism: Pseudomonas sp. JL2 (assembly GCF_031570495.1). Taxonomy (NCBI): domain Bacteria; kingdom Pseudomonadati; phylum Pseudomonadota; class Gammaproteobacteria; order Pseudomonadales; family Pseudomonadaceae; genus Pseudomonas; species Pseudomonas sp. JL2. Next base: position 40,317 of record NZ_JAKUDH010000017.1, read on the forward strand.
CGGTGAAGTGCTGGGCGACCTCTATGAGGTGTTCAAGAACTACCGCAAAGGCATCACCAAGGGCCTGCTCAAGATCCTCTCGAAGATGGGGATCTCGACCATCGCTTCGTACCGCGGTGCGCAACTGTTCGAGGCCATCGGCCTGTCCGAAGAAGTCTGCGAACTGAGCTTCCGTGGCGTGCCGAGTCGCATCAAGGGTGCGCGTTTCGTCGACATCGAAGCCGAACAGAAAGCCCTGGCGGCCGAAGCCTGGAGCCCGCGCAAGCCGATCCAGCAAGGCGGCCTGCTGAAGTTCGTCCACGGTGGCGAATACCACGCCTACAACCCGGACGTGGTCAACACCTTGCAAGCCGCTGTGCAGCAGGGCGACTACGGCAAGTTCAAGGAATACACCTCGCTGGTGGACAACCGTCCGGTGTCGATGATTCGCGACCTGCTCAAGGTCAAGACCCTGGACACACCGCTGGACATCAGCGAAATCGAGCCGCTGGAATCGGTGCTCAAGCGCTTCGATTCCGCCGGTATCTCCTTGGGGGCCTTGTCTCCGGAAGCTCATGAAGCCCTGGCTGAAGCCATGAACCGCCTCGGCGCGCGTTCCAACTCCGGCGAAGGCGGTGAAGACCCGGCGCGCTACGGCACCATCAAGAGTTCGAAAATCAAGCAGGTGGCCACCGGCCGCTTCGGTGTGACACCGGAGTACCTGGTCAACGCTGAAGTGCTGCAGATCAAGGTTGCCCAAGGCGCCAAGCCCGGCGAAGGCGGCCAACTGCCCGGCGGCAAGGTCAACGGCCTGATCGCCAAACTGCGTTACGCAGTACCCGGCGTGACCCTGATCTCGCCGCCGCCGCATCACGACATCTATTCGATCGAAGACTTGTCGCAACTGATCTTCGACCTCAAGCAGGTGAACCCGAAGGCGCTGGTCTCGGTGAAGCTGGTGGCAGAAGCCGGCGTTGGCACCATCGCCGCCGGTGTGGCCAAGGCCTATGCCGACCTGATCACCATCTCCGGCTATGACGGCGGCACCGGCGCATCGCCGCTGACCTCGATCAAATATGCCGGCGCGCCGTGGGAACTGGGCCTGGCCGAGACCCACCAGACCCTGCGCGGCAACGACCTGCGCGGCAAGGTCCGGGTGCAGACCGATGGCGGCCTGAAAACCGGCCTGGACGTGATCAAGGCGGCCATCCTCGGCGCCGAGAGCTTCGGCTTCGGCACCGCGCCGATGATCGCCCTGGGTTGCAAGTACCTGCGTATCTGCCACCTGAACAACTGCGCTACCGGTGTGGCGACCCAGAACGAAAAGCTGCGCAAGGACCACTACATCGGTACCGTCGACATGGTGGTGAACTTCTTCACCTACGTCGCCGAGGAAACCCGCGAGTGGCTGGCTAAGCTGGGCGTGCGCTCGCTCGAAGAGCTGATCGGCCGTACCGACCTGCTGGAAGTGCTCGAGGGCCAGACCGCCAAGCAGCATCACCTGGACCTGACGCCGTTGCTGGGCAGCGATCTCATCCCGGCGGACAAGCCACAGTTCTGCCAGGTTGATCGCAACCCGCCGTTCGACAAGGGTGAGTTGGCCGAGAAGATGGTCGACATGGCCGCTTCGGCGATCAACGACCTCAGTGGTGCCGAGTTCGACCTGGATATCTGCAACTGCGACCGTTCCATCGGCGCGCGGATCTCCGGCGAAATCGCGCGTAAGCACGGCAACCAGGGCATGGCCAAGGCGCCGATCACCTTCCGCTTCAAGGGCACCGCAGGCCAGAGCTTCGGCGTCTGGAACGCCGGTGGCCTGAATATGTACTTGGAAGGAGATGCCAACGATTACGTGGGCAAGGGCATGACCGGCGGCAAACTGGTCATCGTTCCGCCCAAGGCCAGCGTCTACAAGACTCAGGACAGTGCCATCATCGGCAACACCTGCCTGTACGGCGCCACGGGCGGCAAGCTGTTCGCCGCCGGCACCGCGGGCGAGCGTTTCGCCGTGCGTAACTCCGGGGCCCACACTGTGGTGGAAGGCACCGGTGATCATTGCTGCGAGTACATGACCGGTGGTTTCGTCTGTGTCCTGGGCAAGACCGGTTACAACTTCGGCTCTGGCATGACCGGCGGTTTCGCCTACGTGCTCGACCAGGACAACACCTTCGTTGACCGGGTCAATCACGAACTGGTGGAAATCCAGCGGATCAGCGGCGAGGCGATGGAAGCCTACCGCAGCCACTTGCAGCGCGTGCTGGACGAATACGTCGAGGAAACCGACAGCGAGTGGGGTCGTGAACTCGCCGAAAACCTCGATGACTATCTGCGTCGTTTCTGGCTGGTCAAGCCCAAGGCTGCCAACCTGAAATCGTTGCTTTCCAGCACCCGTGCCAACCCGCAGTGATATGCGCCTGAAGAGTTTGATGAGGTTTTAACAATGGCTGAACGTCTGAGTAATGACTTCCAGTTCATCGATGTCGGGCGCAAGGATCCGAAGAAGAAACTGTTGCGTCAACGCAAGAAAGAGTTCGTGGAAATCTACGAGCCTTTCAAACCCCAGCAGTCGGCCGACCAGGCCCACCGCTGCCTGGGCTGCGGTAACCCGTACTGCGAATGGAAGTGCCCGGTGCACAACTTCATTCCCAACTGGCTCAAGCTGGTGGCCGAGGGCAACATCCTCCAGGCCGCCGAGTTGTCCCACCAGACCAACACCCTGCCGGAAGTCTGCGGCCGGGTGTGTCCGCAGGACCGCCTGTGTGAGGGTGCATGCACCCTCAACGACGGTTTTGGCGCGGTGACCATCGGTTCGGTGGAGAAGTACATCACCGACACCGCGTTCGCCATGGGCTGGCGCCCGGACATGTCCAAGGTCAAGCCGACCGGCAAGCGCGTGGCGATCATTGGGGCCGGCCCGGCGGGCCTGGGTTGCGCCGATGTGCTGGTGCGCGGTGGCGTGACCCCGGTGGTGTTCGACAAGAACCCGGAAATCGGCGGCCTGCTGACCTTCGGCATCCCCGAGTTCAAGCTGGAAAAGACCGTGCTGAGCAATCGTCGCGAAGTCTTCACCGGCATGGGCATCGAGTTTCGCCTGAACACCGAAGTAGGCAAGGACGTGACCATGGAGCAACTGCTCGAAGAGTACGATGCCGTATTCATGGGCATGGGCACCTACACCTACATGAAGGGCGGCTTTGCCGGCGAGGACCTGCCGGGCGTTTACGACGCGCTGGACTTCCTGATCGCCAACGTCAACCGCAACCTGGGCTTTGAAAAGTCGCCGGAAGATTTCGTCGACATGAAAGGCAAGAAGGTCGTGGTGCTGGGCGGCGGTGACACGGCGATGGACTGCAACCGCACTTCGATTCGCCAGGGCGCCAAGTCGGTGACCTGCGCCTATCGTCGTGACGAAGCGAACATGCCCGGCTCGCGCAAAGAAGTGAAGAACGCCAAGGAAGAGGGCGTGAAGTTCCTCTACAACCGCCAGCCGATCGCCATTGTCGGTGAAGACAAGGTCGAGGGCGTGAAGGTGGTCGAGACCCGTCTCGGCGAACCGGACGCCCGTGGCCGCCGCAGCCCTGAGCCGATCCCCGGTTCCGAAGAGATCATCCCGGCCGATGCCGTGGTCATCGCCTTCGGCTTCCGCCCAAGCCCGGCGCCGTGGTTTGAGCAGTTCAGCATCCAGACCGACAGCCAGGGCCGCGTCGTGGCCCCGGAACAGGGCCAGTACAAGCACCAGACCAGCAACCCGAAGATCTTCGCCGGCGGCGACATGGTTCGGGGTTCCGATCTGGTGGTGACGGCGATCTTCGAAGGCCGCAATGCGGCGGAAGGGATTCTGGATTACTTGGGGGTCTGATCATTTCCTGAATGGGAATGCAATCAAATGTGGGAGCGAGCTTGCTCGCGATAGTGGCGAATCAGTCGACGAAAATGTTGAATGTGATGCCCTCATCGCGAGCAAGCTCGCTCCCACAGTGGTTTTAGGTGTTGCCTGATACCGCGACAAATTGCCCCGATAGATAAAAGGCACGGCTCTTGCCGTGCCTTTTGCGTCGCGCTCTGAGAAAATGCCCGCACTTTTTTTCCGGATGCCGACATGACTGCCCTGAAGAACGACCGTTTCCTCCGCGCCCTGCTCAAGCAACCCGTAGACGTCACCCCCGTGTGGATGATGCGTCAGGCCGGTCGCTACTTGCCGGAATACCGCGCCAGTCGGGCCAAGGCCGGCGACTTCATGAGCCTGTGCATGAATCCCCAGTTCGCCTGCGAAGTCACGATGCAGCCGCTGGATCGTTACCCGCAGCTGGACGCGGCGATTCTGTTTTCCGACATTCTCACCATTCCCGACGCCATGGGCCAGGGTCTGTACTTCGAGACCGGCGAAGGCCCTCGCTTCAAGAAAGTCGTCAGCACCCTGGCCGACATCGAAGCCCTGCCGATTCCCGATCCGCAGAAGGACCTGGGTTATGTCATGGATGCGGTCAGCACCATCCGTCGAGAACTCAACGGTCGCGTGCCGCTGATCGGCTTCTCCGGCAGCCCCTGGACCCTGGCCACCTACATGGTTGAAGGCGGCTCGTCGAAAGACTTCCGCAAGACCAAGGCGATGCTCTACGACAACCCGCAAGCCATGCACCTGCTGCTGGATAAGTTGGCGCAGTCGGTGACGTCCTACCTCAACGGGCAGATCCTGGCCGGTGCGCAAGCGGTGCAGATCTTCGACACCTGGGGCGGCAACCTGTCGGCGGCGGCGTACCAGGAGTTTTCCCTGGCCTACATGCGCAAGATCGTCAGCGGCCTGATCCGCGAACATGAAGGTCGTAAAGTACCGGTGATCCTGTTCACCAAGAACGGCGGCCTGTGGCTGGAAAGCATCGCCGATGCCGGTGCCGACGCCCTGGGCCTGGATTGGACCTGCGACATTGGCAACGCCCGCGAGCGTGTCGGCAGCAAAGTCGCTCTGCAAGGCAACATGGATCCGACTGTGCTTTACGCCAAACCGCAAGCCATCCGCACCGAAGTCGGGCGCATCCTCGCCAGCTATGGCAAGGGCAGCGGTCATGTGTTCAACCTTGGCCATGGCATTACGCCGGAAGTCGATCCGGAACACGCCGGTGCTTTCCTGCGCGCGGTGCATGAGTTGTCGGCGCAATACCACGACTGATCGTAGCTCGCTCATCCAGCCTGTCGGGATTCGTTCCAGGCAGGCTTTTTTTTGCCTGCTAATTATTCAATGAAACAAGTTAGCTATCTTTGTCGGTTTATCTGTTTTCTTTTGTTTAGTAACTAACTTTGCCTGTAAGAAGTTTTTCTTCTGGACTCGGAAAAATAGATTCAGGGATTGTTCCTTCTATTTACCTCGATCTGGCAGCCCACCCGACATCGGCTCGACCTGGCCGAGCGTCAGTATTGGCAGCAGGCCGAACTCGCTGCCCGGATCCAGCGCCTGAACAGTGTCCGCTCAAACCTGAGCGTTGCCCGGCAACACCGGCAACTTCGCCAGTTTCACCGCCACCAGCAACGCCACCACCAGCAAGCCGCCGATGAACAGGCTGACACCGTTCCATCCGCCCAGATGCCAGGCTACCCCGCCAGCCGTACCTGCGACGCTGGAGCCGGCGTAGTAGCTGAACAGGTACAACGACGAGGCCTGTCCCTTGGCTTTGGTTGCGCGGCGGCCGATCCAGCTGCTGGCGACCGAGTGAGCGCCGAAGAAGCCGAAGGTGAACACCAGCATGCCCAGGATCACCAGCCACAGCGGCGTGGTCATGGTCAGCGCAAGACCGGCCAGCATCAGCGCGATGGTCGCCCAGAGCATTTTGCGACGGCCGTGTTTGTCGGCCAGTGCGCCGACTTTCGCCGAGCTGTAGATACCCGACAGGTAGACCACCGAGAGCAACCCGACAAAGGCCTGGTCCAAGTGATAAGGCCCAGCCAGCAGGCGATAGCCGATGTAGTTGAACAGCGTAACGAATGCACCCATCAATACGAAGGCTTCGAGAAACAACAGCGGCAACCCGGCATCGCGAAAGTGCATGGTGAAACCGTCCAGCAAGCTGCGCGGATGCAGCGAGCGGGGGCGGAAATTGCGTGACTCGGGAAGAATCCTCCAGAACACCGCCGCCGCGATCAAGGCCAGGCCACCGACCACCAGCATCGCGGCGTGCCAGCTGACGAAGTCAATCAGCACCCCGGCGATCAAGCGGCCGCTCATGCCTCCGATGGCGTTGCCGGCGATGTACAAGCCCATCGCCAGGCCAATGTGCTTGGGATGGATTTCTTCACCCAGGTAAGTCATCGCGACCGCCGCCACGCCGCTCAACGACAGCCCCACCAGAGCGCGCAGCACCAGTACACCCTGCCAGGTCGGCATCATCGCACTGGCTATGGTGCACAGGGCCGCAGCAAACAGCGCCGCGACCATCACTGACTTGCGGCCGATGCGATCGGAAATCGGGCCGGTGATCAGCAGCCCGACGGCGAGCAGGCCGGTCGCCACCGACAGGATCAGACTGCTCTGGGCGGCATTGATGGAAAACTCTTCGGAGAGCAGCGGCATCATCGGTTGCACGCAATACAACAGCGCGAAGGTCGCAAAACCGCCACAAAACAACGCCAGCACCGTACGCATGAACAACGGTGTGCCTTTTTCGATGTAGATGTCTTTGCGTCCGGTGACGCCATCATCGGCAGGCGGAGGGATCTCATGGGCCAGTGGAGCGACAGCAGTTTTCACGGTGAACCTCGCAGGAGCACGACCAGGCAGGCAATGGAAAAAGCATATAGCCGGTTAATGTTTCTATCCAATATATTGTTCGACCTGTTTAAGACGTTCTACGACCTATTGGATTGCTTATGGAACTGCGTCATCTGCGTTACTTCATAGCCGTTGCCGAAGAACTGCATTTTGGTCGCGCCGCGCTGGCGCTGGGCATCTCCCAGCCGCCCCTTAGCCAGCAGATCCAGGCACTGGAGCAAGAGATCGGCGCGCGGCTGTTCAATCGCACCAATCGTCGCGTCGAACTGAGTGAAGCCGGACGTTTGTTTCTCGAAGAGGCCCGACAGGTGTTGGCCCAGGTCGACAAGGCCGCCGATGTCGCCCGCCGCGCAGAGTTGGGCGAACTGGGCGAGCTGAAAATCGGCTTCACATCATCGGCGCCTTTCAACTCCACCATCCCCCAGGCGATTTTCACGTTTCGCCAGCGCTTTCCCGCTGTACACCTGAACCTTCGGGAACTGAGCAGCACCCAAGTGGCTGACGCCCTGGTGGACGAGGCAATCGAGGTGGGCATCATGCGGCCCTTGCCGCTGCCCGACTCCCTGCGGGAGATCGAATTGAGCCGCGAGCCGCTGGTGGCCGTGCTCAGTTCCAAGCATCCACTGGCCCAGGGCAGCGAAGGGGGCCTGTTCCTCTCTGCACTGGCCCAGGAACCGTTCGTGTTCTTCCCCCGCAGCTACGGCAGCGGTCTCTATGCACAACTCCTGAGCCTGGCCCGCGACGCCGGCTTCAGCCCGAACTTCGCCCAGGAGGCCGGTGAGGCCATGACCATCATCGGCCTGGTGGCGGCGGGGCTGGGCGTCTCGGTCCTGCCGGCGTCCTACCAGCGCATGCGTATTGACGGCGTGGTCTACCGGCCACTGCTCGATCCGGCGGCAATGTCGGCGGTGTGGCTGGTGCAACGCAAGGATCAGTGCTCGCCCATGGCAAGGGCGTTTGTGGAGTTGTTGACCAATAGGGGACAACAACTTATGCCGGAAGAAGCCTGAATATTTGCATGTGTCAGCCGATAACCCGTTGTTCGACCCACAAACCATGGAGAAACAGGATGTTCAAGCAGTTGACCTTCACCGCTTTGCTGGCAGTCGCCGCGCTGACTACGGGCTGCGCTTCGGTAAAAATGGCGGATGACACTCAGGATGCTCAGGCAAAAACATTCCAGACTGTCCCCGACAAAGCCAACATCTACCTTTATCGCAACGAGAGCATGGGCGCTGGCGTAAAAATGCCGGTGACGCTCAACGGTAAAGCTGTAGGCCAGACTGTCGCTAAGTCGTACTTGATGCTGTCAGTACCGGCTGGCCAGCAGACCCTGGTGTCATCAGCGGAGAACGACTCAGAGCTCAAGCTCAGCACAGAAGCCGGGAAAAACTATTTCGTCTGGCAGGAAGTGAAAGTGGGCTTCATCAAAGCGCGGAACAACCTGCAGGTTGTCGATGAAAAAACCGGCCGCGCCGGAGTGGCTGAAAGCAAATTGATTCAGGCCCAATAACTCGACTGCTTGCACCGAGCTATTCATTGAAGGGCGCCCAAAGGCGCCCTTCGTCGTTCATGGCCGCATCATCGGTCTGTACAAACCCAGCGGGAAAACCGTCTGCGATGAACGACTCTTTACTTAACCCTCCCAAACCGTCGCAGGCCTATTGACGTGATAGTCATAAAACCCTTGAAGGGTCCAGGTATCGCCCTTGCGTTCAAAGGCAGCGCGCCATGCGCCTCTGCCACTCCCGGGTGACAGTTGCGCCATGTCGTACCAGTAATACCGGTTGATGCGCTTGGTGGTGACCCGGCCTGCACGAATGTCAGCCATGATTTCCGTTATTTTCGTTTTGGCTGCCTCAGTAAAAGTGTCATATGACATCTGTGACTCGGCCAGCAGGCTGGTGCTTGTCGAAAATTTGTCTGCGACAACCGGGCCTTCCGCAACAGCGAGGGGGGCGGTCGCGGCCGCAGGCTTGCCGGTGACTTTCTTCGTCGGGACTTGGGTCACGACCTCGATATCAAACGTGTCGTAGTTCGAGAGGTTTTTACTGAAGTTCGTGATGTCCTCGCCGGTGACCAATAACGTTTTCCGCTGCGACTTGCCCTTGTTGACGATGACATAAGGAATCTTATGGTTGCGGATTTCGGTCAGGAGGCCGGGCTTGTGTCTTTTTTTCATCTCGTCCCTGAACGCGCTGAGTTTGTTACTTTTATACGCCCGGAAATTTTCAGGGTTCTGTTTATATTGTTCCCTGGCCGCTTCCACCTCGGGTCCCGTCCCTGAGTACCGCTCGCCCAGATCGACCCAGACGCGCTTTTCCGCTGCCTCGACCACGTCATGAATATCGTCCTGGATTTTAGTCATGGCGGCTTTCTTTTTCCCCTGTTCAGGGATGATGGTAATGAATGACGCGCCGGTGAGATTGTCGGGCAAGGAGGACATCATCATCTTGAAGTTGCCTTCGCTGTCGAAAAGCTCCCTTTTCAGCGGCAGGGTCATGTCGAATACTTTTATCTTTTGAGCGGACGTCAGCTGGATCCCTCTTGCCTGGGAGTCGATGTCTCTGGTGCAGTAGTCGACGGCCTGCCATACGTTGTATTTATACAGCAGGCTGTCGTGGGCCTTTTTATGTTGCGTGAGGTCCTGGTGTCCTTTGTTTATCCAGTTTATTCGTGAGCGATAAGTGTCTATGTCGCGTACGTGGATGTCATTCATGCTCTCGCGCACGATACGCTCTGCCAGTTCCTCGGGCATCGAGTAGATGACTTTTTTTGCCGTATTCACCACTGCCCGAGACGGCCACTGATGGTCGACGAGGACGCCCTCTACCAACGCGTTATAGGTTTTCTGTTGCGGGGTTTCCGGGGTCCGACCGAACAGGCTTTGTATGACTCCACCACCGAGCAGCCGTTTTGGCTCTTCAATCTGCCAGCGGCCATTTTCCCAGGTTACCGTCCGCTGGTCGGTACGGTTGTTCGGCCCATAGATAATTCGTTCGCCTGCTTGTATGGCGGTTTTGCAGTAGTCCTTCCCCAGCTTCAGATAACCCTGCCCACCGGCGTCCCTGTACCGATTGCGCCCCTCGGGCACCAGTCCCTTGCCGTCGAACCCTTTGAGGATGAACGGTTCGAGCTCCGGGTCCGGCATGCGGGGCAAGGCTGAAAGTGCCGGGCGAGGCTTACCCCGGCGCCGTGCCGCGCGGGACATGATCAGGTCCTGACCGCCCTCTGCCAGTACCTCACCGAGCCCGCTGATAAGATCACTCGTCCACTGGCTGAAGCTGCCCCCCTCATCCTTTATCGCCGACACCGCAGCGCCGCCGGTCATCACGGGCAGAATCGCGCGGCCCAGTACCCCACCCAGCCGGCCTGCATAGAACATTGACATCGCCCCCGTCAGTAGCATGACTGCAGTCCTGCGCCCATCTTGTGCCGCTGTGCTGTCGCGCTCGGCGTTGGTCACGGTCAGCAGGTCCGCCGTCTGGATCGCTTGGGTGATCTGCGTCTCATGCAGGGCTTTGAAAAGGTTGCCTTTAACCACGGGCGAATAGACTTTCAATGCGAAGTCGTCCTGAACCCTGTGCTTGATCCAGGAGAACGTGGGTTGCGTCACTTTCTTGATCTTCTCGTTGAGGGTCAGGTTTTCCGCGGACGGCACCAGGCTGGCAAGCTGATCGGCTTGCTTGAGCAGCGGCAGGTGCGAAATCAGCCAGCGGGTCATTTCCGGCGTGGCGGTGAGCGTCCGCACCAGGGCCGCCTCCAGCTCCCGGTCGCTTGCCGCATCGACGTCCCTGAACTGCTTGCCGTCCGGTGCTTCTGGTGTGTACAGGGTCAACGAAGGCCGGCTGCCAAGGGTCTTCACCCCAAAGGCCAGCAGCTCCTTGAGTACGCTGTCACCCCACTGGATCTGGCGGACCACCACCTCATGTCCGTTGACCTTGCTGCGCCCCTGCGGCGTCGGGCTGTCCAGTGCCGCCAGCACCAGGTTCAGCCCGGTATTGTCCTTGTCGTGGGTAAAGTCGCCCGAGATATGGGCGGCCCACGCCTGCGCCCGCATCTGTTTGGCCTTCAGGGACATCCACTGTGCTTGCTGTTCCCGGGCTGCGAGCTGCAACGCGGGCGAGAGCCGGGCACCGATGTTTGCCCGTTCAATGACTTCTACAATCTGCGCAAAACTCAGCGGACCTTCCACCGTGGTGTCGCTGGCCGTGCGTTCCTCCGGCGTCAGGTTGGACATTGCCCACTGCGTCAGGGAGCGGCGGTCATCAAATAGGCCCTTCACCTTGCCCGACGAGAGCCCGGAGCCGAATGGCGACTCGCCTGTCGGGGCGTGCGGATCGAGCAGATGCTTGCGGATACTCAGAGAGACCTGGTCAGGATCGACCGGTGGGTACTTCTCCTTGATGAACCTGGCAAGCAGGGTGCGAGTCCGGTCATGAAGGGCGTCAGGGGTTGCCAGGGTGACCGGGTCCGGCGGTGGTGGCGAATCTGTCAGGGTTTGCTGCAAGTCCTGCACGGCCTTCCACCAGGCCAGACGGTCGCTGCCGATAACGTTAGGGTCGCGGTGCAGCCAGTCGTGCAGTTTTTTCCGGTTCAGCCGTAACTCGCGCTCGTCCATGGCGCCGGCTAGATCCAGTTTGTGCCTGAGGTCCGCCGCCGCATCTATCCTGGCCATCCAGGTGGTGAGACTTTCTCCCTCTGCCGGGCCGCTGGATAGAACCTCGCTCACGGCGGTTTTCTGCGCCGCTCGCAGGTCAGTGACCAGGCGAGCGAGAAAGTTCTGCGCCATTGACGCCGTGCTCACCGTATCCTGAGTGCCGTCTTCCACCAGGCTGGCCTTCAACGCCGTCAAGTCAGCGTAAACCTCCAGTGGGCTACCCGGGCTGCATAGCACAGCGCCCCCCGGATGATCGGTATTATCATGCTGCGTCAGCGCAACCGCCCCCGGCATCGGTACGCTGAACCCCCACCCTTCGGGGGTCAGATTCAAACCGTAGACCCCGGGCCGGACACGCTCCGCCAGCTTGGCACGGGACGCGCCGTCCGGCGCCGACAGGGCGAAGTCCGCCACCGCTTTGTGCATCGGCAGGCTCAACACAGCGTCCAGCCGGTGGAGATCCGCCTGTGCCTTGAGTTGCGTGCCGAACTCATCGGCCAGCCAGTCGCTGACACTGCGGCCTTGGCTGAACTCGGCAGGTTTATCCCAAAAATGCTCCAGCGCCCGCTCCAGCAGTCGTGCATGAGACGCGGGCGTGACGCTTATCCGCCGCCTGATCTCTTCCTTTGCGTCACGACTATTGAGGACTGCCGGCATTTGCGTGGCATCGTCCTTACGCGTGACGATGTCGATGTTGTCCAATTCGAGGAAGAACTCGCGCGCGTTGATCTCGCCGGCAATCGCGCGCCAGAAAAGCGTATCGAGGGGAACAGTCTGCACCACCGTTCGTTTTGAAGTCGGCTCGTCCTGCCGCCGGCACACCAGTATGTCTTTGGCTACCAGAGTGTTCGCCAGGCTGGGAAAGGCTTTCGCCAGCCAGTACTCCATATGTTGGGCTGTCACCTTCGACGCACGCGGAACGGCGCCGTTCAGGTGGATCATCTGCTGCTGCGAGGCATTGAGCCGGTTTATCAGCGCAGCGCTTGTGGCCGTGGCACTGTCGGCCTGTAACGGGTTGTCTTCCAGCATGTTCTCTTCCTGAGAAATTTTCGGAAGGAGCAACCTATGGGAGAAGAACGCAGGCAGGGTGGTAGATAGATACCGCCTGCAGCGGCGTCAGGCGGTGTACGAACGAAACGGTCGAAGCCACTGCATCTGTGGGAGCAAGTTTTGCTCCCACAGATTGTTTTGGCTGCCAGGTGCAAGCCGATCAATGCCGGTCGCAGCCCCTCATTCCTTGATCACGGGTAACAGGGATATCAATCCAGCTCAGCGCCAGCGACGGAAAATCAACGAGGTGTTGACCCCGCCAAAAGCGAAGTTGTTGTTCATCACGTACTCGTTGCTCATGGACCTGAACTCATTGCACAGGTAGTCGAGCTTGCCGCACTGGGGATCGACCTCATCGAGGTTGAAGGTGTGCACGTAGAGATCGCGGTTCATCATTTCGATGCTGAACCACGATTCCAGCGCACCGCAGGCGCCGAGGGTATGACCGAGAAAGCTTTTCTGCGAACTGATGGGCATGTGCTCGCCAAACAGGCTGCTGGTGGCCAGGGTTTCGGCGATGTCGCCCTGTTCGGTGGCGGTGCCGTGGCCGTTGACGTAGCCGATGGCGGCAGGTTCCAGGCCCGCATCTTCCAGGGCCAGTTCCATGGCCCGGCGCATGGTGCTCAGTTCGGGACGGGTAGCGTGCTGACCGTCGGCGTTGCTGCCGAAGCCGACGATTTCGGCATGGATTCGCGCTCCTCGGGCCAGGGCGTGTTCCAGTTCTTCGAGTACCAGCATGCCGGCGCCTTCACCGATCACCAGGCCATCGCGGTCCTTGTCATAGGGCCGTGGGCTGGTCTGCGGGGCGTCGTTTTTCAGGCTGGTGGCGTACAGCGCATCGAAGACCATCGCTTCGGTCGGGCAGAGTTCTTCCGCGCCGCCGGCGAGCATCAGCGGCAGGCGACCGAACTTGATCGCCTCATAGGCATAACCGATGCCATGGCTGCCGCTGGTGCAGGCGCTGGAGGTGGGGATCAGCCGTCCGGTAAGCCCGAAGAAGATACTGATATTGGCCGCCGTGGTGTGGGGCATCATCCGTACATAGGAGTTGGCGTTCAACCCTTCGGCCACGCTGTTGAGCAGCATGTTGCCGAACGCCTTGATCTCGTCGGTACTGCCGGTTGACGAACCACAGGAGACGCCCATGCGCCCGTCCTTGATCGACTCATCGCCCAACAGTCCCGCATCGGCCAGGGCCTGTTCGGCGGCGCCGACGGCCAGGCGCGATACCCGACCCATGCTGCGCAGTTGCTTGCGCGTCCAGTGGGTCGGGACCTGGAAATCATCGACAGGCCCGGCCAGGCGTGTATTCAGCTCGGTGAACCGGTCCCATTCGTCCATGCGTCGTATGCCGCTGCGGTTGGCGGCGAAGTTGGCAGCGATGGTTTCCCAGTCGCTGCCCAGAGAGGTGATGCCGGCCATGCCGGTAACGACGACGCGCTTCATCAGCACAGGCCTCCGTTGACGGCCAGGACCTGCCGGGTGATGTAGCCGGCCTCGGCGGACATCAGGAAATTCACCGCGCTCGCGACTTCTTCCGGGGTACCCATGCGCTGGGCGGGGATCATTTTCATCAGTTCTTCCACGGGCACGTTTTCATCGAGCATGGCGGTATCGATCAGTCCGGGCGCGACGCAATTGACAGTGATCTTGCGCTTGCCCAACTCGATTGCCAACGCCTTTGCCGCGCCGATCAGGCCGGCTTTCGACGCGCTGTAATTGACCTGGCCGCGATTGCCGATCAGCCCCGAAACGGAGGTGATGCAAACAACTCGCCCAGCGGCGCGCCGACGGATCATCGGCATCATCACCGGGTGCAGGACGTTGTAGAAACCGTCCAGGTTGGTCCGCATCACCACATCCCAGTCGTCCTCGCTCAAGGCTGGGAATGCGCCGTCGCGGGTCAGGCCGGCGTTGAGCACCACGCCGTAATAGGCACCGTGGGTTTCAACATCAGCCTCGAGAATGGTTTTGCACGCGCTGCGGTCCGACACGTCGAATTGCAGCACCCGGGCATTGCGGCCCAGGGCCTGGATTTCGACCTGGACGGCCTCAGCCTCGGCGCGCCCGCTGCGGCAATGCAGCACGATGTCGTGCCCGGCCTGGGCCAGGCGCAGGGCGATGGCACGGCCGATGCCACGGCTGGAGCCGGTGACCAGTACGGATTCAGTCATGGCGTATTTCCTGTTGCGGACGGTTCATGAAGGTAGTGAGCTGGCTGAGGTGGCCGGAACACATTCAACCGGGCCATGGCATGAATGCCCGGGGCGTTGATGTGGCATTCGAACACGCCCATGCCGTTGTCGTCTTCCAGCGAGCGCAAACCGTGGATGGTCAATTCGGTCCCGGCCGGGAAAAATTCGACATTGCATTCGAACTTGCGGGTGCCGAGCAAAAAACCCAGCTCCACGGCGTCGCCGCGGCGGCGTGCATGACAACCGGCAAACGCGGCGACGCTCTGGGCCATCAATTCAATGCCGACCCAGGCCGGCAGCCCGCCGTCGTCGCGGCTGAACAACCCGTCGGGCTTGACAGTGGCGAGGGTGTGGATCTGTTCATCATCGAACGCCAGGACGCGGTCGATGAGAATCATGTCGCCGGCGTGGGGCAGGAGTTCGGCGAGCGGCCAGTCAATCATGGGGCGTCTCCGATAATCAGGCTGACGTTGTTGCCGCCGAAGGCGAACGAGTTGCTCATCAGGCGGCGCGGTGATGTCGGGTTCAGGCGGGTGTCGGTAGTGATCCACTTCAATGCCGGCAGTGCAGGATCGGCCTGGCCGTCCCAGACATGCGGCGGCAAGGCCTGGGCGGTGTTTTGCGTACTCAGGCTCAACCAGCAGAACGCCGCTTCCAGCGCCCCGGCGGCCCCGAGGGTATGGCCGGTCATGGGCTTGGTCGACGAACAGGGCACTCCCGCTGGAAACAGCCCGGCCACTGCCTGGCTTTCCATGGCGTCGTTGTGTTGCGTGGCGGTGCCGTGCAGGTTCAGGTAATCGATCTGGCCGGGTTGCAGGCCGGCGCGACGCAAGGCTTTTTCCATGGCCTGGCGAGCGCCGCGACCACTGGGCTCCGGCGCTGAAATATGGTGGGCATCGGAGCTGGCGCCGTCACCCAGCAAGGCGATCGGTGCCGGATGTCCCGGCGTCCTGCTCATGAGAAACAGCACCGCGGCCTCGCCGATGTTGATGCCGCTGCGGTTGACCGAAAACGGATTACAGCGCTCCCCCGATACCGCTTCCAGGGCCGAAAAGCCGTTGAGGGTCAGTTTGCACAGGCTGTCCACGCCGCCGCAGAGCACCGCATCGCACAGGCCCAGGTCGAGCAGGCGTCGGGCGCTCATCAAGGCCCGGGCGCTGGATGTGCAGGCGGTGGATATCACATAGGACGGGCCGCTCAGCTCCAGCCAGTCGCAAAGGAAGTTGGCCGGTGCGCTCAGCTCCTGTTGCTGGTAGTCGTAGCCGTCGGGGAAGTGCTGCTCATGCAGGTAATGGGCAATGCCCTGACTGGCTTCTTCGATGCCCGAGGTACTGGTGCCCAGCACGACACCGATGCGAGCGCGACCGTAGGTCTGGATGGCCTGATCGATCTCATCGCGAATCTGCATCCCCGCTTCGAGCAGCAACTGATTGTTGCGGCTGCGGTGCGCGATCAAAGATTGCGGTATGCAAGCGAGTTCACCGGGCACCGAGGCCACCGGCAATTTACGTTCGGCCACCCAGCCATCCTGCACGCGCACGCCGCCGCAGTCGCCGGCAAACAGGTTGCGCGCCACTTCATCTTTACCCCGGCCCAGGGCGCAAATTACCCCCAGGGCATTCAAATAAGCGGTCATGGGGTACTCTCGGTCAACGGCATGATGCGGTAGTGCGGGCCTTCGTGCAGGCCCAGTTCAAAATCCAGCGGTTGCTTGTAGCGCACTTGCCAGCGTTGGCCCAGGGTTCGTTGCCGAGCCTCTTGCCGGGCGGTGGGGTAGTTGCCCGGCAGCTCGGTTTCAGGCGTCAGGGCAAACAACAGCGCGGCGAAAAGCTCACGGGCTTCGGCATTGGGTGGCAGCAGTCCGTCGGCTTGCCACTGGCCGTCCACCAGGCATTGGCGGGCCAGGGGAATGCCCAGTGGGTCCAGCATCGACCAGCGGATACCGGCGCCTTCGCGCTGGATCACCAGCAGCCAATCCTGGCGCTGTCCGGCCAGTTGCCGCTCGATATGCAACTGCAGCGGCAGTGCCAGGGTTGGTGTGCGTTCCGGCAGCGGCGCCTGACTGGCGCAGGCACCGAGCAACAGCAAGCAGCCAAAAAGCAGCGCACGAATCATTCGACAGTCCCTTCAACGGGTTTACGGGCCACTACATTGATCAGGGTTTCCTCCCGCTCGCCAAAGGGCCGCGGGCGGCGCAGGCCGAAGCGTTCGAGAAGGCCGAAATCCCTGGCGCGGCTCCACCACAGATAGGGATACGAGACGTTGGCGGCTTCGAACTGGAAACCCTGATCGCGGATCATCTCCAGGTACTGCGCGGCACTTTTTTGCACGTGCATGGGATGACGGAACAGCCAGCGGATCACCCAGGTATCGATGTAGGCCGCCGTGGACTCCGCGAACATCAGATAGCCGCCGGGCTTGAGCACGCGATAGAACTCGGCGAGGGCTTTTTCCTGCTCCACCAGGTGATGAAAGGTTTGATGGCAGAACAGCAGGTCGACGCTGTCATCAGGCACCGTCAACGTCGCGCAATCGCTGCCGATCAGCTCTACGGCCATGCCTTGGCGTGCGGCTTCCGCAAGACTCAGGTCCAGGCTGTGAGGGTCGGCGTCGACGCCGATCAGGCGTTGTGGCGCGAACACCTGGCGCAAGTATTGGAACGACTTGCCCTGGCCGCAACCGGCATCGAGCAGCACCGGAGCCACCGGCAACGGGCCGCTGAAAAGGTTGCGCAGGTCATTGATCGCCACCCGCAAGACATGGTGCTGCCAGGTGTGGCTGCGCAGGAACCAGAAGCCGAAGCGGGTCTCTTCGACGTAGTTGTCGCTCAGGTAGCTCATGGCTGCTTTCTCATGGTGCCGGGCTCGCACAGATTTGCGACAGCATGCGCAGGCGCCGCTTGGGTTCGCTAACGAACGGATTGCGCTCATCCCAGGCGTAACCGGCCAGGATCGCGCTGATCATGCGGCGAATGTCTGGCGAGCCGTCGGTGTAGAAAATCACGTCCTGGAAGGTACCGGCGTACCAGCCCTCGACGTAGCAGCGGAAGGTGTCGACGCCACGTTTGAGTGGCTCGGCGAATTCGCTTTGCCAGTCCACGCTTTCTCCTTGCAACTGCCGATGCAGCACCCCAGCGGCCATGCTGGCCGAGCGCATGGCGATGGTCACGCCGGAAGAGAACACCGGGTCGAGGAACTCCGCGGCGTTGCCCAGCAGGGCGAAGCCTGGGCCATGCAGCGTTTTGACATTGGCCGAGTAGCCGCCGATGGTTCGCGCCGGGGTGTCCCATATCGCGTTGCTGAGTACACCGGCCAGGCTTGGTGTTTCGTCGATGAAGCCGCGCAGGCAAGCGTCAAGATCGTCAGTGCGACCGGCGAAATGTTCCGCCGCCGCGACCACGCCGACTGAACAGCGCCCGTCGCTGAACGGGATGGTCCAGAACCACACATCGCGTTGGGTCGGGTGCGTGGTGATAAGGATTTTTTCGCGGTCGAAGGTCGGGGCATCGATGCAGTCTTCGATGTGGGTGAACACCGCCTGGCGCAGCGGAAAGTTCGAGGGTGCCTCAAGGTCCAGCAGGCGTGGCAAGACCCGGCCATAGCCGCTGGCGTCGAGGACGAAATCGGCTTCGACGAGGTACGCGCTGCCGTCTTCACGCTGGACGCCCAGTTGTGGTTTGGCAAGTGAGAAGTCGGCGCCGGTGATGGCCTGCCCATAACGGATCTCGACACCTTGCAACGCCGCCTGATCGGCCAGCAGCTTGTCGAAGTCGGCGCGCTGCACCTGGAAGGTGGTGGGCTTGCCTTTGCTGAAGGTATCGCCGAAATCGAAGGCGCTGTAGCGCTCGCCCCAGGCGAACGCCGCGCCATTCTTGCGCTGAAACCCGGCGGCATTCACCGCCTCGAGCATGCCGGCCTCTTCGACGAAATCCAGGCAATGGGACAACAGGCTTTCGCCGATGGAAAACCGTGGGAAATGCTGGCGCTCGATGACCAGCACATCGTGGCCCTTGCGCTTGAGCAGCGCGGCGGCGATGGCGCCAGAGGGACCTGCGCCGATGACGACGACCTGTCGACGTTCCATTTCAACTGTTGGCACTGGAGCTCCTGGCCGGGACGGCAATCGAGGGAATACGGTGGAAGCCGGCCAGGGCCGGCAGCAATGTCGCGATCAGGCCCATCAGCATCAGCGCAAAGTACACCGCCGGGCTGATGAGCTGTTGTTGTAACAGCAGGTTGAGGAACACGATTTCACTCAAGCCGCGAATATTCAGCAAGACACTTTCGCGCCAGCGACTGGCGCCAGGGAACGAGGCCCCGGCCCAGCCCAATCCCAGCCAGTTGCCCAGCAGTTTGCTGGCGATGGGTAGCAGCAGCAATGCGCCGATCTGGAGCCAGTCGAGGCGACTCAGGGCGCTGTGGACGCTGATCTGCACGATGCCGAAGGTGAGGATCAGCGGGATCGCCAGGTAGGTCTGCAAACCTTGCATCCAGTTCGTGTTGAGCGGCAACACCAGCGGCACCTTGAGCGCGGCCATGCACAGCAGATAGCCGATGCCGACAATCAGCGCGTTGAGCCGGTAGTGTTCGGCCACCACCAGCAAGGCGAAAAAGATCCCGCTGTGCAGCAGCGGCTGGCGCAGGCCAAGCAGTCGCAACAGCAGCGGCACACAGGCACCGGCCAACGGCAGCAACAGGCTGGCCAGGTGCAGGCTGCCTTGGGCCAGGGCGAACAGGCTCCAGCAGATCAAGTCGATCAGAATCGCGGTTTGCACCAGGCGCCGAGTAGCGGCGGGCGGGTAGTCGATGTGACGCAGGTACAGGTACAGCACCGGGATGGCGGTGATCGCAAACAGCAGCCCCACCGCCAGGGAACTGATCCAGGGCTGGGGCGGTAGCAGCCAGAGCGCGGTCGCCAAACCGCAGGCGAATGGAACGCCGAAGCTGGGCAGGGCGACTTTCACGCTCTGGAGGTCCAGCCGCAGGTCGATCACGTCGCTGAGGATGTGCCCCAGCAACAGGGCGAAGGCGAGGCTGTAGAGATTGCTCAACCACACCGGCGCCACCAGTTGCGCGCCGTTGAGCTGCCAGCCTGGTTCGATCCAGAAGTACATCAGCAACGGCAGGCCAAGCGTCGCAAACAGCAGTTGGCTGACAATCGGGATCAGTCCGAAGCGACGACCGATGACTGTCGCCACCGCGAACAGCCCCAGGGCCATGAGCCAGAACATCAGGATGATCACTGGGCCGGCTCCGTAACCGCTGCCGCGTGGGCCTGATGTCCGGCCCACGGCGCTAGCATGAAACTGAAGGCCAGCCCCAGGCTGACCGCCAGGCCGAAGTTGCTCACCGCCGGCGTGCTGGAAACTGCCAACAGGCCGAACGACAACCAGGTGGTGACTGCCGCCAGCAGGGTGCCCAGCAGGCTCACCGCGGCGCCGCCTATCTGTTCGCGCATCAGGATCGCGTAATCGACACCGATGGCGGTGACCAGCAACAGACCGAACAGACCGAACAGGGTCAGTGGCTGGCCCAGCCAGCCGAGGCTCGCCAGGCTGCACAGCGCCGCCAACAACGGCAGGGCGACGACGCGAAGGGCGCCGCCGACACCGAACGGCCAGGTCAATAACAGCAAGATGAGCACGCAGGAGGCCAGTTTCAATTCGGCGGCGCTGACTTGCGTGGCGGCAAAGACCCGGTTCAGGTCCCCCAGACGATCGACCAGTTGTACGCCGGGCAGATCCAGCGTCTGCACCCTGAGCAGCGCTGCATCATTCAAGCCTTGCAGGCTGACCACCGCCGCCACGCCCTCCGCCGTCGGGCCGAGCCAGAGTGTGCGGTACGGTTCGGCCAGGGGGCCGGCCAGTGCGGTATCGATGTCGGTCACCGGCAAGGCCTGCAATTGCGTCAGTTCGGCTTGCAGTGCGGCGACCGGCACTCCCAGGTCCAGCAGCGGTTGCCAGAACGCCGGCAACCGGGCCAGGGCGTCACGCACTTTCTGCTGTTCGGCGGGCGGGCTGACCAGTTGGTTCAGCGACAGGTAGCCCTCAAGCTTCTCCAGGCCAATCAACTGCTCCAGCCGCTCGTTGAGCACCGTTTGACGTTCCAGCAGGTGTGACTGGTTATCGGCGCGGATCAGGAAGAACTGGCTGGTGGGTTGGAAGCCGGTGATACGGGCGATGGCCTGGGCTTCGTCGGTCAACTGCTCAGGCGTGCCGATCCATTGGCGAATGTCGTTTTTCGTGGTCAGTTGCCAGAGGCCGCCGGCGCAGAAGATCAGCAAGAGCCCCAACAAGACCGGTGTTCGCACCCGCGCCAGCAGCGCTTCGCGCGCCCTGAGCAGGTGTTCGCACAGCCGCAGCGGCCACTGGGCCGGGTGTAAGTCCACGCCCTTGAGCAGTGCCGGCAAGAGGCAAACCGCTGTCAGGTAAGCACCGATCAAACCGGCGGCGGAAAAGATCGCGATCTGGGTCAGGGCCGGGAACGGCGTCCAGGCCAGGGCCAGGTAGCCGATGCAGGTGGTCGCCAGGCTCAGGCTCAGTCCCGGCAGGGTCAGGCGTAGGGCCGACCAACTGCGCCACGGTTTGAGGCTCCAGCTTTTGGACAGGTAGTGCAGCGGGTAATCCACCGCCACACCGATCAGGCTGGAACCCAGCACCAGGGTCATGACATGCATGCGACCGAACAGCGCCACGCAGGCCACCGCGCCGAACAGGATACCCACCAGTACCGGTACGAATGCCAGCCACGCTCGCAAGCGTCGGAAGGCCAGCAACAGCAACAGCAAAATGCCGATTGTCGCCCCGCCGCCCACCCAGGTGATTTCCCGCGAAGCCTGTTGTTGGCCACTGGCGGCGTACAGCAGGCCGCTGGCCGCCAGCAATTGCCCTTGGGTCTGGCCCGCCTGATCACGGCTGCGTTGCAGCAGATCGGCCACTTGCAGCGGCAGGTCCATGTCGAAGGCGTTGCCATGGGTGCGGGCGCGCAACAGCACCCAGTGTTTGCCGTCGGCTTCAGCGATCAGCGCGCCGCTGCCCACATCCAGCTGTATCGCACCGCGTTGGGGCTGGCTGTTCTGGATGCGCCCGGTCAGGCCCAGCCAGTCGTCCTGGCTCGGCACCAGGCTGAAGCCGCTGAACGGATCGAAGAGCGCCTGCACCCGTTGCTGAATGAAAGCCTGGGGCTGATCGATCAGTTGTTGCCGATCCGCGGCCGAGAGCATCGCCAGTCGCCCCTTGAGCAATTGCATGCGCAATGCCGGCAGATCGGTCTGCAACGTCCACTGGACCTTGTCGAACAAACCGCTGGCCTGCCATTGCTCGCCAAGGGTTTGCGCCAGGGCGATCGCCTGTTGGCGCTCGGTGTGCCCGACCAGTAGCAGCACCTCGCGGTTGAGGGGTTCTTGCATGCGTTGTTCGGCGATGAGTTCAAGCGCATCAGGAGCGGTACCGGGCACCAGCTCCATGAGGTTGGCCGACAGCGGCGCGCCATTGCGCCACTGCCAACCGGCCAGCGCCAGCACCGCCAACAGCAGAATCAGGAACAGTCGCGGCAGCTTGTGTTCACTCGGCAAAGTCATGTTGCTCCGCTTCGCTCAAGGCTTTCGCGCTGGTGCTGTCCTGCATGCGCAGCACGGTACGGTCACCCTGGGTTTCCAGCAGTTCGATACGCTGCACCAGTTCGCCGCCATCGATGTTGATCTGGTTGAAGATTTGTTTGAGCAGCACCGAGCGCGGGGTCAAGGTGAGCTTCCACTGCTGCGGTTGGCCCGACAGACTGAGGTCGAAGTCTCGTTGCAGGCCGCTGCTGTCGCCCTGTAACACCGCAAGGAACAACCGATTCTGCTCGGCGCCGGCACTCTTGTTCGGCAGTGTCTGCCAGGTGTCGCCATCGCGCCGGGCGATTCCCTGGGGGGTGATGCGGTAATCCTGCTGCAGCGGGGTTTGCAGCAGCCACAGCAGGCCATGGTTTTTTGCCAATACGAAACGGCCCTTGCTGGTGAGCGGCTGGGGTAGGGCGCGCAGGTGTTTTTCCTGGATGAACTGGCCGTGGATCACGTCCGGGCGCGCCAGTTGTTCGCTCAACTGTTGCAAGTCGAACGCCTGGGCAAAGGGCGCCAGGCCCCACAGCAGCAGCCAGATGAACAGGCGCTTCACGGTAATTTCCTTTCAACGGCTTGGACAAAGACCCGCGGCGAGGCCAACAGCATTTCGCGACTCGCGACGTCCACCGCCACTTGCACCGAGCTGGCGCGGGTCAGGCGCTCACCCGTGGCTGCGTCGCTGATCAGGTAATTGATCTTCAGGCGGCTCTCCCATTCCACCAGGCTGGCGCGCACGGTCAGGGTCTGACCGAACACGGCGCTGCGCACGTAGCGCAGTTGCAGGTCGATCACCGGCCACGCATAGCCGGATGCGAGCATGTCGTTGTAGTTGTGGCCGATCAGGTCGAGCAAGGCGCAGCGGGCCACTTCCAGGTACTTGACGTAATGACCGTGCCAGACCACGTTCATCGAATCGACATCGAAAAACGGCACCACGATCTGCGTTTCGACGTGCAACACCCCTTGGCTACGCATGCAGCCTCCAGTGTTGTTCGGCGATGCGTTGCAGGCACAGGCGCAATTCGCCTTCCAGGGCGCGATCCTCGATGACCGGCGGGAAATCCACGGCCAATTGTTCGTGCATGTCGGCCAAGGCCGACGGCAGCGGTCGGGCATCTTCGGCACGGCTGCGCAGCCACACGCCCTGGTTGGCGGCCAGCAGCGTCGCGGCGGCCACTTGTTCGGTCAGTTCCAGCACGCGGATCGCATCCCGGGCAGCGATGGTGCCCATGCTCACTTTGTCCTGGTTGTGGCATTCGGTGGAGCGCGAGAACACGCTGGCCGGCATGGTGTTTTTCAAGGCTTCGGCGGTCCAGGCGCTGGTGCCGATCTGCACCGCCTTGAAGCCATGGTTGAGCATCGCTCGCTCGGCGCTGGCGCCGGACAGGTTGCTCGGCAAGCCGTGGTTGTAGCGTTCGTCGACCAATAGCGCGAGCTGGCGGTCCAGCAGATCGGCGACGTTGGCCACCAGGTTCTTGAGGCTGTCCATGGCAAAGGCGATATGCCCGCCGTAGAAATGCCCGCCGTGCAGTACGCGCTCGGCTTCGGCGTCGATGATCGGGTTGTCGTTGGCGCTGTTGAGCTCGATTTCGATGAATGAACGCAGCCAGTTCAGACTGTCGGCCAGCACGCCGAGCACGTGGGGGGCGCAGCGCAGGGAGTAGCGATCCTGCAGGCGATGCAGCGGCGCGGTGGGGGCGTCGATCGCCAGGTCCTTGCGCAGCCACGCGGCCACTTGCATTTGCCCCGGATGCGGCTTGGCGGCGAACAGGCGCTCGTCGAAGTGCTCCGGGTTGCCTTGCAGCGCGACCACGTTCAGCGCGGTGATGCGGGTTGCCAGTTGCAACAGGTAGTCGGCGCGGGCGAAGGCCAGGCAGGCCAGGCCGGTCATCACGGCGGTGCCGTTCATCAGCGCGAGGGCTTCCTTGGGCCGCAGCACCAACGGAGTCCAACCGAGTTCGCGGTGCACATCGGCGGCCAGGCGGCGTTCGCCAGCGAACATCACTTCCCGCTCGCCGGAGAGGGTGGCGGCGACGTAGGACAGCGGCGTCAGGTCCCCGCTGGCGCCCACCGAGCCTTCTTCCGGAATCAGCGGCAGGATGTCATGTTCGAGAAAGGCCTGGAGTCGCTCCAGCAGTTCCACGCGCACCCCGGACACGCCGTGGCACAGCGACTGCAAACGCGCGGCCAGCACGGCGCGGGTGGCCTGCGGGTCCAGCAGTTTGCCCAGGCCGCAACCGTGGAACGTATACAAGTGACGGGGCAGGGCCTCGACGTGGTGCAACGGCACGGCCACCACGCAGGAGTCGCCGTAACCGGTGGTCACACCGTAGATCACGCCTTCCTTGTCCAGCAAAGAGTCGAGGAATTGCGCACCCTTGGCGATGCGCTGGCGGAATGTCGGATCGTCCTGCAACCGCGTCTGCACCTGACGATTGGCCAGGGCCAGTACGTCCTCGATGCGCAAGGGGCGTTCGCCGAAGGTTACCGGCTCAAGAGTGGGCATCGTCATCGGTCTTCCAGAAAGGGTAAAAGTTGAACCACTGTTGCGGTGCCTGGAGGCAATAGTGCGCCAGGCGCTGGGCGTAGAGGCCGGCCCAATGGGTGATGACCTGCTCGCGGTCGCTGCGTTTCCACACCACGGCCTCGGCGAAGGGTTCGAGGGTGACCCGATAGCGTCCCTCGTGCTTGAGGCACATCAGCAGGTTGATCGGGCATTTGAGCAGCCCGGCCAGCAGCCAGGGCCCTTGGGGAAATGCCGCCGGGCGACCCATGAAGTCCACGGTCACAGTGCGTGCGCCGTGCAGCGGTATGCGGTCGCCGGCTATCGCCAGCCACTCGCCGCGTTCCAGGCGTTCGCTCAGTTGCAGCATGATCACCGGGTCCAGCTCGCTGACCTGGATCAGCCGCAGATGCGTGGCGCCGGCTTCCCCCAGCAAACGATTGAACTGTTCGGCGTGCTTGGTGTGCACCAGCACGTTCATGGTCACTTTCTCGCCCAGCTCGGCCAGGGCCCGGCACATTTCCAGGTTGCCCAGGTGTGCGCCCACCAGCATCTGCCCACGGCCGTCGCGCAAGTGATCGCGCAGCAATGCCGGATCGACGATTTCGATCTGTTCCAGGCTCAGCTTGCCGTTCCAGACGTCGAGCTTGTCCAGCAGGGAGTCGGCAAATGCCATGAACTGCCCGAACACTCGCCAATGGCTTGGGCGCAGCTCGGTGCGGCCGCTCCAGTCGGCCAGGCGCTGCTGGTATTGCCAGGCTGCCTGCCGGGCGCTGCGGCCGAAAATGAAGAAGTACAGGACGATGCCGTAGAGCAACGGGCTCAATAAGCGGCGGCCCAACACCTTGGCGGCGAACGCGGTGAGTTTCATCAGCCAGAAACTGCCGCGCTCCTGGCGGTCGGCCCAGTGCTGCTTGTCTGTCTCAAGGCTCATGTTCGCCACCGTCGCCAGAGAATCAGGGGGGAGCGCACCAGCATGCCGAAGAACAACCGGGTGTGCATGCTGGAAATCAGTACGTTGTCGTGGAACAGGCGAAAGTGCGAAACCCCGTCCAAGGGGTAGTGAACCCGGGTACGCAACCAGCGCATCGGTTGATTGCGCCAGGCCAGGCGCACCAGGATGTCGGAGTCGAAATCCATGCGCTTGCCAATGTTCGCCGAATCGATCAGCGTCAGGACCGGTGGCAACGGGTAGACCCGAAACCCGCACATCGAGTCGCGGATTTGCAGGGACAGGCTGTTGATCCAGACCATGACATGCGTCAGGTAGCGTGCATACAAGCGGCCTTTGGGCACGCTCTCATCGTATTGGGGATAACCGCAGATCACCGCCTCCGGGTGAGCGCGGGATTGCTCGATGAAGTTCCTTACGTCGCCAAGATCGTGTTGCCCGTCGGCATCGACCTGCAGGGCGTGGCTGAAGCCCAGGCGCGACGCTTCCCGCAGGCCGGTCATCACCGCGCCACCCTTGCCTTGATTGACCGCCAGCCTGACCAGATGGACCTGTTCGCCCTCGGCCAGCCGCTCCAATACCGCCGCGCAGGCCGGGCTGCTGGCGTCGTCCACCAGCACGCAGGGCAAGCCGTTGGCGAGCAGCGCTTGCACCACGGTCGCGACGGCGGTTTCGTGGTTGTAGACCGGGATGACGGCGCAGGGGTTATGCATGGTTTGCGCCTTCCACCGATCCATTGTGAACAGGGCGCTTATTGTGGCGAGGGAGCTTGCTCCCGCTCGAGTGCGCAGCACTCGCCCGGCGATTTGAAACGCTTGGGGCTGCTTCGCAGCCCAGCGGGAGCAAGCTCCCTCGCCACAGGAGGGCGGTGCAATCAATCATCGGCCACCCCCAGGACAATCCGCCCACTCGAACAGGCCGCCGTGTCATTGCGATAAGCGAAGTACAGCTTGCCGCGCTCGCGGTCGAAACGCAGGTGCAGTTGGATTTCATCGCCGGGGCGCATCAGTTGCTGGAACTTCAGCACTTCCATGCCGACGAACCGCGGCGGCAGGTCCATCAGTTGTCGGCCCAGGCTCAAGGCCCAGTCGACCTGCACCACGCCGGGGAGGACCGGTGCGGTGGGAAAGTGGCCGCTGAAATACGCCAGGTCCGGGGGCACTAGCAGTTGCAGGCTCCATTGCCCGTCGGTTTCGACCTGTTCGAGCACTTGCGGGGCTTTGGGGCGCGCAGCCATCAGCAGGGCTTCGACTTCGGCCTGGGGCAGCTTGCCTTGGGCGTTGAGCGGCAACTGCCGCAGCCAGCGCCAGCGCCGAGGCAAGGCGAGGGTTTCGCAGTGTTCGCTCAAGTGACGGCGCAAGGCCTCGGTCACGGCGCGTCGACCCAGGTTGCGCAAGGCGTGCAGGCCGCTTTCGCTCAGCACCAGCAGCGCCCCGAGGGAGGCGCGGTTTTCCTGGACCACCCCCAGTCGGGCTTCGCTGACCCAGTCGTGGGCCATCAACGCCTGTTCCAGCATGGGCAGGGAGATGCGTTTCTCTTCAAGCTTGACGATGCGATCCAGCCGCCCGAGCAGTTCGAAGCGTCCATCCCCGGCGATCCGCGCCGCGTCGGCGGTGTGTTCCACATGGCCGGCCGGCAGATAAGGCGAGGCGATCAGCAAGGCGCCGTCACTGTCCTGGCTCAGCTTTACGTCGGCGAAGGGCTGCCATAAGCCTGCGCCCTGACGCCAGGCGATGCCGCCGGTTTCCGAACTGCCAAAGATTTCCGTCGGCCATTGCCCCAGCCGCTGGTGCAGGCTTTGGGCGGCCTCGGTCGGCAAGGCACCACCGGAGGAGAATACCCGGCGTACGCAGCTCAAGGCTGGCCAGTCGAGGTTATCGCCCATGCGCTTGAGCAAGGCCGGGCTGGCGACCCAGGCAAAAGCCGGGTACTGACGGCTGGCGCGTTGCAGGTCTTCGGGAAAAGCCAGTTGCCGGCGCACGAATGTACGCCCGGCACACAGCGGCCACAGCACCCGAAACAGCAGGCCATAGATGTGCTGGGTGGCGACGCTGCCGATCACGCAGGCCGGGCCCAGGTCGGTGCCCCACAATTGTTCCAGGGCCTGGACTTCGTTGCTCAACTGACGCAGATTTTTCTCGATGCGCTTGGGCTCGCCGCTTGACCCGGAGGTGCACAGGCTCAGCCAGCACTGATCGAGGTCCAGTTCAGTGGCCTCAAGGGGGGCTTGTCGCAGGTCGTCGAGACGGATGTCCGTGGGTTGATCGGTCAACCACAGGTCGACGTCCGCCGACCAGCGCTGGCGGGTCTGGGCTTGCAGGTCGGCCGGGAGCAGGACGCTGGCCCCGGCGCGCCAGGCACCGAGCAGGGCCACCGCCAGGTCGGCGGCGTCTTCCAGGTGCACCGCTATGCGCCGTACGCCGCGGGCCTGCAGACCGGCGGCCAGGCCCAGCGCCGCGTCCCGCAGTTGCGAGTGGCTCAGCGCCGGGTCGACGGCCACAGCACGGTCCGGCTGGGCTCTGAGCAACATCTGCTCAAGTGTTATCCAATTCATGGGCGGCCTCTTACCCGTTGTCGTATAAGCCATTCAATGGCAAACAGCAGCCCCATCAATCCGTAGGAAATCAGGCCGGTGTACAACATCCACCAGCTCAGCGGCGCCCAGAGGGTGAGGGCGGCGGCGAGCAAGCCGTTACACAGGAAAAACACACTCCAGACCACCGTGACCTGGCGGGTATACACCACCGCGTTGGCCGGTAGCTGCGGTTCGCGCAGGCGCGCCAGGCGCTCGACCATCGGCGGACCGTATTTCAGACTCAGGGCGAACAGCCCGAGCATGAAGGCGCTGATCAGCACCGGATACCAGCGCAGCAGGAGCGGGCTGTCGAACAGCGCGAGCAAAACACTGAAGGCAATTGCCGTAACCGCCATCCAGCGGCTGCCGGGCCCGCTTTTACCGAGCAATGCCCGGGCCAGCCACAGGCTACCCAGCAGCAGGCCGAACTGCCATGGGGCGAAATGCTCCATGCCGAAATACACCGCAAAGGGGTACAACAGGCCCACCAGCAGCAGGCCGAGGCCAATCAGCCGGGTCATGCGGCCGGTTGAACCAGTCGATAGACCGCCTCGACCACGTCGTTGACGGTGCGCACCGACTTGAACTCTTCGGCGGCGATCTTCTTGCCGGTCTGGCGCTTGATGTGGTCGATCAGGTCGACCGCGTCGATGCTGTCGATTTCCAGGTCCTGATACAGGTTCGACTCCAGCGTTACGCGCTCAGGGTCCAGCTCGAAAAGCTCGACCAGAGCATCGCGCAGGGTATTGAAAATGTCGTCACGAGTTTGCATGGTCCGGTCTCAGGCTACGCGATTTGCAGTGACGAAGGCCGCAAGGCTTGCCACATTGCTGAAATGGTTGCGGGTGTCCTTGGCGTCGGCATCGATCTTGATCCCGTACTCCCTCTGGATCGCCAGGCCCAGCTCCAGGGCATCCACCGAGTCCAGGCCCAGGCCTTCGCCGAACAGGGTCTGATGGTCGCCGATATCGTCGGTGCTGATGTCCTCCAGGCCGAGGGCGTCGATGATCAGCTGTTTGATGTCATGGTGCAGATCGCTCATCTTCGGCGAGCTCCTTGATGTAATAGTGATGCAGAAAATCGTTGAGCCTGCGCGAAGCCTGCGGCGCAGGGCCGAGCGCGGCGAACGCCTGTGGATCTATATCGGCCCCCACGTGGAAACTGAAGTGCACGCGGCGCTGAGGGATGCGATACCAGGGTTCGGCCTTGGTCAAAGTGGTGGGGCTGACCTTGATGGTCACCGGAGTGAGGATTTTCGCACCTCGCAGCGCGATGGCCGCTGCGCCCCGATGAAAGGCCGGTGGTTGGCCTGGCCGAGTACGGGTGCCTTCGGGGAACACGATCAGGCTCTGGCCGTCCTGCAGGGCGTCGCTGGCGGCATCAAGCATGTCCATGCTGCCGTCGTTGCTGATGTATTGGGTCGAACGCAGCGGGCCGCGGGTGAAGGGGTTTTCCCACAGGCTCTGCTTGACCACGCAGTTGGCGTCGCGCACCAGGCCGATCAGGAACACCACGTCGATCAGCGACGGATGGTTGGCGATGATCATTTGCCCGGGGCGACCGAGTTTCTCCGCGCCGTCGATCTGATAGGTGAGCACGCCGGTGCGGGCCATGAAACGGATAAAGAACCAGAACAGTCGCCCCACAGTGCGGCGGGCTCGCAGGCGGTGGGCCTGGGCGTCGCCGGGCAGCCAGGCCAGCAATGGAAACACCAGCAATCGCAGGCACAGCCCGCCTAGCCCGAACAGGACGAAGCTTGCCGCAGTCGCGATCAGGCGCCAGTAGTAGGCGTCGCGATGTTTACCGTTCACCGGTTGCGTTGCCAGGTCCATACACGATTCTTCCAGGCATGTTGGCAGGTGGATAGGTTGTTCAGCAGCGTACGCAACAAACCCAGGGCATGGGGCCAGTCGCTGGCGGGCCTTTGACCGGCCTGGGTGGACAGGTCCAGTTGCCAATCGTCGCCTGGAGTCAACAGCAAGCCCACTGCATAGGGGAAGGGCACATCGTTGACCCAGGGAGCGTACACCTGGGGTGGCTGCTCTTCGGTGATCACCAGCAGCACCGCCGCCGCTCCCTCGTTCAGCAGCGCAACGGCTTCCAGGATCCCGTGTTCCAGCCCGTCGCCCGTGGCCGCCAGGGCGGTCATTTCGCTGGTTTCGCCGCGCAGGATCGACCACAGGCCGATCACGGCGTTATGCACCGACAGGCTGAATTGAGTCGGCGATAACGGTTGGTTGGCTGCCAGGTCCTTGAGAATCTCAAAAGTACGCGGGGTTTCGCCGTGACGGGAAATAAAGACCAACGGCAGGTTCGACCGGCCTTCGGCCAGCGGCCAGCCCACGCTGAAGGCCATCCGCGCCAGGCGACTGAGGCGACGGCGCTGCATGGCCGGCAGAAACGAAACGTCAGGGGCGGCATCGCTGGCGGGCAACACGACCGGCTGTCGGCTCCATGCCTGCCAGTCGTCCACGCTTTCGAGCCCAGGGGCCCACGCGCGCCATTGGGCGATGTTGAAATTGATCACAAATACACCCCACCCCTGCGGGCTTTTATTGTCACGGTTCAGTGGTTTGACCCGCGTCCAACCCTGCATGGTCTTGCGACCCAAGTGGCGCGCATTATCCGGGTGCGGTTGGCTTGTAGCAAATGCTGGTTACATTTTGCTCAGCGAAATGTACCGGTTCGTTCGTCCAGGCGCAGACAAGAGCCATTGTCGCGATTATGACGAGTATGTCTGTCGGACGTTTCTGTCACTCTTGCGCCAAGTTGATGCTTCAGGGGTGGAAAAAACCTCCGGCGTCGTAGTCCGTCCGCAGCGAAGGTAGCGAAGGGGTATCGAGGCCTACTACACTCGGGAATCTTTGATACACGGAGGTTTTGACATGCGGCGCGTGGTATTCAATCAGAAAGGTGGCGTGGGCAAGTCCAGCATCGCCTGCAATCTGGCAGCGGTCAGTGCCAGCGAGGGGTATCGCACGCTGTTGGTGGACCTGGATGCCCAGGCCAATTCGACTCAATACCTGACGGGCCTTACCGGCGACGACATCCCCATGGGTATCGCCGATTTCTTCAAGCAAACCCTGTCGTCCGGGCCCTTCTCGAAAAAGAACAAGGTGGATATCTACGAAACACCGTTCGACAACCTGCACGTCATCACTGCCACCGCCGAGCTGACGGATCTGCAACCCAAGCTTGAGGCGAAACACAAGATCAACAAACTGCGCAAGTTGCTCGAAGAGCTGGGCGAGGATTACGACCGGATCTATCTGGATACCCCGCCCGCCTTGAACTTCTATGCGGTTTCGGCACTGATCGCCGCTGATCGTGTGCTGATTCCCTTCGATTGCGACAGCTTTTCACGTCAGGCGTTGTACGGTCTGTTGGCGGAAATAGAAGAGCTCAAGGACGACCACAACGAAGGGCTCGAAGTCGAAGGCATCGTCGTCAATCAGTTCCAGGCGCGGGCCAGCCTGCCGCAGCAGATCCTTGACGAACTCATTGCCGAAGGCTTGCCGGTTTTGCCGGTGTACCTGAGCAGTTCGGTGCGCATGCGAGAATCCCATCAGGCGAGCTTGCCCCTGATCCATCTGGACCCGCGTCACAAGCTGACCCAGCAGTTCATGGAGTTGCATAGCTTGCTGGAAAGCGCCTGATTGACGGGCGTATACAAGTCCACTGTGGGAGCGAGCCTGCTCGCGATTGCGGTGGCACATTCAACATAGAGGTAGCCAGGCAGTCCGCTATCGCGAGCAGGCTCGCTCCCACAGTGCTGAGGTCAAATCCCCTGGCCGCGCAACCAACTCATCAACTGCGGCAACGGCAATGCCCCGCTCTGGCGCGCCACTTCGCGGCCGTCCTTGAACAGGATCAGGCTGGGTATCGAGCGGATCCCCAGCTGTGCCGATAGCTGCTGGTTGGCTTCGCTGTCGAGCTTGGCCAGGCGGCATTTACCCACCAGTTGCGTGGCAGCCTGTTCGAACACGGGCGCGAAGGATTTGCATGGCCCGCACCAATCGGCCCACACATCCACCAGTAACGGCAGGTCACCCTTGATCTGGCTGGCATAGTCGCCTTGCTTGAGTTCGAACGGTTTGCTCAATAACACCTGGGCCTTGCAGCGCCCGCACTTGGGCTCATCGCCCAGGCGTTCGGCGGGGATGCGGTTGAGCCCGTTGCAGTGGGGGCAGGGGATCAGCATTGGGACAACTCCGGAAAAGATCATTGGTAAAGATTTGACCACCGTGTAGAGCACACCGCAAACACTTGTGGGAGCGAGCCTGCTCGCGATTGCGGCCTGACAGTCAATACATCATTGACTGTCCTGCCGTCATCGCGAGCGGGCTCGCTCCCACAGGGGTTACGCGTTGCCGGTTACTTCGCGCTGGTCAGCGTGTTGTAGCTGGTCATCAGGTTGCGGTAGTCCGGGATGTGGTTGGAGAACAAGGTCGCCAGCCCTTCTACATCGTTGCGCCAGTCGCGATGCAGTTCGCAGGCCAGACCGAACCAGGTCATCAATTGCGCACCCGAGGAGGACATGCGGTCCCAGGCCGATTGACGGGTCAGCTCGTTGAAGGTGCCAGAGGCATCGGTGACCACGAACACCTCGAAACCTTCGGCCAGGGCCGACAGTGCCGGGAAGGCTACACAGACTTCCGTGACGACGCCGGCGATGATCAGTTGCTTCTTGCCGGTGGCTTTGATCGCCTTGACGAAATCTTCGTTGTCCCAGGCGTTGATCTGGCCGGGACGGGCGATGTACGGCGCGTCCGGGAACAGGCTCTTGAGCTCGGGCATCAACGGGCCGTTGGGGCCGGTTTCGAAACTGGTGGTGAGGATGGTCGGCAGCTCGAAGTATTTGGCCAGGTCGGCCAGGGCCAGCACGTTGTTCTTGAAGCGGTCCGGGTCGATGTCACGCACCAGCGACAGCAGGCCAGCCTGGTGGTCCACCAGCAGAACGGCGGCGTTATCTTTGTCGAGACGCTTGTAGGAAGTGGTCATGGCGTTAGTCCTCTAAGTTTTGGCTGCCGAACGGTTCGGCGTGGTTAAAGTTTTCAGTGTTGGTGTGTTGCTAAGCGATGGACATAGATTAAAACTGGCACCTTTGATGCGCTAGACTGCAAAAATCAGCCTTAGCGTTCTATTTGGAGAACGATCATCGAAGACCTCAATACGCTTTACTACTTCACCCAAGTGGTCGAGCACGGCGGTTTCGCCGCCGCCGGCCGAGCGCTGGACATGCCCAAATCGAAGCTCAGCCGGCGCATTGCCCAACTGGAAGAACGCCTTGGGGTGCGGTTGATCCATCGCTCCAGTCGTCATTGCTCGTTGACGGAGATCGGCCAGGCCTACTACCAGCGCTGCCTGGCGATGCGGGTCGAGGCCGAGAGCGCGGCCGAAGTGATCGAGCGCAACCGCTCCGAGCCCCAGGGCCTGGTGCGTATCAGTTGCCCGACAGCGTTGCTCAACAGCTGGGTCGGGCCGATGCTGACCCGCTACATGCTCAAGTACCCACGGGTGGAGTTGTTCATTGAGAGCACCAACCGCCGGGTCGACCTGATCCATGAGGGTTTCGATATCGCGTTGCGGGTACGCTTTCCGCCGCTGGAAAACACCGACATGGTCATGAAAGTACTGGGCAACAGCACCCAGTGCCTGGTAGGCAGCCCGGCCTACCGCGAGCGCCTGTCCTCACCCGCTTCACCGGCGGACCTGCACGGTTTGCCGAGCGTGCACTGGGGGGCGGCGCAGCGTGAATACCAGTGGGAATTGTTCGGCCCGGACGGCGCCAGCGCGTTGATTCGCCATGAACCACGCATGGTCACCGATGACCTGCTGGCCCTGCGTCACGCGGTACTGGCGGGTATCGGCATCGCTCATCTGCCCGCCGTGGTGGTGCGCGAAGACCTGGCTGCTGGCCGGCTGGTGGAATTGGTACCGGGCTGGACGCCCAAGTGCGGGATCGTCCATGCGATCTTCGCCTCCCGGCGCGGGTTGCTGCCGTCGGTGCGCACGCTGATTGATTTTCTGGCCGAAGAATTCAGCCAGAGTGATATGGCGTAGGGCGCAGGCAGCATTACCACCGGATTTCCCTTGTGGGAGCGGGCTCACAATCCAGGCATTTTCCCAGGACATTTATCAAGACTGCCATTCATCAGGTGCGCCGCACTGAAAACCCCCCAGGCCCTCAAAAAAACACACAGCACCTGTTCGCAACCCAGGAGGCCCCATGAGCAATCCTCAAGACCCGACCATCCCCCAGGCACCAACGAACCCTAACGACGACGGCTTCGTACTCGGCACTGCCGGCCGCGACGAAGACCCGAACGCCGCCCCGTCCTACGCCATCGACCGTCGCCACGAACGGGATGAACTGACTCCCGAAGACGCCCGCGGCATGCCCGGCTACCCCGAGAAAAAACCGCCGGCCAAACCGGCTGGTGAAGCAGAGAGTGGCGAGGCAGAACCGGGCATCGAGACGCCTGAGCAGGGCAACGATAAGGTGGGGTGAGCAGGGCTCACATCCGCTCACATTTTTTGCCGAAGTCTTGAAGCCTTGAGTGACTAGGCTAAAAAAACACTTCGGCAACCTTCTGTCTATTCGGCTCTATCGCAATTTGCGATGCGTCCGATCTGTGTTTAACTCCTCCATAGCAAAATGCGATAAGGACATTGCATGCATGTGATCACTGAGAAGCGCATCTGGGAGGCCAAGGAAAAATGGCCGCGCTGCGCCAATTCGCTGGATCAATGGTATCGGCTTATCAAACGCAACAGCCCGGCTGACTTCGCTGCGATGAAATCCATTTTTCCCGCAACCGACAAGGTCGGTCCGCTACATGTGTTCGATATTGGTGGCAATAAATTGCGACTGATTGCCGTGGTTCGCTATCGGCCTCAGCGCTTGTACATCAAATGCGTGCTGGATCATCAGGAATACGACAGAGGCAAGTGGAAGGAGGAAAAGGGATGAGTGCACTAATCGAACAAGTCGCCGCCCATTGGGAGTTTGTGTCGCCCCTGCTGCGCAAACCCAGGAACGAGGAGGACTACGACCGGTTGGTCGCAGCTCTCGATGAATTGCTGGAATTGATTGGTGAAGACGAAGCCCATCCCCTTATGAGCCTGGTGGACATCATCGGCGAATGGATCGAGGCTTGGGATCACCAACATCGGCCAATGCCCAAGGCCAGCGGCGTCGAGACACTTCGCTACCTGATGCGCGAGCATGGGATGAGCCAGAGCGACTTGCCGGGCGTCGGCACCCAGTCGGTGGTATCGGAGGTGTTAAGCGGCAAGCGCCAGCTCAATTTGAGGCAGATCCGCTGGCTGGCGGGGCGCTTCGGCGTGTCGGTTGAAACCTTTATTTGACGTTTCCCTGTGGGAGCAAAGCTTGCTCGCGATACAGGCTCCTCGGTTTATGGGGAAGACCGAGTTGTTTTCATCGCGGGCAA
Source organism: Pseudomonas sp. JL2 (assembly GCF_031570495.1). Taxonomy (NCBI): domain Bacteria; kingdom Pseudomonadati; phylum Pseudomonadota; class Gammaproteobacteria; order Pseudomonadales; family Pseudomonadaceae; genus Pseudomonas; species Pseudomonas sp. JL2. The sequence continues at coordinate 76,047 of NZ_JAKUDH010000017.1, forward strand.
GCCTTGCTCCCACATGCCTTGCCCTCGCAAGACTGAAGGTTTTACGACGAACAACTGATCTCCAGATGTTTGCCCCACTCCGGCGGACGTTGCGCGTAGCTGTCCATGCCCGGCTGTTCTTCGAACGGCCTGCTCAGCACCGTGTGCAGGCGGCGGACTTCTTCGTAGTCGCCTGCCTCGGCGGCGTCGATGGCTTTCTGCGCCAGGTAGTTGCGCAGCACATACAGTGGGTTCACCGCGTGCATGCGGACGCGACGCAGGTCTTGATCGACAGGGCCTTCGCGGCTGACGCGGGCAACGTATAGCTCGCCCCAGGCGTCGAAGCCCTTGAGGTCGACGAAGTCATCACGCAGGGCGGCGACGGCCTGTTCGGGGGACTGATCGCCTAGCCGGCGGAAGAACAGGCTGTAGTCGACGCCGCTGTTTTGCATCAATTGCAGCAGGCGCTCCACCAGGTTCTGGTCATCCTCCTCGGCGCTGGTCAGGCCCAGGCGGCGGCGCATCAGGTCCAGGTAGTGGGCCTGGTACAGCGGCAAATACAAACCGAGTGTTTCACGCAGGGCCTCGACGCTGATGAACGGCGTTAGGGCCTGGGCCAGTGCGCTGAGGTTCCATTGGCCGATTGGCACCTGGTTGCTAAACGAGTAGCGGCCCTGGTCGTCGGAGTGGTTGCAGATGAAGTTGGCGTCGAAGTCGTCGAGGAAGGCGAACGGCCCGAAATCGAAGGTGATGCCCAGGATCGACATGTTGTCGGTGTTCATCACACCGTGGCAGAAGCCGTAGGCTTGCCATTTGGCGATCAATTCGGCGTTGCGCTCGACGATTTCGCGGAACATCGCCAGGTACGGCTCCGGTTGTTCGCGGCACTCGGCAAAGTGCATGTTCAGCACATGCTCCGCGAGGGTGGCATGCAACTCGGGCTTTTTGGTGTAGTAGAAGTATTCGAAATGCCCGAAGCGCACATGGCTCGGCGCCATACGCAACACCATGGCGGCGCGCTCCTGCTTTTCGCGCCATACCGGGGTGTCGGAACCGATCACGCATAAGGCGCGTGTAGTCGGTATGCCCAGGGCGTGCAGCGCTTCGGACGCCAGGAACTCGCGGATCGAGGAGCGCAATACCGCCCGTCCATCGCCCATGCGTGAGAACGGTGTCTGGCCGGCGCCCTTGAGGTGCAGGTCCCAGTGGTCCCCGGCCTCGTTGTATACCTCCCCCAGTAGCAACCCGCGGCCGTCCCCCAGTTGTGGGTTGTAATGGCCGAACTGGTGGCCCGAATACACCATCGCCCGTGGCTCGGTTTCAGCCCACAGCTTGTGTCCGCCGAACAGCTCGGCGAACAGCGGTGCCTGGGCTTCGACTGGGTCCAGGTCCAGCAATGCCATGGCTTGGTCGCTGGCAACGACCAGCCGGGGATTGTCGATGGGCTCGGGTAGCACGTGGGCCGAGAAACCGTCGCCAAGACGGGCGAAGCGGTTATCGAAGGTCAATGTTTCCAGGGTTTTCATGGCCGTCTCCGGCGCGATGCCCGCAGGCTTCGCGCGATCAGTCGAGGGTGGCTGCCGGCGGCTCTGGCAAGGACTTGGGCCCTGGCGTGAGGGGAGGCTCAGGCGTCGCGGTTTTGTCTCCAGGCAAGACAGGTGTCAGCTTGTATTCGAGGCCTTGAAGATTTTTCAAGGAAACTTCTACCTGCCGGAACGCAATGCTGATGTTCTGCTTCTTGAATTCGCGACTGATGAACCGGTTGATCTCGTCCAGCACAGGATTGCGGTCACCCAGGTCGCGCACATGCATGCGCAGCTCATGGTCCAGGGTACTCTCCCCGAAGTTGAGGAAGTACACGAGTGGTTCTGGTTCTTTCAGCACGCGCGGGTTCTCGCGGGCAGCCTTGAGCAGCAGTTCCTTGACCAGATCAAGGTCTGATCCGTAGTCGACACCCAGTTTGAGGGTTACTCGGGTGACGGTGTCGGTCAGCGACCAGTTGATCAACTGTCCGGTGATGAACGTTTTGTTCGGAACGATGATGTCTTTACGGTCGAAGTCGGTGATGGTGGTGGCACGGATACGGATCTTGCTGACCGTGCCCGACAGGTTGCCAATGGTGATGGTGTCGCCGATCCGCACCGGACGTTCGAACAGGATCATGATCCCGGAGATGAAGTTGGCGAAGATTTCCTGCATGCCGAAGCCCAGGCCGACTGAGAGCGCGGCCACCAGCCATTGCAGCTTGTCCCAGCTCACGCCCAGGGTGGACAGTGTGGTGACGAAGCCGATGCCGGCGATCACATAGGACAGCAGCGTGGTGGCGGCATAGGCGCTGCCCTGGGCCAGGTTGAGCTTGGACAGGACGAACACTTCCAAAAGTCCCGGCAGGTTACGTGCCAGGGCGAAGGTGATGCCGATGATGATCAGGGCGCCGAGCATGTCACCGATGCTGATGGGCACCATGCTCATGGCGGCGCCTGTACCGCTGGTGTACTCGTAGAGGGTGATGTTGTCCAGGTAGGAGAACACGCTGATCAGGTCCGACCAGACCCAGTACAGCGCGGCGATGAAACCGCCCAGCAGCGCCAGGCGGATCAGGCGCAGGGACTGTTCGTTGACCTTTTCGATGTCCAGGGTCGGTTCCTCGACCACTGCTTCGCCATCACCGGCTTCCTTGGTCGCCTGACGCTTGGCCAGGGCGCGCTGGTAGGCCAGGCGCCGCGCCGCGACGGACAGGCCGCGCACGAAGGTGGCCTCGATCACCAGCCAGAACATCAGCAGGTACAGGGTATTGATCAGTCGGTCGCTGAGTTTCAGGGCGGTGTAGTAGTAGCCGAAGCACACGGCTACGAACAAGGCGATGGGCAGCGCGGTGAACATCACCCCGACGGCCTTGCGGAACAGCGAGGTGTTCTGGTGGGTCGGGCTGCTGAGCAACAGGCGGCTGAGCAGCCAGGCCATCAGGGCGTAGCAGGTCAGCACCACCGGCATGCCCAATACATCGTCGGCCAGGGCCGAGGGTTGCAATTCGGCCACGGCCACCACCGCGACCAGCGCCAGTACCACCAGCCCGAGCCGGCGGATCCAGCCCTGGAGGAATTCGACCTGGGGTTTTTCCCAGCGGAAATGCAACTCGGCCACGCCACCGGGCGCCAGCACCCTATAGGCGGTATAGAACACCAGCCAGGCCTGGCCGATCTGCAGCAGCGCCGCGCCGAGGTTGGCGTTCTGGCCCCGGGCGTCGATCTGCAGGGCGTAGCCGCACAGGGCCAGCGCCAGGGCTACCGGCATCGCCAGCAGGATATTGATCAGAATCGCCTGGGGGGTGTGCCACTGACTGTCACGCTTGAAGTGGCCGACGTCCTGGTGAACCTTGTTCAGCCGGGCATACAGATTCTTGCGTCGCCACAGCAGAGCACCGATGAGCAGCGCCAGGGGCAGGAACAGCAGCGGCCGCTGGGTCAGGCCGTCCGCCAGCTCACTGAGACTCGAGGCCCAGGGTAGCGAGTCGATCTGTTTTTCCAGGCGCGCCGGCACGCCCCGCATCCATTCGAAATCCAGCGGCTTGTTGCTGGGAATCCAGAACATTTGCTCTTCCAGGGTCGCCCGCAAGTTTTGGGCGGTACTGAGCAGTTGCTTCTGGTTGAGCTGCAAGGTGATGGATTCGTTAAGCACCGCGCTCAACTCGCGGTTCAGCCTTTCCAGCAGGTCGACCCGGGTCAGGGCCAGTTCCAGCAGGGTCTTGCGCAGTTGCGGCGTGACTTGCTCGGCAGGCTGCGAGGCCAGCAGATTGTCGACATAGGCGCTTGGGTTGTTCAGCAGTTCGCGTTGTTGACTGACTTCGAACTGGTACAGGCGGATGTCGGCAATCTGGTCCGCCAGATTCTTGTCCAGTTCCAGGCGCGGCAGGGTTTGGCGCTGTTTGTAGAGAATCTTGGACAGCAGCAGGCTGCCCTTGAGTACGCTGATCTGCTCGTCCAGGGCCGCGTCGGTCTGGGTAACGCTGTCCAGCAGTTGCTTGGTCTGCAGGTTCTGCTGGGTGACCTCATTGAGGCGGTCGGTGCTTTTGAGCAGATAGTCGGAAAGTTTCAGGTTGGCCGTGCTTTCGGTCGCCAGCAGGCTGCTGCCGCCGGCCTTCTGGGCTTCGATGGATTGCTGGGTCACCGTTTCCTGGGACTGGGCCAGTCGCTTCTGGTTGATCAGCGTCTGCAGGTCCTGGATTTCCTGCTCCATGCGGTCGATCTTTTCCGTCAGCAAGTCGTGCTGACTGTTGCCCAGGTCTTGCAACTGGCTGTTGCCGGCCAGTTCCTGGCGCCGCAGCGGAATCAGGGCATTGAGTGCGGCCAGTTCGGCGTTGAGCTGGTCGCGCTGTTCGCCGTTCAGGGTTTTACCGGCATCCTTGCCCGTCTTGAGGATGGTGTTGATCTGCTGGATGCGGGTCTGGCTGCTGGCGATTTCGGCCTGGGCGCGCTCGGGGCGGGTCTGGGCGGTGATGATCAGGCTGTTGGCATCGGCCAGGGCTTTTTGCAGGTCACTCTGCTGGGTGGAACGGTCCGTCAGCATCTGTTCGAGCTGGGGCACCGGCAGGTTGGCGTAACGCTGTGCCACCGGCACCACGGGGGTGCTCTTGAGCCGGGCCAGCTCGCGCTGGTTTTCAATGTTTTGCTTGGGGGCACTGGCCAGCTGCTGTTTGAGATCGACCAGCTTCTGCTCGTATTCGGCCTTGCTGGTGAGCTGTGCCAGGGTCTTTTGCAGGGTCTCCTGCAAGGCCTTCTGCTCGGCTTCCGGCAGTTTGCGGTCAGCGATTTTGTCCAGGCTGGCCTGGACCGAAGCGCTGGTGAGCGGTTCGGCGGCTTGCAGTGGGCAGACGGAAAGACTCAGGCCCAGCAGGGCAATGGTTAAAAAGGAGCGCAGGGTAGGCATAGAGACCGGTCGAGCAAGTGAAAGTGGGAGCAGTTTAGAGGAACAAGCCGGGACCCGGGCGACTTCCTTCGGGGAATCTGACGCCCACTTTGCCGATCTTGTTCCCGTCCATGACCGCAACGGTCCAAAGGGTGTTGTTCCAATCCACCTGGTCACCGACTACTGGCGCGCCACCGACTTTCTGGGCGATGAAACGGCCCAGGGACATGTCCGGATCGATGCCGTCCAGCTTCAGCCCGTACAGGGCCGCAACCGCGGCCAGCTGGGCGTCTCCTTCGAGTACGAAATCGCCGAAGAAGCGCAGATCCAAGCCCCTTTGCGGTGCCTGGCTGAACAGTTTTCCAAGGGCCGGCAAATCGTGTTCATGGCCGATCACACACAGCAAATCACCGACTTCCAGCACCGTACTACCCGACGGATGGAGCAGTTGCTGGCCACGAAACAGTGCCGCGATCCGTGTACCGTCGGGCATTTTCAGATCCCGCAGGGGCGAGCCGATGCACCATTTCTCCGCGCCGAGGCGATAGATGAACAGTTCCCACTCGCTGGTGACGTGGACCTCCAGCGCTGCCCGGGAGATCGGCAGGGGTTCTGGCGGGACGGTAACGTGCAACAGTTTGGCGACCCACGGCAGGCTCGTACCCTGCACCAGCAACGACACCAGCACGATAAAGAACGCCAGGTTGAAGTAGAGCTGGGCGTTGGGCAGGCCGGCCATCAACGGGAACACTGCCAGGATGATTGGCACCGCGCCGCGTAGGCCGACCCAGGAAATGAATACTTTCTCGCGGCCATGGAAAGCCTTGAACGGCAACAGCCCCACCATCACCGACAGCGGACGTGCGATCAGGATCATCCACAAGGCCAGGCCCAGGGCCGGCAGGGCGATCGGCAACAGGTCATGGGGCGTGACCAGCAGCCCCAGCACCAGGAACATGCCGATCTGCGCCAGCCAGGCCATGCCATCGAGCATGTGCAGGATGCCATGACGGCTGCGCACCGGGCGGTTGCCGATCACCAGGCCGCACAGGTAAACCGCGAGGAAGCCGCTGCCGTGCAGGGCATTGGTCAGAGCGAACACCGCCAGGCCGCCGCTGATGACGAGGATCGGGTAGAGCCCGTTGGCCAGGTTGATGCGGTTGACCAGTTGCAGCATCAGCCAGCCACCACCCAGGCCGATCACCCCGCCGATGCCGAATTCACGCAACAAGTGCCCCAGCAGGTTCCAATGCAGACCGGTTTCACCGCTGGCGAGCATGCCGATCAGGGTTACGGTCAGGAACACCGCCATGGGGTCGTTGCTACCGGACTCGATCTCCAGTGTCGCGCTGACCCGCTCGTTCAGGCCCTTGCCGCCCAACAGCGAAAACACCGCCGCGGCATCGGTCGAGCCGACGATGGCGCCAATCAGCAGACCTTGCATCAGGTTCAGATTGAACAGCCACGCCGCCGCCAGGCCGGTCAGCCCGGTGGTGATCAGGACGCCAACGGTGGCCAGCGACAATGCTGGCCACAACGCCACGCGAAAGCTCGACACCCGCGTGCGCAGGCCACCGTCCAGCAGAATGACCGCCAGCGCGAGGTTGCCGACCAGATAGGCTGTGGCGTAGTTATCGAACAGAATCCCGGCGCCGTCGACACCGGCGAGCATGCCCACGGCCAGGATGATCACCAGAATCGGGATGCCCAGGCGGGACGAAAGAGAACTGACCAGAATGCTCGCACCTACCAGCAACGCGCCGATCAAGAACAGGCTGTTGATGGTCGTCGCAGTCAAAGGCAGTACTCCGAGCAAGCGTGGGGGGCGGGCGCAGACTGACCATGCAGTCTGCGTGCCAGCGATTCTAACCTGTTGAAATGTGATGCTGTCAAAAAAGGTTGGCGGATTGTGGGGTACAAGCGCGGCAGCAATACCGTGGCGAGGGAGCTTGCTCCCGTTCGGCTGCGAAGCAGTCGTCGCTTTTGAGGTTATGGGGCCGCTTCGCAGCCCAGCGGGAGCAAGCTCCCTCGCCACAAAAGCTGGAGGGTTGATCGCGCACGGTCTGTGGACGATCAACCGTTACGCGGGTTAAAGGCTGAACCGCCCAACCATGCTGTTCAAGTCCACGGCCAGACGCGACAGTTCGGCACTGGCGGCGCTGGTCTGGTTAGCGCCAGTGGCCGATTGCACCGACAGGTCGCGGATGTTCACCAGGTTGCGGTCCACTTCACGGGCCACTTGGGCCTGTTCCTCGGCGGCGCTGGCGATTACCAGGTTGCGTTCGTTGATTTCGACGATGGCGGTGTTGATCGTGTCCAGGGACAGGCCGGCACCACGGGCGATGTTCAGTGTCGACTCGGCACGCTCGGTGCTGTTGCGCATCGAATCCACAGCGTGTTCGGTGCCGCTCTGGATGCTGCCGATCATGCGTTCGATCTCGCTGGTCGACTGCTGGGTGCGATGGGCCAGAGCGCGCACTTCGTCGGCCACCACGGCGAAACCACGACCGGCCTCACCGGCGCGGGCCGCTTCGATGGCGGCGTTCAAGGCCAGCAGGTTGGTCTGGTCAGCCAGGCCGCGGATCACGTCCAGCACCTTGCCGATGTCACGAGACTCGTTGGCCAGGTCGCCGATCAACGTGGCGGTGCTTTGCACATCGGCGCTCATGCGCTCGATGGCGCTGACAGTTTCCTGTACCAGGTCGCGACCGTCACCGGCAGAGGCGGTGGCGTCTTTCGAGGCTTCGGAGGTGCTGACCGCGTTGCGCGCCACTTCTTCGACGGCGCTGGTCATCTCGTTGACTGCGGTGGCGGCCTGTTCGATTTCATTGTTCTGCTGGGTCAGGCCACGGGCGCTTTCGTCGGTGACGCTGTTGAGCTCTTCGGCGGCGGAAGCCAGTTGGGTGGCCGAACCGGAGATCCGCTGCAGGGTGTCGCGCAGTTTGTCCTGCATGGTCGACATCGCCCGCAGCAGGCGACCAGCTTCATCGTTGCCATCCACGGTAATCGGTCGGGTCAGGTTGCCCTTGGCGATTTCTTCGGCGGCGTCCAGGGCGCTGCCGATCGGACGGGTAATGCTGTTGGTCAGCATCCAGGCGAACAGCAGGGTCAGGCCGGTGGCGATGACCAGCAGCGTGACTACCCAATTGAAGGCCGTTGAATATTGTTGGGTCGCACCCTGATTGAGGGCCTCGGCTTGCTGGTTGTTGATGTCCACCAAGCGGGCGATCGCCGCGTTGATGGCGTCTGAGTTGCTCAGCAGTTCAGTGTTGAGCAATGCACGCAGTTCATCGAGCTGATTGTTGCTCGACAACGTTTTCATCCGCTCTTCGAGCTGGCGGTATTGGCCCAGCAATTGAACGTACTGATCGTAGGCGGCCCGTTCTTGCGGGGAGCTGATGAGTTTTTCGTAGGCGCTTTGAGCCGTCTGGATCTGCTGGTTGCGTTGCTCGAACAAGCTGAAGGTTTTCTGCTGGATGTCCGGTTCGCGGTTGACCAGCAAGCGATAGGACAGCACGCGCAGACGCAGGGTCAGCGAGGTGAATTCATCCAGGGCCTTGATGCTGGGCACGCTGTTCTGGACGAGGCTTTCGCCGGATGCACGGATTTTGCTCATCTGGCTCAGGGCGAACACCCCGAGGGCCAGCATCAGGGCGCCGATCAGGGCAAACCCCAGGAACGCCCGCGGCGCGATATTCATATTACGTAGGGACATGGAAAGTACCGGAAGGGGGCGCGTCCGTGCGGGGGTGGTGACAGGTGTTCCCTGACTTATCGGTCATACGACTAAAGTCTTGAGTCGCTGCGTGCTTTTGTCGCAGGGCAGCGCCTGCTGCGCGACGAAGGGCGGGAACCAGATCTTCCATTCACAGTCTTTACAGCTCGCCAGCGAAGCACCGCCGCCCCAAGTCGTGGCATTGACGGTGACTTTTCTTTATCGTACGCGCCCCCTTGAAAAAGCCTGGAAATCAATATGTTGGAAACATCCCTCAGCCAACTGGAACAACTGGTCAACGACCTGGTGCAACAGAACCGTCAACTGGCCGGCCTGAATGAGACCCTGAACGCGGAACTGGCCAAGGCCAAGGATGAAAATGAAAGCCTGCAACTGAGCCTGATGGAACAGGAAGAGCTGCACGGCACCACCGCCGCGCGCATCCAGGCCCTGATCGAGCGCGCCAGCGCCGGTCCTGTCAGCGCATGAAGCATGACGTCGACGGGGTGACGGTCGTCTCGATTCTGGGAGAGGACTATTCAATCAAGGCGCCGGCCGGGCAGGAACAGGCCCTGCTGGACGCCGCTTCGATGCTCAAGGCCGCTCTGGCCGACACCAAAAGGAAATACCCGACGCTGATCGGTGATCGTCTGCTGGTATTGGCGGCCATGAACCTGTGCTCGCAGCAGATGGAAATGCAGAAGCAACATCAAGCGGAACTCGACCGTTACCAAGAGCAAGTCAGCGCCACGGTCGAGGTCATTTCCAAGACGATTCAACAGGCTTGAAGTCGCGACTTGGCTTATAAAGCGTCGTTGTCTGTTCTTAAGTCATCGCGAGCAGGCTCGCTCCCACATGGGGCTGAGTGAACGCAATATCCGCGTTCATCGCCGATCCACTGTGGGAGCGAGCCTGCTCGCGATTGGGTTTCAGCCGCGCCGCAAGAACTGGATCAGAACCACTCCTCCCGCATCCCAAGGCAGGTATCATCCCGCGCCTCAAGCAGCGCCAGCTCATGCTGACAACCCGGCACTTCCCAGGTCAGGAAATACCGCGCCGCTTGCAGCTTGCCCTTATAGAAGTCGGTGTCCGTCGCGTTCCCCTTGGCCAGGCCTTCCTCGGCCCGAATCGCCTGCTCCAGCCAGCGCCAGCCAATCACCATGTGCCCAAACACCTTGAGATACAGCGCCGAGTTGGCGAGGCTGCTGTTGACCTTGCCTTGGGCCAGGTCCGTCAGCAGGCCCAGGGTCACCGTTTGCAGGCGCGCCACCAGGGCTTCCAGCGGCTGACGCAACGCCGCCAATGATTCGTACGCCTGGGCGCGTTCGCTGGTGTCGGCCACCAGGCGGATCAGTTGCTTGAGCCCTGCACCCCCGTTCTGCGCCAGTTTGCGGCCCAGCAGGTCCAGGGACTGGATGCCGTGAGTACCTTCATGAATCGGGTTCAAGCGGTTGTCGCGGTAATACTGTTCGACCGGGTATTCGCGGGTATAGCCGTGGCCACCCAGAATCTGGATCGCCAGTTCGTTGGCCTTCAGGCAAAACTCCGATGGCCAGGATTTGACGATGGGGGTCAGCAGATCCAGCAACTCATGGGCGCGTCTGCGCTCGGCTTCGCTTTCAAGGGTGGTGGTGTCGTCGAACAGGCGTGCGGCGTACAGGCCCAGGTCAAACGAGCCTTCAACGTAGGCCTTCTGGGTCAGCAGCATGCGACGTACATCGGCGTGCTGGATGATCGCCACGGGAGCGGTGGTGGGGTCCTTGCTGTCGGGCACCCGGCCCTGCGGACGTTCGCGGGCGTATTCAAGGGAATACAGGTAGCCGGCGTAACCCAGCATGACCGCACCCATGCCAACGCCGATCCGCGCTTCGTTCATCATCTGGAACATGTAGCTCAGGCCGTGGTGCGGTTTCCCCACGAGGTAACCGACGCATTCGCCGTTGTCGCCGAAGTTCAGCGCCGTGGAGGTGGTGCCGCGCCAGCCCATCTTGTGGAACAGCCCGGCCAGCAGCACGTCGTTACGCTGGCCGAGGCTGCCGTCGTCGTTGACCAGGAACTTGGGCACGATAAACAGCGAGATGCCCTTAACGCCGGGTGGCGCGTCCGGCAGTTTCGCCAGGACCATGTGCACGATGTTTTCCGACAGCGGATGATCGCCGCCGGAGATGAAGATCTTGTTGCCCTTGAGCCGATAAGTGCCGTCGGATGTCGGCTCCGCACGGGTACGAATATCCGATAGCGAAGATCCGGCGTGGGGTTCGGTCAGGGCCATGGTGCCGAAGAAGCGACCATCGATCATCGGTTGCAGGAAACGTTGTTTCTGCTCCTCGCTGCCGAAGCTTTCGATCAGGTTCGCCGCGCCCATGGTCAGGAACGGGTAAGAGGTCGAAGCGGCGTTGGCCGACTGAAAGTGCGCGAAGCAGGCTTGGGACAGCAGCGTCGGCAATTGCATGCCGCCGGCGTCGAAACTGCGTGCGGCATTGAGAAAACCGGCCTCCAGGAAGGCATCCACCGCCGGCTTTACTTCCGGAATCAGGATCGCCTGACCGTCCTCGTAGCGCGGCTCGTTTTCATCGTTCTTGCGGTTATGCGGTGCGAAATATTTTTCGGCGATGCCGCGGGCGGTGCCGATGGCCGCGTCGAAGGTTTCGCGATTGTGCTCGGCGAACCGCTCGCGCTGGGTCAAGCCCTCGGCATCAAGGACTTCATACAGCTCGAAAGCCAGATTTCGGGAACTGAGCAACGTCTCGGACATGGCGGCTTACCTTTTTTTGGAATGGGCCGAGTCTAGGCGTGGCAATAGAGGCTGAACAGGATGATTGATTTGGGTGATGGAGGAGAGAGGGCGACGCTAATCAAAATGTGGGAGCGAGCCTGCTCGCGATAGCGGTGGGTCAGTCAGGAATGTTGTCGACTGATCCACCGCTATCGCGAGCAGGCTCGCTCCCACAGGGATTTCGATGACCAGGCACCCATTGCAGATGCCTGGTCTACAGCGGTTTAGCCGATGGTCATCAGGCTGGCGTTGCCACCCGCCGCAGCGGTGTTGACGCTCAACGCACGTTCGATCACCAGGCGCTCCAGTGNTCGATGACCAGGCACCCATTGCAGATGCCTGGTCTACAGCGGTTTAGCCGATGGTCATCAGGCTGGCGTTGCCACCCGCCGCAGCGGTGTTGACGCTCAACGCACGTTCGATCACCAGGCGCTCCAGTGCGATGTTGGTTTCGCCCTGGGACAAGCCCTGGACTCCGACAATGGCGCCGGCACGCTTGGCCACTTGCTGGCAAACGCTGCGCAGTTGATCCGAGTCGCCATGATGCAGGACGGCGTCGTAAGCCACTTCGTCCTTGGCCCAGTCGGAAACCCGCTGGATGCGCGCTTGAATTTCTTTCGGCAAGCGTGCGAACAGAGCTTTGCTGGTGTCGGTTTCCGGCCAAACAGCCGAGCCGCCTACCGCCAGCACCGCGGCCAGTTGCGTCAGCAGATCGCCCTCTACGTCCGCTAGGCACAGCACGTGCTCGCGGGGCAGAATGGCGTAGCTGTTGCGTTCGCCGGTCGGGCCGGTCAGTTGGCGGGTGATACCGCTTTGCGACTGAGCCGCGAACTGTACGCACAGGGCGCTCAATTCGGCGAGTTTCTGGCTGTCTGCCCAGGCTTGCAGGGCGGTCAGCGGCTTGCTCATGGCGTCACGCAAGCGCAGGTCTGGCGCGTTTAGGGCGTCGTCACGGACGAACGACTGCTGAATCGCATCGGTAGGCCGTGTCGACAGCAGGCGGTACAGGTACAGCGGACCACCGGCCTTGGGACCGGTGCCCGACAGGCCTTCGCCACCGAACGGTTGCACGCCGACCACGGCACCCACGATGTTGCGGTTCACATAGACGTTACCGGCATGGACGTTATCGATCACCTTGGCGATGGTCTCGTCGATGCGAGTATGTACGCCCAGGGTCAGGCCATAACCGGAGGCATTGATCTGGTTGATCAGTTGATCCAGTTCCTTGCGCTTGTAGCGCACTACGTGCAGCACCGGACCAAAGATCTCACGCTGCAGCTCGTCGAAGCTTTCCAGCTCGATCAGGGTCGGCATCACAAACGTGCCGCGTTTGCACTCGGCGCTGTCGGCGATTGCCATCTGGTACACGGTGCGACCTTTGTCGCGCATGGCCTGGATGTGTTTCTCGATACCGGCCTTGGCTTCAGCATCGATCACCGGGCCGATGTCTACCGACAGGCGCTCAGGGTTGCCGAGACGCGATTCAGCCATGGCTCCCTTGAGCATTTCGATGACGCGGTCGGCCGAGTCTTCCTGCAAGCACAGGACCCGCAAAGCGGAGCAACGCTGGCCGGCGCTGTCGAATGCTGAAGACACCACGTCGATGACCACTTGTTCGGTCAGGGCCGAGGAGTCGACGATCATTGCGTTCTGGCCACCGGTTTCGGCGATCAGCGGGATCGGACGCCCCTGGTTGTCCAGGCGCCCGGCGATGTTGCGCTGCAACAGACGAGCGACTTCGGTGGAACCGGTGAACATCACGCCTTTGACCCGATCATCACCCACCAGGCGGGCACCGACGGTTTCGCCACGGCCCGGCAGCAGTTGCAGCACGCCTTCCGGAATGCCGGCTTCGAGCATCAGGCGCACGGCTTGCGCAGCCACCAACGGCGTCTGCTCGGCAGGCTTGGCCAGTACCGGGTTACCGGCGGCCAGCGCGGCGGCCACTTGTCCGCTGAAAATCGCCAGCGGGAAGTTCCACGGGCTGATGCAGACCACCGGGCCCAGTGGGCGGTGGGCATCGTTGGTGAAGTCGTTGCGGGCCTGCACTGCGTAGTAACGCAGGAAGTCCACGGCTTCACGCACTTCGGCGATGGCGTTGGCGAAGGTCTTGCCGGCTTCGCGGGCCAGCAGGCCCATCAACGGCTGGATCTCGCCTTCCATCAGGTCGGCGGCGCGCTCCAGGATCGCAGCGCGTTCGGCCGGTGGCGTGGCCTGCCAGATCGGCGCCGCGTTGAGGGCGCACTGGATGGCGTTGTCGACGTCAGCGACCGTGGCTTCCTGCACATGGCCGACCACGTCACGGTGATCGGACGGGTTCAGCACCGGTGCCGGTGTTTCTTCGCTGGCTGCGCAACCGAGCATCGGCGCGGCTTTCCAGTTGTTATGGGCGGTGGCCAGCAGGGCGCAGGACAGCGAGGCCAGGCGATGTTCGTTGGCCAGGTCGATGCCGCTGGAGTTGGCGCGTTCGCTGCCATACAGGTCACGCGGTAGCGGGATGCGCGGGTGCGGCAGGCCGAAGCCGCCTTCCAGGGTTGCCATCTGCTCGATGCTGGCAACCGGATCGGCCACCAGCTCCTGAATGGAGATGGACTGGTCGGCGATGCGGTTGACGAACGAGGTGTTGGCACCGTTTTCCAACAGGCGACGAACCAGATAAGCCAGCAGCGTCTCGTGGGTGCCGACCGGAGCGTACACGCGGCACGGACGGTTCAACTTGCCTTCGGAAACTTTGCCTACAACCTGTTCGTACAGCGGTTCACCCATGCCGTGCAGGCACTGGAACTCATACTGGCCCGGGTAATAGTTCTGACCGGCGATGTGGTAGATGGCCGACAGGGTATGGGCGTTGTGCGTGGCGAATTGCGGGTAGATGGCTTCCGGCACCGACAGCAGTTTGCGGGCGCAGGCGATGTAGGACACGTCGGTGTACACCTTGCGGGTGTAGACCGGATAGCCTTCCAGGCCTTCGACCTGGGCGCGCTTGATCTCGCTGTCCCAGTAGGCGCCTTTCACCAGGCGGATCATCAGGCGGTGACGGCTGCGGCGGGCCAGATCGATGACGTAGTCGATCACGTACGGGCAACGCTTCTGATAGGCCTGGATCACGAAGCCAATGCCGTTCCAGCCAGTCAGCTGTGGTTCGAAGCACAGGCGTTCCAGCAGGTCCAGGGACAGTTCGAGGCGGTCGGCTTCTTCGGCGTCGATGTTCAAGCCGATGTCGTATTGCTTGGCCAGCAGGGTCAGCGACAGCAGGCGCGGGTACAGCTCTTCCATGACGCGCTCGTACTGGGCGCGGCTGTAGCGGGGGTGCAGGGCCGAGAGCTTGATGGAAATGCCCGGACCTTCATAAATCCCGCGGCCGTGGGACGCCTTGCCGATCGAGTGGATGGCTTGTTCGTACGAGGCCAGGTACTTCTGGGCGTCATGTTCGGTGAGTGCGGCTTCACCCAGCATGTCGTAGGAATAGCGGAAACCCTTGGTCTCGAATTTGTTGGCGTTGGCCAGGGCTTCGGCGATGGTTTCACCGGTGACGAACTGCTCGCCCATCAGGCGCATGGCCATGTCGACGCCCTTGCGGATCATCGGCTCGCCACTCTTGCCAATGATGCGGCTCAGGGAGGAAGTCAGGCCCGCTTCATTATGGGTGGCGACCAGTTTGCCGGTCAGCAGCAGGCCCCAAGTGGCGGCGTTGACGAACAGCGATGGGCTGTTGCCCAGGTGCGGGTGCCAGTTGCCGGTGCTGATCTTGTCGCGGATCAGTGCGTCGCGAGTACCTTTATCCGGGATGCGCAGCAGCGCCTCGGCCAGACACATCAGCGCCACGCCTTCCTGGGACGACAGGGAAAACTCCTGCAACAGCCCCTGAACAATACCGGCACGGCCGCCGGCACTCTTCTGGTTGCGCAGTTTTTCAGCAATCGAGGAGGCCAGTTTGTTGGTGGCTTCGGCCATGTCGGCCGGCAGGCGCGCCTGCTCGATCAGCATCGGCACCACTTCCGGCTCCGGACGACGGTAAGCGGCGGTGATAGAGGCGCGCAGGACCGATTGCGGCAAAATGCTTTCGGCAAACTCCAGGAAGCACTGGTGCGCGTGGTCGACCTGGACGTCGCCGGCTTCATCGTTGTCGGCGCGGGTCGAACCGTTCAGTTCGGTCAGGGTTGCACCACCCTCGAGTTTTTCCAGGTAATTGAAAATTGCCTGCTTGATCAGCCAGTGGGGCGTGCGATCAATCGAGGTTGCGGCCGCCTTGAGGCGTTCGCGGGTTGGGTCATCGAGTTTGACCCCAAGGGTGGTGGTAGCCATATTTTTATCCTCATGTTTACCACGTATTGCGTGGCATCAGCTGGCGGCAAGATTAGCTGCGAGCTGGCCGAGGTGCAACCGGGTGCAACCTTTTTTCGTCGAAAAAATAAGCAGCTCATCAGGAAAGCAAAATTCGCGGCTTGAGCGGTGCTTCTGCTTAGTGCATTGGCTTCTAGCCAAAGGCTGATACCGCACTAAAAGGGAGCAAAAAACGGTCATTTGGCGAAAAAACCGACTGGGTGCAACTGATTCGAGCGAAACTGGTTGCACCTTATTTCATTTGTTGAATAGCATTCGTCGCCAAGGTGCAACCGGCTCGAAGCCGAGGGGCATCGGCTGATGGCTTTCCTGGGGAAACATCAGTCATAAATTCGCGGGTCCTGGAAACGTCAAGCAAGGTCTATGGTTGTCTTGTCGACGCTTCCTACTGCCACCGCTACATAAAAACAAAGCCAGGGCGTAACTCATGAGTGTTAGTAATCCCACCCTGATCACTTTCGTGATCTATATCGCTGTAATGGTCCTGATCGGCCTGATGGCTTATCGCTCCACCAATAACCTTTCCGATTACATCCTGGGCGGTCGCAGCCTGGGCAGCGTCGTGACTGCATTGTCCGCCGGTGCCTCCGACATGAGCGGCTGGCTGTTGATGGGCTTGCCCGGTGCTATCTACATGTCCGGCCTGTCGGAAGGCTGGATCGCCATCGGCCTGATCATCGGTGCCTACCTGAACTGGCTGTTCGTGGCCGGTCGCCTGCGGGTACAGACCGAGCACAACGGTGACGCGCTGACACTGCCGGATTACTTCTCCAGCCGTTTTGAAGATACCAGCGGCCTGCTGCGGATCATCTCTGCGGTGGTGATCCTGGTGTTCTTCACCATCTACTGCGCTTCCGGCATCGTGGCCGGTGCCCGTCTGTTTGAAAGCACCTTCGGCATGTCCTACGAGACAGCGCTGTGGGCCGGTGCGGCGGCAACCATTGCCTACACCTTCATTGGTGGCTTCCTGGCCGTGAGCTGGACCGACACCGTACAAGCGACCCTGATGATCTTCGCGCTGATCCTCACGCCGATCATCGTGCTGCTGGCGACCGGCGGCGTGGACACCACGTTCCTGGCCATCGAAGCGAAAGATCCTACTGCTTTCGACATGCTGAAAAACACCACGTTCATCGGCGTGATCTCGCTGATGGGCTGGGGCCTGGGCTACTTCGGCCAGCCGCACATCCTGGCGCGTTTCATGGCTGCTGACTCGGTCAAGTCCATCGCCAAGGCTCGTCGTATCTCGATGGCCTGGATGATTCTCTGCCTGGGCGGCACCGTGGCTGTCGGCTTCTTCGGTATCGCTTACTTCTCGGCGCACCCGGAAGTGGCCGGCCCCGTGACCGAGAACCCTGAGCGTGTGTTCATCGAGCTGGCCAAGCTGCTGTTCAACCCATGGGTGGCCGGTGTGCTGCTGTCGGCGATCCTGGCAGCTGTCATGAGCACCCTGAGCTGCCAGTTGCTGGTGTGCTCCAGTGCCCTGACCGAAGACTTCTACAAGGCTTTCCTGCGCAAGCATGCTTCCCAGTTGGAGCTGGTCTGGGTCGGTCGCGCCATGGTGTTGCTGGTGGCAGTGGTTGCCATCTTCCTGGCTGCCAACCCGGAGAACCGTGTCCTGGGTCTGGTGAGCTACGCTTGGGCCGGTTTCGGTGCTGCCTTCGGTCCTGTTGTCCTGATCTCGGTGATCTGGAAAAACATGACCCGTAACGGCGCGCTTGCAGGCATCCTGGTGGGGGCGATCACCGTGATCGTCTGGAAACACTTCGAGCTGCTGGGCCTGTACGAAATCATCCCAGGCTTCATCTTCGCCAGCCTGGCTATCTACTTCGTCAGCAAGATGGGCTCGCCTACCGCCGGTATGCTGCAGCGCTTCGAAGCGGCTGAGAAAGATTTCCGCCTGAACCAGTAAGACCTCCAGCGAGGCCTTGACGGCTCGCGCGAAGCTTCTGAATAGAGAAACGGCCCGTCCTCCCATGGAGACGGGCCGTTTTTTATGGGCATCAGTCCAGCTCTGTGTCGGGCTGATTGAGAAATATCAGCACGCCCAGTAGCGCCATGTAGAACCTGAAGGCTGCGTCCTGGCCATTCCAGATTTCTGATTGCCACATCAGAAACCATTCCCCGCCGACGACCATGAAGCCAAAGAACCAGACGAAGAAACCCACCGTCAAACCGATGATGGCGCAGCGTTTGGCCTGAGCGAAAACCACGCTCGGGGTTTTACGTGCCTGCCATAGTTCGAGCGCGCCATAGCCCAGCAAGCCTGCGGTGAGCGCTTCGCCAAGGATGATCAGCCAGTAGGCGCCGTGCCATGCCCAAGGCTGGTCGATGGCGCGATAGCGCGCGGCATTGTCGGGAAAGGTGGTGTCCATACTCAGCACGTGATGGACGAAATTGAAGTTGGAATGGTAGTCCGTGATGTTGTTGAACACGGTCAGCAAGGCGAAAGCGGCGAGAGCCAGGGTCATTGCGATTTTTGCGTAGCGAGTCGTCATGGGTTGCGTCCTTTGCTTTTTTGCGACGAAAGGACGTTAGCACGGCCCAGTGCGGTCCTGAGGCCGTCAGGTTGTAGGAATTTGCTGATTGTTTCCTGCGGCGACTTCGGTCACCACCATGCGCGGAATGTCTGTCGGAAAACGCAGCGGACAATGCGGCTTTAATCTCCTTGAATGTAAGGCAATTCTGTTTTTCCTGAGGTCCGATCAACTCTCCCTGGTGCTCATGCAGAATCGCCCGCTTTTATTCAGCAGAGGCACATCGGATGTTCGCGCCTGCCAACCAACCACGTTTCACCCTGGCACTCGACAGCGGGCCGAATGAACTCAAGGTGCTTGAGTTCAGGGGCAAGGAAGCCATCAGTCAACCCTATTGCTTTGATCTGGAACTGGTCAGTGAGCGGCCGGATCTGGCGCTGGAAGAGCTCCTGCATCGTCAGGCCTTTCTGGCTTTTGATGATCAGGGGCGGGGCATACACGGCCAGGTTTATAGCGCGGCCCAAGGCGACTCGGGCAAGCGCTTGACCCGTTACCAGATCAGACTGGTACCACGCCTGGCTTACCTGGACCATCGAATCAACCAGCGGATTTTCCAGCACCTGAGCGTGCCGGCAATCATTACCCTGATCCTGACGGATCACGGGATTCAGGGTGACGCGTTCCAGTTCAACCTCGGTGGGCAATACCCCGAACGCGAATACTGTGTGCAGTTTGGTGAAAGCGACCTGGCCTTCATCGGGCGGATCTGCGCCGAGGCCGGGATCCATTATCACTTCCGGCACAGCCGCGACGGCCATCTGTTGGTGTTCGGTGACGACCAGACGGTGTTTCCCCGCCTGCCCGAGGCGACGTTGTATCTGCCCGGCAGTGGCATGGCCGCCAGCGAGCCGGCGATCAAGCGCCTGGCTGTGCGTCTACAGACCCGGACCACGGCGGTGACGCTGCGTGACTACGATTTTCAAAAGCCCGGTCTGCTGTTGCAAACCAGTCTGGACAGTCAGCAGCAACCGGCTCTGGAGGCGTATCACTACCCCGGCCGGTTTTCCGATCGCGACCATGGCCGGCACCTTACCCGGCGCGCACTGGAGCGCCATGGCGCCGACCACCGTCTGGCCGAGGGGCGCAGCGACCAATGCGCACTCGTCAGTGGGCACTTCCTCCAAATCAACGGGCATCCTCGAGCGCAATGGAACGATCTCTGGCTGCTCACGCAAGTCACCCACCATGGGCGCCAGCCACAAGTGCTGGAGGAAACGGTCGGTGACAGTCCGGATGAGTTCCAGGGCTACAGCAATACGTTCCTCGCCATCCCGTGGGATGTTTTCTTTCGTCCGCCCCTGTCCCACGAAAAGCCAGCCGCCCACGGTTATCAGTCGGCGGTGGTGACGGGGCCGGTGGACAGCGAGATCCATTGCGACGAATACGGACGGGTCAAGGTGCAACTGATCTGGGATCGCCACGGTCAGCGCGACGAGCACTCCAGTTGCTGGCTACGGGTGGCCACGGGTTGGGCCCATGATCGCTATGGCAGCGTGATGATTCCCCGGGTCGGCATGGAGGTGCTAGTGGGTTTCATCGACGGTGATGTGGACAAGCCATTGGTCGTGGGCTGCCTGCCGAACGGCGCGACCCCGGTGCCCATGGACCTGCCGGCCGATAAAACCCGCAGCATATTGCGCAGCCAGAGCAGCCCTGGCGGGGGCGGTTATAACGAATTGCGCATCGAGGATCGCCAGGGCGCCGAGGAGATTTACCTGCGGGCTCAACGCAACTGGACCCAGCATGTGCTGCATGATCAGCGGGTTCAGGTTGATCACGAACGCAGCATCGTCGTCACCGGCACCGCGCGGCATGAGCTCAAGGCCGATG
This sequence comes from Pseudomonas sp. JL2, assembly GCF_031570495.1. Lineage (NCBI taxonomy): Bacteria > Pseudomonadati > Pseudomonadota > Gammaproteobacteria > Pseudomonadales > Pseudomonadaceae > Pseudomonas > Pseudomonas sp. JL2. The sequence continues at coordinate 96,136 of NZ_JAKUDH010000017.1, forward strand.
AGTTGCGCATCACCCATGGTCAGCGCCAGGTTGAGGTCAGGCAGGATGATCATCTGGTGGTGGCCGGCGAGCGGCATATTCGGGTAACCAGTCAGGCCCTCAATGCCACCCAGCAATTTCACGTCAGCGCCGGGCAGCAAGTGGTGCTGGATGGCGGCGTCAGCGCGACCATTCAGGCCGGTGGGCATTGGATCAACATCGGGGCTGGGGGAATCTTCAGCAGCGTGCCGATCCAGGTGGGTGGGGCACCGATGACGGCCAGGAGTGCCGCGCCAGGTTTACCCGGCTGTCCCGAAACACTTGTCGCGGCCGCAGCCGCGCAACTTTCCCTCGCGCAAGTTTTCAGCCTGCAGGGCCAGGCGCCATTCTGTGAGGAGTGTGAGCGTTGCAAAGAAGGCGTCTGCGAACCATTGCCGGTGATGCCCAGGCGGGCTGGTGTCCAGGAGCGTCCATGAGTACCGGTCAATCTCCCCGCGCCTGGCTTGAGCAACAGCCCTTGCAGGCATCCGAGCAGCTCTACGCCATTTTCAGCAGCGCCAGCACCGCCGGGCCGCTGATGGCCTGGAGGCGTTCGATGACGGTGGCGCCCAACCCGATCTGGGCCGATACGCCTTACGCCGACTGGGAAACGGTCATGCCCTATGTCGGAGCTGTCGACCCGGACAGCGAGTTTCTTGACTGGGTCGCGACGACCGACTCGCTTGATTGGGGCTGGCTGGCGGTGACCGCTTGCAGCCAGCAAAGCCTTGCCGAACATCTGCGTGGGCTCACCCAGGTTCTGCTGCCCGGTGGCAAGTCGGTTTTTTTCCGCTTTTGGGATGGGCGTTTTATCCAGCCGATCCTGCGATCGGATGCGGTGGAGGTCAGCCAGCTGTTGCCCGCCATCAGCCGTTGCCTGATCAACGGTCGGTCTTTCGAGATCCCGGGAAATGCCCTGCGCCCGGCCCGGGCGTTCCCCTGGTGGGAAGTGCCTGCGCTGTTGTTGCAGGAACTGGCCGGGGATACGACGGACTGCCTGCTCAATAACTTGCTCAAGTGGTTGAGCGAAGAGCATCCGTATCTGTTCGAACAGGCCGACGAGAGCATCCTGCGCTGCAAGATCAGGCATTTTCTTGGGGAGCCAGGGATGGTCCATGGGCCAAAAGCCCCCCTGCAAGAATACTTGATGCAGGAATTGGGCAGATGACCACCGGGTGTGGTCACGGCCCGTCCGCTCGGCTGCGACCCCCTGACGTTGGGCGCGCTTCAAGGTAAACTCCTCGGCCTTCGCAGGAGCCGCCATGAATTATCGCCACGCCTTCCACGCCGGCAATCACGCCGATGTGTTCAAACACCTGACCTTGACCCGTCTCATCGCTTTGATGTCGCGCAAGGAGCAGCCCTTCGCCTATCTCGATACCCATGCGGGCATCGGGCTGTACGACTTGCAGGGCGACCAGGCCAATCGTACCGGCGAATACCTTGAAGGCATCGCGCGGTTGTGGGGCCAGGAGGATCTGCCCGCGTTGACCGCCGACTACATGAAAGTGCTGCACGAAATGAACCCGGACGGGCAGTTGCGTTACTACCCGGGGTCACCGGAACTGGCGCGGCGCCTGACCCGTCCGCAGGATCGGGTACTTCTGAACGAAAAACATCCAGAAGACGGTGTGCTGCTCAAGGACAACATGAAAGGCGATCGTCGCGTGGCGGTGCACTTGGGCGAAGGCTGGCATGTGCCCCGGGCGCTGCTGCCGGTGGCGGAAAAGCGCGGCCTGATGCTGATCGATCCGCCCTTTGAACAGCTGGACGAGATGCAACGCTGTGCGGCGTCACTCAAGGAGGCCATCGGCCGGATGCGCCAGACAGTGGCAGCAATCTGGTACCCGGTGAAAGACCAGCGGATGTTGCGCCGCTTCTACCAGGACTTGGCCGGCACCGGTGCGCCGAAATTGTTGCGAGTGGAATTGCTGGTGCATCCGCTGGCCACGCCCAATAGCCTGAACGGCTCCGGCTTGGCGATTGCCAATCCGCCATGGGGGCTGGAGGAGGAATTGCGCGAGCTGCTGCCTTGGTTGTCGAAGAAGCTTGGGCAGACCCAGGGCGGCTGGCAGATGGATTGGTTGATCGCTGAAAGCTGATCAGATGCATTGATACCGTCTGATAGGGCGCCTTCGCGAGCAAGCCCGCTCCCACATTGGTCAGACTCAGAACCATGTGGGAGCGGGCTTGCTCGCGAAGCTTTTCAGCGGCAAAAAGTCAGATCGGGCAAGTCACGCCCGTACCGCCAATTCCGCAATAACCTTCAGGGTTCTTCGCCAGGTATTGCTGGTGATAGGCCTCGGCGAAGAAGAACGTCGGGGCTTCTTCGATTTCGGTGGTAATGACGCCTTTACCGGCCTTGGTCAATTCAGCCTGAAATACTTGCGCGCTGTGCTTGGCGGCAGCCAGTTGGGTTGGGTTGGTGGCATAGATCACCGAGCGGTACTGGGTGCCGATGTCATTGCCCTGGCGCATGCCCTGGGTCGGATTGTGCAGCTCCCAGAACATCTTCAGAAGCTGCTCGTAGCTGACTTTTTCTGGCTCGTAGACCACCAGGACCACTTCGCTGTGGCCGGTAAGGCCCGAGCAGACTTCTTCGTACGTCGGGTTCGGCGTAAAGCCACCGGCGTAACCCACCGCTGTACTGACCACGCCTTCGCGCTGCCAGAACTTGCGTTCCGCGCCCCAGAAACAGCCCAGGCCGAAGATCGCGAAATCCACGTCCATGGCAAACGGACCCAGCAGCGGCGCATCGTGGACGAAGTGTTTTTCCGGCACGGTCATTGGGGTTTCGCGGCCAGGCAGAGCTTGTTCTTGAGTAGGGAGCACGTTTTTGTTCACCAGGATTTCCGAGCGCAAGACCATCATCAGTCCTCTCAGTCAGATTGAGTTGAGCGAATGTAAGCAATGAGACCGTCAGTGTGCCCAAGTGTTACACCGCTTGTCAGGCAATTGGGCCGCGCGGATAACGCTTGAGCTTCTCGATCAGCTCCGCGCCGGGGATCGGTCGGTCGAACAGGTAGCCCTGGCCGACGTCGCAGCGGTGGCGCCGCAGGAACGCCAGTTGCTGTGCGGTTTCGATACCTTCGGCCACCACCTTGAGTTTCAGGTTGTGGGCCATGGCGATCACCGCGGAAGTGATTTCCATGTCGTCCTGGTTGTCCGGGATCTCGTGGATGAAGCTGCGATCGATCTTGATGATGTCGATCGGGAATTTTTTCAGGTAACTCAGGGATGAGTAACCGGTGCCGAAGTCGTCCATGGCCAGGGTCAGGCCCAGGCGCTTGAGTTGGTCGAGCTGCAGGTGGGTGTCTTCGGTGGCCTCCAGCAGCAGGCCTTCGGTCAGTTCCAGTTCCAGCAGGCGGGCCGGCAGTTGTTCTTCCTTGAGGATGCTGGCGATCGAGGCGACCAGGTCCGGGTCGGAGAACTGCTTGGGCGAGAGGTTGATCGCCACTTGCAGGTTGCCCAGGCCGGCGGCGGTCAATTGCTTGCTCATGCGGCATGCCTGACGGGCGATCCATTTGCCGATGGGGATGATCAGGCCGGTTTCTTCGGCCACGCTGATGAACTGGTCCGGGCGAATCATGCCCTTCTCGGGATGGTTCCAGCGCAGCAGCGCCTCCATGCCCAGCAAGCGACCGCTGCGCAGGCACAGTTTTGGCTGGTAGAACACGTCCAGCTCGTTCTGGGTCAAGGCGCGGCGCAGGTTGTTTTCCACGAACAGCTTGTAGCTGGCCTCGGCGTTCAGCGCCTCGGTGAATACCTGGACCTGATGCTTGCCGTTGGCTTTGGCCTTGTGCAGGGCGAGTCCGGCGTTGCGCATCAGGGTCTGGGGGTCGCGGCCGTGCAGTGGCGCGCAGGCCAGGCCCACGGAGCCGGTCACGCTGATCAGTTGGTTATCGACGAACATCGGCTTGTCGAGCGTCATCAGCAACTGGCTGGCGATCTGCTGCCCGGCTTCCAGGTCGGTGTCGTCCAGCAGTACGGCGAATTCATTACTGGCGAACCGTGCCAGGCTGCCGCTGGGGCTCAAGCTGTTGCGCAAGCGGCGGGCCAGGCTGATCAGCAGCTTGTCGCCGGTCTGATGGCCGAGGCTGTCATTGATGCGCTTGAAGTTGTCGATGTCCACCAGCAACAGGCTGATGGGCGAATCGCTGTCCCGGGCAAAGCGTTCATCGAGGTTGCGGATGAACGCCGGGCGGTTGCCCAGGTTGGTCAGGTTGTCGGTGTAGGCCAGGCGTTCGATGCGCTGCTGAGCCAGTTTGGTCTGGGTGATGTCTTCGTAAATGCCGATGTAGTGGGTCAGTTCACGGTTATCGCCATAGACCTTGGAAATCGACAATTGGCCCCAGTAGGGTTCCAGATTCTTGCGCCGGCTCTTGAATTCACCTTGCCAGCTATTGCTCTGGGCCAGGGCCGACGGTGCATCGAACAGCAGCTCGCTGAGGTTTTCCAGGGCCGGCAGTTCCGACAGGCGCTGGCCGTGGACTTCCTCGGTGGAGTATTGGGTGATGGCGGTGAAGCTGGGGTTGACGTATTCCACCACGCCGTCGCAATTGACCAGCAGGAACGCGTTGGCGCTTTGCTCCACGGCGCGCTGGAACAAGTGCAGGGCGTTGGTGGCGGTCCGGCGGTTGTGGTTGTTGATGACCTGGGCGAACTGGTCAGCCAGTTCACCGGCGAAGGCGATCTCGTCGGACTGCCAGGCGCGGGTGACGCCTATCTGCTCCAGGCACAGTACGCCCACCACCTGGCCGTCGATACGAACGCTGGCGTCGAGCATGGCGTTGACTTCGCGGGTGCGCAGGCTTGCGGCCATTTCCCGGGTACGCGGGTCGCGCATCGCATTGTGCGCGTCGATGGCGCGGCAGGTCTGCAGCGCCTCCATGTAGTCAGGAAACTCGTTGGCGTTGATCACGTCCGGCAGAAAGTAGTCTTGGGAGGCGCGGTTATAAGCCGAAATCGGCACCAACTGGCCATCTTCCAGGTTCCAGATGCTGGCGCAATCAATCTGGTAGATGTCGCAGGCGCTGCGGGTGATGAGCTCGGCGGCTTCCTGCAGGGAATTGTTGGCGCTGTAGCGCTGGCGGGTCAGCAGCAGGATCAGGTCCTGCTGGGCGCGCACCCGGTCCAGGTGTTGCAGCTGCTCCTGCTGGGCGCGCTGGTTCAGTTCCAGGGCAATTTGCAGGCGCGAGTTTTGAGTTTCCAGGTCCAAGGCCGGCATCGACGGCTCGCTTGCCAGCAAATCGTCCACGGCCAGCAGGTAGCCGCGTAGTAGATGGCGATTGTGCTGTTTATAGGGCTCGCCCATTTCCAGCATATTCATGGCGCCCTTGGCGGTGTGGAGCGTGTAGCGGATCAGGTAATGCGGGGCCTGGGCCAACTGCTGCTGGATCGCATCGTGGAGTTGATAGCGCGCTTCGGGCTCCATCAGGCTGGCGTAGGGCGAACTGACCAGCGAGCAAAGCTCGACGGCCGGCAGACCGAAGTAACGCTCGCAGTTGGGGTCGAGGAACAGCAGCGCCCAGCTTGCTTCATTCAGCCGTTCGAAACGCAACATGCCGAGCCGCGAGGGCACCGGTAACTGCGTCACTACCTCGGCCGCCATACGGCTGGCGGCATCGGGTTGGCTTTTCATGGGGAAACTCGCTTCGAAAATGCTGATCGCGCCGGGCTGACGCCCTCGTTATTACGGACTGCCGCAAGGTTGCATCATTGCGGCACTGGCTGACAAGAGAGATGAAGGCCAAGTGCTATAAACCTTTTATCGGCCGACGAAGGGATTTCTCCAGTCGCCCGCCGATCAGACGGCATGGGTGGTTATACCACCCGTCAGCGCAGCGGGATATCTACTGTCTGTAATGGGCTGCCATCACGGTCGTGAAACGTGACCTGAACGCTCTGCGCCGTGACTTTCAGGTGGGCGAAGTTGTCCTGGCTGATGACCTTGCCGCTCAACCCATAGCGATAGTCCCCGCTGGGCGTCCGAGCCATGGCATCACCAAAAATAAAACTCGCGGCGCTGGCATAAGGAAGCAGTTTGCTGTTGCAAAACGGCGAGGAAACGATGGTATGTACCTCGAAGTCAGGGTCCTGGCTGTGACTCAGGCGACTGGTGAGAGAGCCATGGACGTCGCCGGACACGAAAATAACGTTCTTGATCCGATGGCGGCGAACGGTTTCCAGCAGGCGCAGACGCTGTTCCGGGAAGGCCTGCCAGGCGTCCGAGGTATTGAGCTTGCGGTCCGGGTAGAACATCACGCCGGTCACGATGAACTTGACCCGCGCCGGACTGTTGACCAGCCATTTGATCAGCGATCGTTCCTGCGCTTGATCCAGGATACGTCGATCATCCGCCGACAGATTGCGCTGGGTCCGACTGTCGGTGACGAACCATTCGATATCGCCGTGAGCGAACTGATACCAACATTGTCTCAATGGTTTGCTTAATGTTCCGTCACCTAACAGTTCATGTGCCGGACTATGGCTGGCTTGATAAAGCGCATAGGCATCCATGGCATTGGCATAAAAGTTTTCGTCGCCTTTTTTCTTGCTGGCAGGCCAATTATCTTTGATTTCATGATCGTCGAGAATCATGTAGCTCGGTGTTCCCGCCATCAACTTTCTAATATGCGGCTGGGAAAAGGCGGTGCGGTATTTGAAAAGAATATCCTTTGGGTTCCGGTCCGGGGCGACAATATTCAAATCGTCTAGATAAACCTGGTCGCCGGTCATCACTACAGCACTGATCGGCGGGTCGGCCTGGGCCACGATGCGGTTGATGCCAGCGAAAGTCCGGTCGCCCAGTTCAGGTCTGGAGGGGACGCCGGCCGTCACCCGCAGGTAGCGGCAGGAACCCACGATATAACTGCGCGGTGCACTGATTTTGCTGGACGGCGTGCGCATCTGGTAAATATCCCGAGGCCATTGCAGCGGCAGTTCCTGGACGGTTTCGATTGTATGAGTAGGGCTCAGGCGGCTGAACCAGCCGGCTTGGTATTCATAGGCGGTATCGGCTTGAAGGTTCTTCAATACGATGACATCGGACATGTCGCGGTAAGCATGCAACTGAACAAAGTGTCCTTTCGACCAGATTGAATCTCCCTGGCGCCGGTAACGGATGGCGGCAAATACCAGGCTGTTCTTATCGTTATCCCCTCGCAGGAATATCCGCGTGTGATGAGGTGTCGTGTGGCCGACAATAGGGCCAACAGTGGGTTTGAACATCATTCGAGTCCATTCGAAGTTAAAGTTTTTTTAGGTAAGTAGTTAATGGCTTCCCTGAACTCATCCTAAAGCGATGCATGGGATAAATATTGATAGGAGAGGGGGCGTGTGTTGTGGGAAACGTCCAATAGATGACGTAGTCATCTAGGTGAAGTGCAGTAGGAAAGTTGGGCCCTGGAACGGGCTGCTCTGCAAGTTCGACTTTATTTCAGGCAAAAAAAAGCCCCGCCAAACGGGCGGGGTTGAGGTACGAGCGTGGCGCTCGGAAAACAGCGGTCCGAAGGGCCCTCCGTGAGGAGGGTCGCCCGGTGTTACAGCAAGATGGTACGGATGTCGCCCAGCAGGTCGCTCAGACGCTTGGTGAAGCGTGCAGCGGCGGCGCCGTTGATCACACGGTGATCGTAGGACAGCGACAGTGGCAGCATCAGCTTCGGCTGGAAGGCTTTACCGTCCCAGACGGGCTGGATGGTGGCTTTGGAGACTCCCAGGATCGCCACTTCCGGCGCGTTGACGATCGGCGTGAAGCCGGTACCGCCAATGTGGCCGAGGCTGGAAATGGTGAAGCAGGCACCCTGCATGTCGTCGGCGGTGAGCTTTTTGCTCCGGGCTTTTTCGGCCAGGGCAGCGGCTTCGCCAGCCAGTTGCAGCAGGCTCTTCTGGTCGACGTTGCGGATGACCGGTACCAGCAGGCCTTCCGGGGTGTCGACGGCAAACCCGATGTGCACGTATTTCTTGCGAATGACAGCCTTGCCGCTTGGGGCCAGCGAGCTGTTGAAGTCCGGCAATTCCTTGAGCAGGTGCGCACAGGCCTTGAGCAGCAGGGGCAGCACGGTCAGCTTGACGCCAGCCTTCTCGGCCACGGCTTTCTGCGCGACGCGGAAAGCTTCCAGTTCGGTGATGTCGGCCTGGTCGAACTGAGTCACGTGTGGAATGTTCAGCCAGCTGCGATGCAGACTCGACGCGCCGATTTGCATCAGGCGAGTCATTGCCACTTCTTCGGTTTCGCCGAAGCGGCTGAAATCCACTGTCGGGATCGGCGGGATGCCCGCACCACCCGTGGCGCCTTCGGCCGGAGCGTTCTTGGCCTTCTGCATCATGGCCTTGACGTAAGTCTGCACGTCTTCTTTCAGCACGCGGCCGTGTGGGCCGCTTGGGCTGACGGCGGACAGCTCGACACCAAATTCACGGGCCAGCTGACGCACCGCAGGGCCGGCATGCACCTTGGCACCGCTGGGTGCAGGTGTGGCGGCAGGAGCAGGAGCAGGAGCAGGAGCTGTCTCGGCCTTGGCGGCAGGCGCGGCAGCTGGAGCTGGAGCGGCTTCGGCCTTGGCGGCAGGCGCAGCAGCCTGGGCTGGGGCAGCAGGTGCCGCAGCACCGGCCACTTTCAGCTTCAGGATCAGGTCGCCGGTGCCCACTTCGTCTTCCAGCTTGATCTCGACGCTTTCCACCACGCCGGCGGCCGGCGACGGGATTTCCATGCTGGCTTTGTCGGATTCCAGGGTGATCAGCGACTGGTCGGCTTCGACGGTGTCGCCGACCTTGACCAGCACTTCGATGATCTTGGCCTTGCCCGAGGAGCCAATGTCCGGAACATGAATGTCCTGGACCGTGGCAGCGGCAGGCGCGGCGGCAGGGGCGGGAGCCGCCTCGGCAACCGGTGCGGCGGCAGGCTTTTCAGCCGCCGCCGGGGCAGCAGGAGCCGCCTCAGGCGCGGCAGCGGCGCCCTCGACTTCCAGCTCCAGCAGTTCGTCGCCTTCTTTCAGGCGATCGCCCAGCTTCACTTTCAGGCTTTTGACGATACCGGCCTTCGGCGCAGGCACTTCCATGCTGGCCTTGTCCGATTCAAGCGTCAGGATGCTCTGCTCGGCTTCGATACGGTCGCCGACCTTCACAAACAGTTCAATTACTTCACCTTCACCGCTGCCGATGTCAGGTACGCGAATGAGTTCGCTCACGGAAATTCTCCTCAGCAGTCCAGTGGGTTGCGTTTTTCCGGATCGATGCCGAACTTGACGATGGCCTCGGCCACCACCTTGGGTTCGATATCGCCACGGTCAGCCAGGGCTTCCAGGGCTGCCAACACAACGAACTTACGGTCGACTTCGAAGAAGTGACGCAGCTTCTTGCGGCTGTCGCTACGGCCGAAACCGTCGGTGCCCAGCACCTTGAATTCCTTGGAAGGAACCCACTGACGGATCTGCTCGGCGAACAGTTTCATGTAGTCGGTAGAGGCGATGACCGGACCTTTGCGGCCGTTCAGGCATTCTTCGACGTAGCTCAGTTTCGGCTTCTGGCCCGGGTGCAGACGGTTGCTGCGCTCCACGGCCAGGCCATCGCGACGCAGTTCGTTGAAGCTGGTAACGCTCCATACGTCAGCGCCGACGTTGAACTCTTCACGCAGGATCTTCGCTGCTTCACGCACTTCGCGCAGGATGGTGCCGGAGCCCATCAGCTGGACGTGGTGCGCCGCTTCGCGGGTGTCTTCTTCGAGCAGGTACATGCCCTTGATGATGCCTTCCTCCACGCCGGCCGGCATGGCTGGCTGCTGGTAGGATTCGTTCATCACGGTGATGTAGTAGAAGACGTCCTGTTGCTCTTCGGTCATCTTCTTCATGCCGTCCTGGATGATCACCGCCAGCTCGTAGCCGTAGGTTGGATCAAAGGTGCGGCAGTTCGGGATGGTGGCAGCCAGGATGTGGCTGTGACCGTCTTCGTGTTGCAGGCCTTCGCCGTTGAGCGTGGTCCGGCCGGCGGTACCGCCGATCAGGAAGCCACGGGTCCGGCTGTCGCCAGCGGCCCAGGCCAGGTCGCCGATACGCTGGAAACCGAACATCGAATAGAAGATGTAGAACGGCAGCATCGGCTGGTTGTGGCTGGAGTACGAAGTACCGGCAGCGATGAAGGAGCTCATGGCGCCTGCTTCGTTGATGCCTTCTTCGAGGATCTGGCCCTTCTTGTCTTCCTTGTAGAACATCACCTGGTCTTTATCGACTGGCTCGTAGAGCTGGCCGACGGAGGAGTAGATGCCCAACTGACGGAACATGCCTTCCATACCGAAGGTACGGGCTTCGTCCGGGATGATTGGAACGATGCGTGGGCCGATTTCCTTGTCCTTGACCAGTTGCGCGAGGATCCGCACGAAGGCCATGGTGGTGGAGATTTCACGGTCGCCCGAGCCGTCAAGGATCGCCTTGAGGGTATCGAGCGATGGGGTCGGCACGCTGAAGCTCTGGGCGCGGCGCTGGGGCACGAAACCACCCAGTGCGGTGCGGCGCTCGCTCAGGTAGCGGGCTTCGGCGCTGTTGGGCTCCGGCTTGAAGAACGGCAGGTTTTCCAGTTCCTCGTCCTTGACCGGGATGTCGAAGCGGTCGCGGAACAACTTCAGGCTGTCGACGTCGACTTTCTTGGTGTTGTGCGCAGTGTTTTTCGCTTCGCCGGCACCGGTGCCATAACCCTTGATGGTCTTGGCCAGGATGACGGTCGGTTGTTCCTTGTGGTTGACTGCTTCGTGGTACGCCGCGTAGACCTTGTACGGGTCGTGGCCGCCACGGTTGAGCTTCCAGATCTCGTCGTCGGACAGATCGGCAACCATTGCCTTGAGTTCAGGGGTGTTGAAGAAGTGCTCACGGACGAACGCGCCGTCCTTGGCCTTGTAGTTCTGGTATTCGCCGTCGATGACTTCGTCCATGCGGCGCTGCAGGATGCCGTCGACGTCCTTGGCCAGCAGTGGGTCCCAGAAACGGCCCCAGATGACTTTGGTCACATTCCACTGGGCGCCACGGAACACGCCTTCGAGTTCCTGGATGATCTTGCCGTTGCCGCGAACCGGGCCGTCGAGGCGCTGCAGGTTGCAGTTGATGACGAAGATCAGGTTGTCCAGTTTCTCGCGGCCAGCCAGGGAGATTGCGCCCAGGGATTCCGGCTCGTCGCACTCGCCGTCGCCCAGGAAGCACCAGACTTTCTGCTTGCCTTCGGGAATGAAGCCGCGGGCTTCCAGGTACTTCATGAAACGCGCCTGGTAGATGGCCTGGATCGGGCCCAGACCCATGGATACCGTCGGGAACTGCCAGAAATCAGGCATCAGCCAAGGGTGCGGGTAGGACGACAGGCCCTGACCATCCACTTCCTGGCGGAAGTTGTTCATCTGCTCTTCGCTGATGCGGCCTTCCATGAATGCACGGGCGTAAACGCCTGGCGAGGTGTGGCCCTGGAAGTAGATCAGGTCGCCGCCGTGTTCGTCGGTCGGGGCCTGGAAGAAATAGTTGAAGCCGATGTCGTACAAGGTTGCGCTGGAGGCGAAGCTGGAGATGTGACCGCCCAGGTCAGAATCTTTCAGGTTCGTACGCATCACCATGGCCATCGCGTTCCAGCGTACCAGCGAGCGAATGCGGCGTTCCATGAACAGGTCGCCGGGCATGCGTGCTTCGTGGGTAACGGGGATTGTGTTGCGGTATGGCGTGGTGATGGCGTAAGGCAATTGCGAACCGCTGCGGGTTGCGAGTTCGCCCATACGGGTCATCAGATAGTGAGCACGGTCTTCGCCTTCTTTGTCGAGAACCGATTCCAGGGCGTCCAGCCATTCCTGGGTTTCGACGGGATCGAGGTCTTGCATGGCTTGCTCCAGGGCGGAAAGGCTACCAGAATCGGTTGCCTGAGTTTGCGACTGGCCTTGTGGGCAGACGGTATAAATTCTTGGATTGCCGAAGGTTGTTTCGGCGGCGTGTAGTTTTACTACAAATCGTCGGCCGTTTCAGCCTTTCGAATGTATAGACGAGTAGTAAAACTACACATGAGCGGCTTATGGCCCCTCGTTTCGTTGTGAGAATAATCGTTACTGTTGGTCGTTAGCCAACTCGTACAGGTAAAAACTTGATGTCGGCTGCCAATAAAATCAGATTTTCAGCTATTTATCATCTTTGTTCGACAGTCGATCAGGTAGTGGCAGTTGAAAAAACACTACATCCAGCCTTTCCCCGCGCCGATCAAGGATAGACCATGAGCCTGCCCCCGCTTACCGAAGTTCCGGCAATTCTCCAGTCATTGGTCAGTCGTGCCGAGCAGTCGTTCCGTACGGCGGTCGCTTCCCTGGACGACGACCACGGGCTGTCCACCTGGGCGCCCGAACGCTGGAGCGAGTTCAACCGTGTCGCCGCCGCCAGTGATTTTTTTATCGAGCAGAGTGTTCGTGACCCCTCGATGTTGCTGGAACTGGTGCGCAGCGGCGAACTGGACCGCCACCTGGCTCCCGGCGAAATGTGCGCTCAGATTGGCGCAGCCGTCCAGGCCGCCGAGACCGAAGACGAACTGGGCCGCATCCTGCGTCGCCAGCGCAGCCGCCAACAGGTGCGGATCATCTGGCGCGACCTGACCCGCCAGGCCGACCTGGTCCAGACCTGTCGCGATCTCTCCGACATGGCCGATACCTGCATCGACCAGGCCTATCAATGGCTGTACCAGCGCCACAGTCAGCAATTCGGTACGCCTACCGGGCGGCGCAGTGGTGAACCGCAGCACATGGTTATCCTGGGCATGGGCAAGCTTGGCGCGGTGGAGCTGAACCTGTCGTCGGACATCGATCTGATTTTCGCCTACCCCGAGGGCGGCGAGACCGTTGGCGCCAAGCGGGCCCTGGATAACCAGGAGTTTTTCATTCGTGTGGGGCAGCGCCTGATCAAGGCCCTGGACCCGATGACCGTCGACGGTTTCGTATTCCGCGTCGACATGCGTCTGCGCCCCTATGGTTCGGCCGGAGCGCTGGTGCTGAGTTTCAACGCGCTGGAGCAGTATTACCAGGATCAGGGCCGTGACTGGGAACGCTACGCGATGATCAAGGCGCGGGTGGTGGCGGGTGACCAGGTGGCCGGCGCGCAACTGCTCGACATGCTGCGTCCGTTCGTTTATCGCCGTTACCTGGATTTTTCCGCCATCGAAGCGCTGCGCACCATGAAGCAGTTGATCCAGCAGGAAGTGCGGCGCAAGGGCATGGCCGACAACATCAAGCTGGGTTCGGGCGGCATCCGCGAGGTGGAGTTCATTGCCCAGGCGTTCCAGTTGATCCATGGCGGTCGTGACTTGAGTTTGCAGCAGCGCCCGTTGTTGAAAGTGCTGGCGACCCTGGAAGGCCAGGGCTATCTGCCGGCCAAGGTGGTCGATGAGCTGCGCCAGGGTTATGAATTCTTGCGTTACACCGAACACGCGATCCAGGCCATCGCCGACCGCCAGACCCAGATGCTGCCGGACACCCCGCAGGATCAGGCGCGCATCGCGTTCATGCTGGGTTTTGCCGACTGGGCGGCCTTCCATGAGCAATTGATGTACTGGCGTGGTCGCGTAGCCTGGCACTTCGGCCAGGTCATCGCCGATCCGGATGAAGAGCAGGACGGTGAAAGCGAAGTAACGGTGGGCGGCGAATGGTTGCCGCTGTGGGAAGACAGCCAGGATGAAGGGGCGGCGTGTCGTCAACTGGAGGAGGGCGGCTTCGCCGATGCACCCAAGGCGCTCAAAGCCCTGGCCGCCCTGCGCGGCAGTGCGCAATTGCGCGCCATGCAGCGTCTGGGGCGTGAGCGTCTGGATGCATTCATTCCACGCCTGTTGGCCCAGGCGGTGGAGCATGCCAATCCGGACCTGGTGCTTGAGCGCGTATTGCCGCTGGTGGAAGCCGTGGCGCGCCGATCGGCCTATCTGGTGCTGCTGACGGAAAATCCCGGTGCCCTGCGACGCCTGCTGACACTGTGCGCGGCGAGCCCCTGGATTGCCGAGCAGATCACCCGCTTTCCCCTGTTGCTCGATGAATTGCTCAACGAGGGGCGACTTTTCAAGCCGCCCCTGGCGCCGGAACTGGCGGCGGAGTTGCGTGAACGCCTGACGCGCATCCCCGAGGATGATCTCGAGCAGCAGATGGAGGCGTTGCGGCATTTCAAGCTCGCGCATCGTTTGCGGGTGGCCGCCTCGGAAATTGCCGGCAGCCTGCCGTTGATGAAAGTCAGCGATTACCTGACCTGGCTCGCCGAAGCAATTCTTGAACAAGTGCTGGCCCTGGCCTGGCGTCAGACCGTGGCCAAGTATGGCGTGCCGCTGCGCACTGACGGCAGCCTGTGCGATCCGGGCTTCATCATTGTCGGTTATGGGAAAGTCGGCGGTCTGGAATTGGGGCATGGTTCCGACCTGGATCTGGTGTTCATCCACGATGGCGATCCGCAGGCGGAAACCGATGGCCCGAAACCCATCGACGGCGCGCAGTTTTTCACCCGGCTCGGCCAGCGAATCATCCATTTGCTGACGGCCCAGACCAATTCTGGACAGCTCTACGAAGTGGACATGCGCTTGCGGCCGTCCGGAGCGTCGGGGTTGCTGGTCAGCTCCCTCGGGGCTTTTGCACGCTATCAGGAGAACGAGGCCTGGACTTGGGAGCATCAGGCTTTGGTGCGGGCTCGGGTGCTGGTGGGCAGCCAGGACGTGGGTCAGGCGTTCGAGAAAGTTCGTGCCCAGGTGCTGGGGCGCAAGCGTGATTTGTCGACGCTGCGCCAGGAAGTCAGCGAGATGCGCGCCAAGATGCGCGATAACCTCGGCAGCAAGGCCACCGCTGCCGGAACCGCAGCGAATGCCTTCGAAGCCACGGCGCCGTTCGACCTCAAGCAGGATGCCGGAGGTATCGTCGACATTGAATTTATGGTGCAATACGCGGCCCTGGCGTGGTCCGAGGAGCACCCGTCGCTGCTGCGCTACACCGATAACATCCGCATTCTGGAAGGGTTGCAGGACGTCGGGCTGATGCCGGTCGAAGACGCTACCCTGCTGCGCGAGGCCTACAAAGCCTACCGCTCAGCCGCCCACCGCCAGGCTCTACAGAAAGACGCCGGGGTGATTGCAGGCGACCAGTTTGTGGATGAGCGCAGGCAGGTGCTGCGAATCTGGCGAGAACTGGGGCTGAGCTGAAGATTTAAATGTGGGAGCGGGCTTGCTCGCGAAGGCGGAGTGTCAGGCGACATTGATGTTGGATGTGCCGGCCCCATCGCGAGCAGGCTCGCTCCCACAATTGATTTGTGGTGCTGCACCATACTTGAAGTAGATGAATTTCCCTGTGGGAGCGAGCCTGCTCGCGATAGCGGAGTGTCAGGCGACATTGATATTGGATGTGAGAGCCTCATCGTGAGCAGGCTCGCTCCCGCAGTTGTAGAGTGACGGCAGCAGGCAACGTCCTAAGCCACAGTGATTGTCGAGGCGGGGAGGCGTAGGCCTCCCCGCATCGTTTTTGGAAGCCACATGAATATTCTGATCGTAGGGCCCAGTTGGGTCGGTGACATGGTGATGGCGCAGACACTGTTCCAGTGCCTCAAGCAGCGCCACCCACAGTGCGAAATCGACGTGTTGGCCCCCGAGTGGAGTCGGCCGATTCTTGAGCGCATGCCCCAGGTGCGCAAGGCCTTGAGCTTCCCGCTCGGCCACGGTGTGCTGGAGCTGGCGACCCGTCGACGCATCGGCAAGTCCCTGGCCGGTCAGTACGACCAGGCGATCCTGTTGCCCAATTCGTTGAAATCGGCACTAGTGCCGTTCTTCGCCAGTATCCCCAAACGCACCGGTTGGCGTGGCGAGTTCCGCTACGGCTTGCTCAATGACGTGCGCACGCTGGACAAAGAACGCTACCCGCTGATGATCGAGCGCTTCATGGCCCTGGCCTACGAGCCAGGTGCCGAGTTGCCCAAGCCGTATCCGCGCCCAAGCCTTGCGATCGACCCGGTGACCCGCGAAGCGGCGCTGGCCAAGTTCGGTCTGAGCCTGGACCGCCCGGTGCTGGCTCTCTGCCCAGGCGCTGAGTTCGGTGAGTCCAAGCGCTGGCCGGCGGAGCATTACGCCCAGGTCGCCGAGACGAAGATTCGCGAAGGCTGGCAGGTCTGGTTGTTCGGTTCGAAAAACGATCATTCGGTGGGCGAGGACATCCGCTCGCGCCTGATCCCGGGCCTGCGGGAGGAGTCGGTGAACCTCAGCGGCGATACCTCCCTGGCCGAAGCCATCGACCTGTTGTCCTGCGCCGATTCGGTGGTGTCCAACGACTCCGGCCTGATGCACGTGGCCGCCGCCCTGAACCGGCCACTGGTGGCCGTGTACGGTTCCACTTCGCCGGGCTTTACGCCGCCGCTGGCCGAAAAAGTCGAAGTCGTACGCCTGGGCATCGAATGCAGCCCATGCTTCGACCGCACCTGTCGCTTCGGTCATTACAACTGCCTGCGCCAGCTCATGCCGCCGTCGGTGAACGATGCCCTGGGGCGTTTGCAGGGCGCACCGGTGGAGGTTCAGTAACTTGCGGGTATTGCTGATCAAGACCTCTTCGCTGGGGGATGTGGTTCACACCCTGCCGGCGCTGACCGACGCGGCGCGGGCGATTCCCGGCATCAGGTTCGACTGGGTGGTGGAAGAAGGCTTTGCCGAAATTCCTACCTGGCATCCGGCGGTGGATACAGTCATTCCGGTGGCGATTCGTCGCTGGCGCAAGAACCTCTGGCAAACCATCAAAAGCGGCGAGTGGCGACGTTTCAAGCAAAGCGTGCGTGCCAAGAAGTACGATCTGGTGATCGACGCCCAAGGCCTGCTGAAAAGCGCCTGGCTGACCCGCTACGTCAAGGCCCCGGTGGCAGGCCTGGATAAAGAATCGGCCCGCGAACCCCTTGCAGCGCGCTTCTATTCCCGTCGCCTGGGCGTGGCTCGCGGTCAGCATGCGGTAGAGCGCGTGCGCCAGTTGTTTGCTGTGGCACTGGGTTATGACCTGCCCAAAACCATGGGCAGCTACGGCCTGAATGTCGATCGCCTGGTTGAATTGCCGCGCAGTTACCCTTACGTGGTGTTCCTGCACGGCACGACTTGGGAATCCAAGCACTGGCCTGAGCACTACTGGCGTCAACTTGTTGAGCGCATGGGGCAGTTCGGCGTCGTGGTGAAGCTGCCATGGGGCAGCCCGCTGGAGAAAGCCCGGGCCGAGCGGATTGCCAATGGCCTGCGCAACGCCCTGGTATTGCCAAAGCTGAATCTGGGTGGGATGGGCAAGGTGTTGGCCGGCGCACAGGCCTGTGTGGCCGTGGACACCGGCCTTGGCCATCTGGCCGCGGCCCTGGATGTACCGACCATTTCACTGCTCGGCCCCACCAACCCGGTGCTGACCGGCGCCTATGGCAAGGGGCAGATTCACCTCGCCAGTGATTTCCCTTGCGCGCCCTGCATGCAGAAACAATGCACTTATCCGCCGACCGCCGAAGATGCCCGTCGGTTTGACCTGAAACGCGAGCAGCCTCTGTGCTTCACGCGTCTGAATCCCGAGCGTGTTGCCAGCCACTTGAGCACGTTATTGGCTGAGGAGCCGCGCTGATGCAATTGGCTTTTGTCCTTTATAAATACTTCCCTTTCGGCGGCCTGCAGCGTGACTTCATGCGCATCGCCCTGGAATGCCAGCGGCGTGGTCACCAGATCCGCGTCTACACGCTGATCTGGGAAGGTGACGTCCCGCCGGGCTTCGAAGTGCTCGTGGCGCCGGTCAAGGCGCTGTTCAACCACCGTCGCAATGAAAAACTCAGTGCGTGGATGGAAAATGACCTGGCCAAGCGTCCGGTCGACCGTTTGATCGGCTTCAACAAAATGCCCGGCCTGGACGTGTATTACGCCGCTGACGGCTGCTTTGAAGACAAGGCGCAGAACCTGCGCAATTCGCTGTACCGGCGTTGGGGGCGTTACCGCCACTTTTCCGAGTACGAGCGAGCGGTATTCGCCAAGGATGCCAAGACCGAAATACTGATGATTTCCGAAGTGCAACAGCCTTTGTTCATCAAGCACTACGACACGCCGCTGGAGCGCTTTCACCTGCTGCCACCGGGCATCGCCCAGGATCGTCGCCGGCCCGCCGACGCCGATGAGGTTCGCGCCGCGTTTCGTGCTGAATTCGATCTGGCCGATGATGACCTGCTGCTGGTGCAGATCGGTTCCGGGTTCAAGACCAAGGGCGTGGATCGCAGCCTCAAGGCCCTGGCCGCGCTACCTTCGCAGCTTAAAAAACGCACCCGCCTGTTTGTAATCGGCCAGGACGACCCCAAAGTATTCCAATTGCAGAGCGCCGCGTTGGGGCTTGGTGACAACGTACGCTTCCTCAAGGGCCGCAGCGACATTCCGCGTTTCCTGCTGGGCGCCGACCTGTTGATCCACCCGGCGTACAACGAGAACACCGGCACCGTACTGCTTGAAGCGCTGGTGGCCGGCTTGCCGGTGCTGGTCAGCGCGGTGTGTGGATACGCCCATTACATCGCCGAGGCCGACAGTGGCCTGGTCTTGGACGAGCCGTTCGAACAGGCGCAGCTCACCGAGTACCTGGGGCGGATGTTGGGTGACGCCGACGCACGCGCGGCCTGGAGCCGCAACGGTCTGGCCTTCGCCGAGACGGCCGACCTCTACAGCATGCCGCAGCACGCGGCCGATGTGATATTGGCGGAGCACGCACAATGAAATTGATGCTGGCCGAACCGTTCAAGAGCCTTTGGGCCGGACGCGATGCGTTCGCCGAAGTCGAGGCGCTCAAGGGCGAGGTCTATCGCGAACTGGAAGCCCGGCGCACCTTGCGCACGGAGGTGGATGGTCGTGGCTTTTTCGTGAAAATCCACCGTGGCATCGGTTGGCGCGAGATCTTCAAGAACCTGCTGACCGCCAAGTTGCCGGTACTGGGTGCGGGACAGGAATGGAAAGCCATCCAGCGCTTGCAGCAAGTCGGTGTGCCGACCATGACCGCCGTCGCCTATGGCGAGAAAGGCAGCAACCCGGCCGACCAGCATTCGTTCATCGTCACCGAAGAACTGGCGCCGACCGTCAGTCTCGAAGATCTCAGCATGGACTGGGTCAAGCAGCCGCCACAGCCGAAGCTCAAGCGAGCCCTGATCGCCGAAGTGGCGCGCATGACCGGCATGATGCATCGGGCCGGGGTCAACCATCGCGACTGCTACATCTGCCACTTTCTGCTGCACACCGATAAGCCCGTGACCGCCACGGATTTCAAACTTTCTGTGATTGACCTGCACCGTGCGCAGATCCGTCCGGCCATCCCCCTTCGTTGGCGCAACAAGGACCTGGCGGCGCTGTATTTCTCTGCACTGGACATCGGTCTGACCCGGCGTGACAAGTTGCGCTTCCTCAAGGGCTATTTCCAGCAGCCGCTACGGCGGATCCTGGCCGAAGAAGCTTCGCTGCTGACCTGGCTCGAAGGCAAAGCCAACCGGCTTTATGCGCGCAAGCTGCGGTACGGGGGCGCGCTCTGATGTCGGGTTGGGTACTGGAGCCTTCCTACGCTGAGCTGGCAGAGGATTTCGGCAGTCTTGATGCAGTGTTCGCCCTAGAGGGCGAGCGTCTGACGCGGGACCCGCTGTCCGAGGTGATTCGGGTACAGCGCAGCGGCGTGAATTACTATGTCAAGCGCTACACCGGGGCCGGCAAGGGGCTGCGGCGATACTTGGGTAAGCCGCGGGTCAAGTCCGAATGGCAGAACCTCAAGCGCTTCGCCAAGTGGGGCATCCCCACTGCCGAAGTCGTGGCCTGGGGGCTGGAGCGACGTGGCGCAGCCTATGACCGTGGCGCGATGATCACGCGCGAGCTGCCGGGCACCGAAGACCTCTCGGCATTGGCAAGGCGTCACGATCCAAGGCTGGCCAATCGTGCCTGGGTCGACGGGGTGAGTCGGCAACTGGCCGGCTATACCCGAACCATGCACGAAAATCGTTTTACCCATAACGATCTGAAATGGCGCAACTTGCTGATCGACGAGCAGTCACGGCTGTTCTTTATCGATTGCCCCAACGGCGATTTCTGGCGCGGTTTCTGGCTCAACTATCGCATCACCAAAGACCTGGCGTGCCTGGACAAGGTGGCCAAGTATCATTTGTCAGCCACTCAGCGCCTGCGTTTTTACCTGCAGTATCGCCAGCGTAACCGGCTCGATGCGTGTGACAAGAAGCGCATCCGTCACGTGGTGAGATTTTTCGAGGGGCGTGAATGACTGATTTTCTGGCGACTGAAGACCAGTCATTGTTGCAACGCCACGGCCTGGATAGCTTCGAAGCCCTTTGGGACCTGCAATTGGATGCGGTGGATGAACCCAACACCGCGGGCGGCGGTTGGAGCAGTGTCTTCCGGCTGGAACTGGAAGGGCGGGGTTATTACCTCAAGCGCCAGAGTAATTACCTCACCAGGACGTGGTCCCACCCCTTCGGCGAGCCCAGCTTTTACCGGGAGTTTCGCAACATCAGGCGTTACCGCCAACTGGGGATTCCGGCCCTGCAAGCGGTGTTCTATGGTCAGCGCAACGTGGGCGGGGAGGTGCGGGCGATTCTGCTGACGCGTGCCCTGGACGGTTGGGATGACCTGGATTCATTGCTGCAACGCTGGTCCAGCCTGGCGGCGACGCAACGCGCCACCGTCCTGCAGGCTTGCGGGCAGTTGGCGCGACGCCTGCACGGCATGCGCCAGGTCCATGGTTGCTTCTACCCCAAGCACATTTTTTTGCAAGCCACCGCCAGTGGCTATCAGGCGCAGTTGATCGACCTCGAAAAGACCCGGCCGCTACTGTTCGGTCAGCGGGATCGAATCAAGGACCTGGAGCCCTTGCTGCGTCGCGCGCGAGCCTGGAGTGACGACGATGTGCGCCAGATGCTCTGCACCTACCTGGATCAACCGCTCAAGAGTGCACTGGTTGACCGCTGGATGACTCGTCTGACCGCCCGGCGCAGCCATAAGGAGGCTCGTTGATGCATTTATCCGAATTGAAGAACGCCGGCCGCAGCCCCAACCTGCCTTTGAGCCTGGAGCTGGCGGACGCCGCCGGCCCGGCGCAATTGCAGCTGCTTTCCCTGTTGCGTGTGTTGCCGGGACAGCGCTACGTCGGTGCTGGCGTCTGGCGCGGCCGTCCGGTGTTGGCCAAGTTGCTGGTCGGCAGCAAAGCGGGCAGGCACTTTCACCGCGAACTGCAAGGCGTGCGGCTGCTGGCCGAGCAGGGGCTGACTACGCCGCTGTTGCTGGCCGATGGCCTGAAAGAAGGCGAGGGTGGCTGGCTGCTGTTCGAATTGCTCGAGGGGGCCGAAAGCCTCGGGGACGCCTGGAAACAGGTCGAGGGCCTGCCACTGCTCGCCGACGAACAAACGGCGGTACTGGCCGAGGCGTTGGGAGCGATTGCACAACTGCACAGCAAAGGCCTGTGGCAGGAAGATTTGCACTTGGACAATCTGTTGCGTCACGGCGGCAAACTCTATTTGATCGACGGAGGCGGCATCCGCGCCGAAACCCCGGGCCAGCCATTGTCGCGCAACAAAGTGCTCGAAAACCTGGGGGTGTTTTTCGCCCAGTTGCCCAAATCCCTCGAGCCTTTCAACGAAGAGTTGTTGGTGCATTACCTGCTGGGCAACGCCGAGCACGCCTTGCCCATGGAGGCGCTGCAAAAACAGATCGACAAGGTGTACGCCTGGCGCCTGAATGACTTTCTGGAAAAAGTCGGGCGTGAGTGCAGTCTGTTCAGCGTGCAGCGTGGTCCGTTCGGTTTGCGGGCGATTCGTCGTGATGAAGAGGCGGTCATGGCGCCCGTACTGGAGCAGGCCGATGCCTTGCTTGACCAAGGCCACTTATACAAGACCGGTGGGTCGGCGAGCGTTGGTAAAGTCGATGTGGACGGGCGCTCTGTGTTGATCAAGCGCTACAACATCAAAAACTTCGCCCACTGGCTCAAGCGCTTCTGGCGTCCGAGCCGCGCCTGGCATGCCTGGCGCGAAGGTCATCGCCTGACGTTCCTCGGTATCGCCACGCCCAAGCCGCTGGCGCTGCTGGAAAAGCGTTTTCTGTGGCTGCGTCGCGGCGCCTACCTGGTGACCGAGCACCTGTCGGGGCCTGACATCATCGAACGCCTGGCCCCTTACGTCGAAAACGGCGCCGCTCCCGAGCCTGAGTTGCTGGCGCTGGACCGGTTGTTCGCCGGCCTGATCCGCGAGCGTATTAGTCACGGCGATTTCAAGGGCCACAACCTGCTCTGGCAGGACGATCGCTGGGCGCTGATCGACCTGGACTCCATGTGCCAGCACCGCAGCCTCTCCAGCTTCACCCCCGCCTATGCCAGGGATCGTGCGCGGTTCATGCGCAACTGGCCGCAAGACAGTGCGTTGTATCAGGTGATTGATCAGCGGTTGCCCAAAAGCTTTTGAAGGGTGCCCCGATAGCTGCTTTGGCACGTCTTCTGTGTAGGAACTGCTGAAGGCTGCGATCTTTGTTTTACCCCTTGAGGTTCAAGGGAAAGATCAAAATCAAAAGATCGCAGCTTCGGCAGCTCCTACGAGGCTTGCCAACGCTTTTAAGCTATAATCCCGCCCTTTAGCTGCCCCGCGCCCCGGCGTGCGGCACATCTTTTTTCGAGGCGTTTGTCGCCTCGCATGCAGACATTAAGAGGCTAGACCCCTGTGGCATTGACGATTCTTGGCCTGTCCGGCGCCCTTAGCCATGATCCCTCCGCAGCGCTGTACATCGACGGCAAGCTGATCGCGGCGGCCGAGGAAGAGCGCTTCGTACGCGATAAACATGCAAAGAACCGCATGCCCTACGAGTCGGCGAAGTTCTGTCTGGAACAGGCCGGCATCAAGCCGTCCGACGTCGACGTGGTGGCAATCCCGTTCGCCCCGATCAGCCTGTTCGGCGAAGCGCGCTGGCATTACGCCAAGCGTTACTGGTACGCCCCGGATCGCGCCCTCGATGCGATCCTGATGGGCAACCGTCGCTACAAGCGCTATCGCCGCAAGATTGTCTGGTGCCTGGAGCAGCTGGGTTTTGATCCGAAAAAGATCAAGATCGAGCCGGTCGAGCACCATCTGGCCCACGCCTCCAGTGCGTACCACTGCTCGGGCTTCCAGGAGAAAACCGCGATCCTGGGCATCGACGGCAAGGGTGAATACGCCACGACCTTCTTCGGCTACGGCGAAAACGGCAAGATCCACAAGATCAAGGAATTCTTCGACCCGGACTCCCTCGGCGGCCTGTATGGCGCGATCACCGAGTTCCTGGGTTTCGAGATGCTCGACGGTGAGTTCAAGGTCATGGGCATGGCGCCTTACGGCGATGCCAGCAAGTACGACTTCTCGCGCCTGGCCTCGTTTGAAAACGGCGAACTGGTGATCAATACCGACTACGCCAACGTGATCGGCCTGCGTCGATATAAAGAGAAGGGCAAAGGCTTCTACTTCTCGCCGAAGCTGATCGAATGGCTCGGCCCGAAACGTGAAGGCGACATCGCCGACGAGCCGTACATCCACTACGCGGCCAGCATGCAGGCGCTGTTCGAGAAACTTGCGCTGCAGATGATCGACCACTATCTGGGCGACGTGCTCAAGGAAACCGGCAAGCTGGCGTTCGCCGGTGGCTGTGCGTTGAACGTCAAGCTGAATCAGAAAATCATCGCCCGTGACGACGTCAAGGAACTGTTCGTGCAACCGGCTTCCGGCGACGCCGGCACCGCCGTGGGGGCGGCAGCTTATGTGTCCCACGCCCGTGGCGTGCCGGTGGAGAAGATGGAACACGTCTACCTCGGCCCGGCCTACAGCAACGAAGACGTCATCGCCGCCTGCGCCCGCCATCCGAGCAAGCCTGCGTGGCGCAAGATCGACAACACCCCTGAGCGCATCGCCAAGATCATGGTCGACGGCAACCCGGTGGCCTGGTTCCAGGGGCGCATGGAGTTTGGCCCGCGTGCCTTGGGCGGTCGCTCGATCATCGGTTGCCCGAGCGCCAGCGGCGTGGCCGATCGCATCAACGAACAGATCAAGTTCCGCGAGCGCTGGAGGCCTTTCTGCCCGTCGATGCTCGACACGGTCGCACCGCAGATGATCAAGGTCGATCACCCCGCGCCGTTCATGACGTTCACCTTCGAAGTGGCTGAAGAGTGGAAAACCCGCGTGCCGGAAGTCGTCCACGAAGACGGCACATCCCGGGCCCAGGTACTCAAGCGTGAATACAACCCACGCTATTACGACATGATGAAGGCTCTGGAAGTACTGACCGGCAACGGCGTGTCCCTGAACACCTCACTCAACCGCCGTGGCGAACCGATGATCTGCTCGCCTACGGACGCTCTGAACATGTTCTTTGGCTCTGACCTGCAATACCTGATCATGGAGGATATTCTGGTGGTCAAAGAGGGGGTGGATGTTTATGACTGAAGTTTTGATCAGTGTCGTCATTCCTGCTTATAACTACGCCGATACCTTGCCTCGTGCGGTGAACTCGGTGGTGGGGCAACTGCGCGATGCTCAGGCGGAGTTGCTGGTGATCGATGATGGCTCCACTGATGCAACGCCACAAGTCCTGGAACAACTCCAAGTTGAGCATGCCGGTTGCTTTCGGGTTTTGCGCAAGCCCAACGGTGGTTTGTCCTCGGTACGTAATCGTGGGATCGAGGAGGCTCGTGGGCCATATCTGATTTTCCTTGATGCCGACGATGAGATGGCGCCTGGTGCTTTGGCTGCGTTGACTCGGCATATCTCCAGCAATCCCACCAGCCGCATGATTATCGGTGGTCACTGGTCGGTATTCGCTGATGGTCGTCGTGTCCTGCACGCCGTACAACCCTTGCCCGCCACCCCGCGTGAGCGCGTACGTGGTTATCTGTTGGACAAGACGGTATCGCTGTCCAACGGTGCCTGTGCAATGCATCGAGAAGTATTCGGGCCAGGCAACTACCCGGAGCATTTGCGCTGTGTCGAAGATATTCCGGTGTTTGCTCAGGTGCTTGCGGGTTTCCCATGCAGTGTGCTCGATGCGCCACTGGCGCTGATCCACAAGCATGACGACAGCATGCGTCATGACCTCAAGCAAGCCCTGGCGGCTGGCGTGGGGATGGTTGACGAGGTTTTTTCTCCGGCGCGTCAGCCGCAGTTGCAGGATCTGCGCCGGGCTTTCCTTGCTCAACGCTGCCTGTCGCTGTTCCGCGCTTGCTACAGCGCTGGTGATTATGTCAACGCCAAGGCTTTTTATATTCAAGCCGTGCGTACTGATGTTCGCTCGCTCACGCGCTGGACTTATACGCGCAAGGCTATTCGGTCGCTTTTCAAGTGAGCTCGCCTTTCACCGGTGAAAGTGTGATCCAGGGCCAAGAGAGCTGGGCACAGAAAGCGCGTGAGCTGGACCGGTATCGCTGGAAACTGCTGCGCCAGCGGCATGGTCGCTTCGCCAGCTTGCTACGGTTGGTTCGTGATGCGCTGGTGGAGTTCGTGATCGGCATTCGCGCAAGGGTTTGTTTGAGCGATTCGGTTGTCGCCATGCCCTGTGAGGTGTTGTTGCTGCATTCGGCGCCGAAATCCATGGCGTTGCAGCGCAAGAATATTCTGATCGAGGCTCTGCGCAGCCGGGGGCTTCTTCTGGCGGAGGCAGCGTTACGCTCACCGTCGGATGCCTGTGCCCGACGTATGCTCATGGCGCCGCCGCAGTCTGTACCGTTACGTTATTTGGCATACGCTGCCCATGCCCAGTGGCTGGTGATGACGTATTCACCCAAGTTACTGATCAATGAACGCAATGGTAGTCTTCATGCTCCGTTCTTGCGTTTGGCGCTTGCTGCGCGTGGGGCACGACTGCTACAACTGGCTCATGCCACAACCTTGGAATCTTCAGGGCGACTGGGGATGAACGACTACGACTATTATGGTGTTTTTGGTCGTAGCTCGCTGGTTGCATTGCAAGAGCGAAGATTGCGGTTCGGTGAGTCGACGGTGGTGTTGGTCGGTTCTTACCTTGCTGACGAAACTTATGATCTGCCGGGCGCTGATCCGGCTCTTAAAACGTTATTGATTCTGGGGGTTGGTCCTGACCGAGAAAAAGAATCGGGTTATCAGGACACCTATCGGTTACTGCGTGATTGGGCCGGACAAAATCCGGACTATCGTTTGCTGTTCAAGCGCCACCCTCGCAGCAAGGCGAGATTCTGGGGCGATGCCGCTGCGCAGTTTACCAATATCGAGTTGCTGGATAGCCAGTGTTCGCTGGCTCAGGCTTTGGCGCAGGCCAGTGTCGTCATTAACATCATGTCCAACGCTGGCATTGAGGCGGGTCTGGCGGGCCGACCAGTGATTCACGTGAATGCCGGCAGCGATGTGGATATTTTCTCTCATTCGTTATTTTTCGGGCCTCAAGTGAGCGATGGGCAGGGGCTTTCCCGGCAACTGAAAGCGCTTGAGCAGGATTACCAAGCGCATTCGGCCCAAGCCCGGCGCTTTGCCGATTATCATTTGGTACACGGTTCCCAAGGACTGCTGAAGACCACCCAGCTGGTTGATGACCTGCTTCGCGGCTCCGATCCTGCGTGCAACTTCGAAACCTTCAAGTTAGCCGCCGCTGGCTGACGTCGGCGGCTGGGGGCTCAGGGGTTGAGCACCTGGTTCAGTTCACGCTCGCTGCAGACGTGTTGATTGTTCAGGTAGTGCTCAAGAAATTGGTTGTCCTTGAGCAGCCATTCGCGGTCTTGGCGATAGCGCAATATATGCTTGAAGTTGCGTAGGCGAAGGCCTTTGCGCAGAGGCTTGCATTGAGAGCGCAGGTCTGCGACATCGATCAGTCCAAGCGTGTTGTGGGGCGTCAATACCACGTTGCCCAGATGTGCGGAGCGAAAGTAGATGCCGGTTTCATGTAGGCCGGCAATGAATTCGCCCAGCCGTGCGCGAAGATCATCATTCCCCTCGACGCCGAGTAACTGACGCAGGGTTCGCCCAGGCAATGGGTCGTAATGCACTGCATCGCGCTCGATACTGGGGATGCGATAAATCCGGCGAATTTTCGGACACTCGATTTTTCGTTCCTGCAGTGCTCTGCAGTTGTCGGCGAAGCGCTTGGCGTAGGGTGCCCAGAGGGCAGAGGTCAGCAGGCGTTTACGGCGAAATAGCTTGAGTATCGATCCATCGGCAAGACGCAGAACTTTGTCCCCTTTGCCGTCGGCTTCGAGAACGTCAGCGTCTTCGCGCATGTTGAGGTAAGAAATGTGATCGAGCGTTTGCATCAAGGCTCCAAGGCATGCCCGTGGTGGGCAGCCGGGTATGTTACCGCAGTGTGCATGCTGCAAAAAACCGCTGTGGTATAGTCGTGCCAATTTTCAGGAGGTGCATGCCCCTGTTTGCGCGGGCTGCCCGGGCATTGCCACCGACTAGTTATCTTTTGATTCATGTTGGCAGTCTCCTATGCGCGGGCCGTTGAATAGCGGGATGTTAATGTCTGCGGACTGGTCGCACGGCGGTTATGAAACACTTTGGTAGGTGAATGCGGCCTACTTTCTGGACACCCTATGACGAAAATGCTGTTCATTTCCCTGGCCAAGCATCAGGGGCTTTATTTCAATCGATTGCTTAATGAGACCGAGCTACAAGGTACAGTCGTTACTCCTTCAGAGATGCCCTGGCCAAGATCCTTACGAGTATCCAGGGTGCTTTCGCGAATCGACAGCCCAAACCTGATCGAAAGAAAATGCGAGGAACGGCGCGTCAAGAATAAGAGCACCGGTCGCTTGTATCGCTTATTGTTACGTCTGGAACTCCTCTGGGTTGCGTTGCGTGTCCAGGCCCTGCTCGACCGCGAGCGTCCCGATGTGCTGGTATTCTGGAATGGGGGACATCGATACTGCCAACTGTTAATGGCGTTGGCTGCGCCTGGGTGTAAGACGTTCTTCTTCGAGAATGGCTTGTTACCCGACACCACGACCGTTGACCCCCAGGGTGTGAATTTCCTGAACGCCGTTCCGCGTGAGGTCGATTTTTATCTCAATTATCCTTATCCCGTGCCTGACCATCAGGCGGCGCCTGTCCTGATTCCTCGTAAGCCCCGTGCCAGCGGTCCTCCCCCAATAGTATTACCTGAGCAATTCGTCTTTATTCCGTTTCAGGATGACCGCGATAGTCAGGTTCGGTTGTTTTCTCCTTGGGTTCGGAACATGCGGGAGATGTTTGCCCTGGGTGAGCGCCTGGCCGACGAGACCGGTTTGACAGTGGTCTTCAAAGAACATCCATCCAGCCGCCAGCACTATCCAGATTTGCATGAACGCACTCACGCTCGTCTGTTGTTCGCCAATGGCAACTCCACCCAGCAATTGATCGAGGCCAGTCAGTTTGTGGTCACGCTGAACTCAACGGTGGGCCTTGAGGCTTTGCTTTTGGGTAAGCCGGTGCTGACCTTGGGCCAGGCGTTCTTCAATATCGAGGGGTTGGTGATGCACGCCGATAATGCCGAGCAGCTAATGGGGCTGGCGCGCGCGTTTGCGCAATGGCCGCTCAACGATCAGTTGAGACGCAACTTCCTTCACTACCTCTCTGAACACTATTGCATCAAGGGCGGCTGGAAAAATGCCGACAACGCCCAGTTGCAGCGGGTCGCTAACAGAATGCTGGGGAAAACCGAGTGCTAGCAGCAGTGAGAAGGCTCATCGACAAAGATGTACTGACGTTGTGGGCATCGACCGGATTTCTGATACTGCTGTGTGGAGCATGGGTACTACCGAGTAACAAGCTTTATCACCAGAGTTTGATTTTCCTATTGTGGCTACCCGCCTTGTTGGCGCTGTTTCGTCGGGATTTTCGCTCATTGCTCAGGCAGCCGGAATGTCTGCTCTTCATCCTGTTTGTGGCCTGGACCCTACTGGTATTGGCGCTGCAGGGGGGGGATGACGTCTTCGGCAAGAGCAAGGTGACACTTTACGCTGCGCTAACTCTGCTGGGCGTATTATTGGCTGCACAGAACAGTAAGTGGCGGTTCGAGTCCATGCTGCTGTACGCATCGATTGTCGGAGGTTTTTTTGCAGCGGCTTCGTGGGTCTACTTCTATCAACTGTCCGTCAAGCCATTCAACGCTCGGGTGATTGCCATAGGCTTGTGGGACGCAGCGATCATGGCTGCGCATGCAGTGGGGGCCTTGGCGATTATTGGCGCCTTCACGTTTCAGACCAAACGGTTCAGCCCCCGCGTAATGGTGTTGTTGCTGATTCCGGCCCTGGGGTATGCCCTGTTCCTTGGCTTCAGTCAGACGCGCGGTGTGTGGATCGGTTTGTTGGCCTGTCTACTTGTAATGGGGGCGGCGCGACCGTCACGCTTGTGGGCCGCCTTGATCTTTCTGGTAATCCTGGGCGTGGCATCTGTTGCTCTGTACAAGCCACAGATCCTTCTCCAGCGTGGTGTTTCCTTTCGTCCGGAGCTATGGAGCGGCGGCGTTCAATTGCTACTGGAACACTGGGCGTTGGGGCTAGGATTCCATGAATATCTCATCCCGATCCCTGAAATCGGACGTTCATTCAAGCACCCCCATAACCTCTTCCTGGATATCGGCGTGCGCCTCGGTGTTCCTGGTCTGCTGTTATTCGGATGGCTGTGGCTGGCGGTTGGTTGGCGTGGTTGGATTTCGCGAGCGCAACCGCTGGGGCAAATGTTGCTGGCGCTGTGGGTTTTTTCCGGGGCATCGTTACTGACGGATGGCATTGGTCTTTGGCTCAAACCCAACGCGGACTGGTTGATCACATGGCTGCCGATCGCCGTGAGTATCGTATTGGCTGCTCGTGGGAAAACGGCAACTACAGACGCCAAGCAAAGCGCTTCCGTTTCTTGATGCCTGCGGCGCTGATGCGAACACTGTCTCTGTGCTTTTGGCGGCCGTCCTGACTGAGCCGATGTTGTAATGGGTTCGCTGTTACAATCCGCAGCTTGTCTCTCTTTTCAAATGTCCGAGGCGCACCGAATGGCCAATCCCGACCAGCAATCGAGCATGAAGATTTACCTGCGGTTGCTGAAATACGTGCTCCCTTATTGGGGAGCTTTTGCCATCAGTATCATCGGCTTCGTGCTGTTCGCATCCAGTCAACCGATGCTGGCGGACATGCTCAAGCACTTTCTCGACGCTTTGCAAAAGCCCAGCGACACCCAGTTTATGGGGATTTCACTGGTGCTTGGCGTGCCATTGTTGATCGTGCTCATTGCTGTCTATCAAGGCATAGGCTCATTTCTAGGTAACTACTATTTGGCCAAGGTCGCCCGTGGCGTGGTTCATGACCTGCGTTGCGCCCTGTTCGACAACTTGCTGACCCTGCCTAACCGCTATTTTGACAACCATAACTCGGGGCACCTGATTTCACGCATTACCTATAACGTGACCATGGTCACCGGTGCTGCCACCGATGCGATCAAAGTGGTGATCCGCGAAGGCCTGACCGTCGTATTCCTTTTCGGATACCTGCTTTATAGCAACTGGAAAATGACGCTCGTCTTGCTGGCGATCCTTCCCTTCATCGCGTTGATGGTCAGTAGCGCGAGCAAGAAATTTCGCAAGCAGAGCAAGAAAATCCAGGTGGCGATGGGTGATGTGACCCATGTGGCTTCGGAGACGATCCAGGGCTACCGTGTCGTTCGCAGTTTTGGCGGTGAAGCCTACGAAATCGAACGGTTCCACAAGGCCAGTGCTGACAATATGAACCGCAGCCTGGGCATGACCCGCACCCAGTCGATCTATACGCCGATGCTGCAACTGGTGATTTATATTGGTATGGCCGTACTGATGTACTTGGTGCTTTATCTTCGCGGCGATGCTTCTGCCGGTGAGCTGGTCGCCTACATCACTGCTGCGGGTTTGCTGCCCAAGCCCATTCGTCAACTGTCGGAAGTCAGCGCCACGATCCAGAAAGGATTGGCGGCAGCGGACAGTATTTTCGAGCAACTAGACGAAGAGCCGGAAGTGGATACGGGGACTCAGGAAATCGCTCGTGTAAACGGTCGCCTGGAGGTGCGCAACCTGAGCTTCCAGTACCCAGGCACCGAAAAACTCGTGCTCGACGACATTTCCTTTACCGCAGAAGAAGGGCAAATGATCGCGCTGGTAGGGCGCTCAGGCAGCGGCAAGTCGACCTTGGCCAACCTGATTCCGCGCTTTTATCATCACGACAAAGGTCAGATCCTGCTCGACGGTTTGGACGTCGAGCAATACAAGCTGACTAACTTGCGTCGTCACATCGCCCTGGTGACTCAGCAGGTCACCCTGTTCAACGATAGCGTTTCCAACAACATTGCCTACGGTGACCTGGCAGGCGCCCCGTTCGAGGACGTGCGCAAGGCTGCCGAAGACGCCTACGCGGCCGAATTCATTGAGCAAATGCCTCAGGGTTACGACACCTTGGTGGGCGAAAACGGTGTTCTGCTTTCCGGCGGTCAGCGCCAGCGCCTGGCGATCGCTCGGGCCCTGCTCAAGAACGCTCCCCTGTTGATTTTGGATGAGGCCACTTCGGCCCTCGACACCGAGTCTGAGCGCCACATCCAGGGAGCTCTTGACCAAGTGATGAAGGGACGCACCACCCTAGTGATCGCCCATCGCTTGTCTACCATCGAGAAGGCTGACTTGATCCTGCTGATGGACAAGGGGCGTATTGTCGAGCGAGGTACTCATTCAGAGTTGTTGGCACTGAACGGTTTATACGCCCGCTTGCATGAGAAGGATTTCATCGATGGCACCGACGACGTGACGAAAGGTACCTTCGCCTGATTTCGGTTTTGCGCGATTCCAATATTCGCGAGAGGCTCGGCTATGGATGGAACGGTAAAGGTCTCGCTACAACAGCCGCATGGGCTCTCGATTTCTCCCGAGGCCCGGGCGGCGATCAAATCCCAGCAGCCGCGATGCATATGGTTGACCGGACTTTCCGGGGCGGGAAAGTCGACACTGGCCAATGCGCTGGAAGTACGGCTTCACGGCAGTGGTCTTCATACCTGTCTGCTTGATGGCGACAACTTGCGCCGAGGTTTGTGCAGCGACCTGGGCATGACGTCTGAAGCCCGCAAGGAAAACGTCCGGCGTATCGCCGAAGTGGCACGGTTGATGGTCGACGCCGGACTGATTGTCATCGTTGCGGCCATTTCGCCATTTCGCGCCGACCGCGAAGCGGCACGCAAGTTGTTTCCCGAGGGTGCTTTCCTTGAAGTCTATGTCAGCACGTCTTTCGAGGTTTGTGCCCTGCGTGACCCCAAGGGGCTTTATCGGGAAGCGCGGGCCGGACGGTTGAAAAATTTCACCGGTCTCGACAGCCCGTACGAAGCCCCCCTGGAGCCCGATTGCGATATCGACACGGGCGAGCTAGCGCTGAGCGAGGCCTGCGAGCGGTTGTGGGCATTGCTGCAGCGCTGACTCCAGAACTGCTGTCGCATCCGCTTACAGCCATGCAAGAGCCTTCCTCAACCCTGTGCTAATATCGCGGCCCTGTTCATTTTGTATGTGGGATGCTCCATGAAGTTGTCCATGCCGCGATTCGATCAAGCCCCTGTATTGGTGGTCGGCGATGTCATGCTCGACCGCTATTGGCATGGCGGTACCTCACGGATTTCCCCTGAGGCGCCGGTTCCGGTGGTCAAGGTCGAACACATCGAGGACCGTCCCGGTGGTGCCGCCAACGTTGCCTTGAACATCGCCGCCCTTGGTGCGCCGGCCTCTCTGGTGGGGGTGACCGGTGACGACGAAGCCGCCGACAGCCTGACCAATAGCCTCAATGGCGCCGGCGTGCGGGCGATTTTCCAGCGGGTTGCGCACCAGCCGACCATCGTCAAGCTGCGGGTCATGAGCCGTCACCAGCAACTGTTGCGGATCGATTTCGAAGAACCGTTCGCCACCGATCCCCTGGCCCTCGGGGCGGAGGTCGATAACCTGCTCGAAGGCGTCAAGGTGCTGGTGTTGTCGGACTACGGCAAAGGTGCGTTGAAAAACCATCAGGCGCTGATCCAGGCCGCTCGTGCCCGTGGCATTCCGGTACTGGCTGACCCCAAGGGCAAGGATTTCTCGATCTACCGCGGCGCGAGCGTGATCACGCCGAATCTCAGCGAATTCGAAACCATCGTCGGCGGTTGCGCCGATGAGCACGAACTGGTGAGCAAAGGCGCACAGCTGATGCAAGACCTCGACCTCGGCGCTTTGCTGGTGACCCGTGGCGAACATGGCATGACCCTGCTGCGTCCCGATCATCCGGCGTTGCACCTGCCGGCGCGTGCCCGTGAAGTGTTCGACGTGACTGGTGCCGGCGATACCGTGATTTCCACCCTGGCCGCGGCCATCGCCGCCGGCGAGGAACTGCCCCATGCGGTGGCCCTGGCGAACCTGGCGGCGGGCATTGTCGTCGGCAAGCTCGGTACTGCCGCCATCAGCGCCCCGGAGCTACGCCGCGCGATCCAGCGCGAAGAAGGCTCCGAGCGGGGCGTGCTGGGCCTGGAGCAATTGCTGCTGGCCGTCGACGACGCCCGTGCCCACAACGAGACAATCGTTTTCACCAACGGCTGCTTCGACATCCTGCATGCCGGCCACGTGACCTATCTCGAGCAGGCCCGGGCCCAGGGCGATCGCCTGATCGTCGCGGTCAACGACGATGCATCCGTGAGTCGTCTCAAAGGACCTGGGCGGCCGATCAACAGCGTCGACCGGCGCATGGCGGTCCTGGCTGGTCTTGGCGCGGTGGATTGGGTGATCAGCTTCAGCGAAGGCACGCCGGAAAACCTGCTGCGCGAGGTCAAGCCGGATGTGCTGGTCAAGGGCGGTGATTACGGGATCGATCAGGTCGTGGGAGCGGACATTGTCGCGGCCTACGGCGGCACTGTGAAGGTGTTGGGGCTGGTGGAAAACAGCTCGACGACGGCGATTGTGGAAAAGATCCGCAATCACTGAGCCTTTGCTGGTGACAATGTGTCAGGCAATGCGCCAACCTGTGGGAGCGAGCCTGCTCGCGATAGCGATGTGTCAGCCAAATCGAGGCTGACGGGTCCAACGCCATCGCGAGCAGGCTCGCTCCCATAGGGCCCATCATCAACTCGATGACGTTAACGAGCCACCTTGCGCGGCACGATCTTCTTGAGCAATTGCCGGGCCTTGCCCCTCAGCCGGGTCAGCCCCGACTCCTTGCCCGGTGGCGTCAGCCCTTGCTGGTGCAGCCAATCCTTCCAGCGAATCCGCTCGTCTCGTACCAGCCAGCCGTCCTGCCTGGCAAAACTCTCCGCCAGGTACAGCCCGCGGGTGCTGGCCGGGTACAGTTGATCCTTCTTCAAGGTGTACAGCTCGGGCAAGGGTTGGCCGTCCTGTAGCGGCATCAGGTAAAGATCGGGTCGCTTGCGGTCCAGGCGCGCCACCAGTTGGTCTCCCTCCAGGCGCTCATCCACATGAAACAGACTCAGGGACTTGGCTTCCTTGGGCACATCCAGGCGCAAATCGTAAATCAGTTGCAGCGAGGCCGTCGGCAGGTGCACGTAGGCGCGTGGTCGCTCGATCAGTTGCAGGTTGGCGCTGCGCACTGGGCGGGCCGAACCGGACAGCGGCGTCAGGCGAAACGGCAAGGCTTCACGATAATGCAGGGCGGTGGCGTAGGGCGCGGGCAACCAGGTGTCATTGAAGCGTCCACCAAGCCAGCCCTCGGGGGTTTCCAGAAGGCATTCTTCGGCAATTTCACTGATGGCGGTGAGCAGCGGCAGGTTAAGCTCATGGGCCGGGACATAACCGGAAATCAACTTGAGCACCACGTCGCCGCGGTCTTGTCGACGCTGGCGCACCAGCACCCAATAGTCGCGGTTCTGCCAGTGCAGGGTCAGGCGCACCGAGACACCAAGGTTTGCCAGTTCCAGGGAAAAACGCTCGGGGTCCTCCACCGTCACCGGACGGCGCCGCTGCAAGGTCTGGGAAAAATTCAATGGCATCCCGACGCTCTGGTAAGTCAGGCCTTCGGGTGTCGCTTCGACGAACAGGGGCAGGGTCTTGAAGTTGCTGGGGTTTTTTCTGATGAGCGTGCGCGGCATGTCGGCTCCTTCCTTAAGGCCGCGCAGGGCGGCGTCAGTTTTTACGTAGGACCTTGGCTACGGTCGCGACGTTATGGGCGAGGTGCAGCGGATTGATGGTGCCGACAATAGCACTGGCGACACCGGGATGTTCAAACAACAGTTCGAAGCTGGCCCGGACCGGGTCCACACCCGGGTTCAGGCAGACGTGACCGCTGGCCAAGGCTTTCTTCACCAGAATGGCCTTGCCATGCAAGGCTGCGTAGTCAATGACAGTCTTCTCGTTTCGTTCGTTCAGATTGTAGGTGACCATCGCGCAATCGCCTTGCTCCAGGGCTTTCAAACCGCCCTCGACGGTTTTGCCGGAAAAGCCGAAGCCGCCGATCTTGCCCTCGCGCTTGAGCGCCGCCAGGGTTGGGTAGACCTCGCTGTCGTTGAGGATCGCCAGGTCGTTGCCGTCGGAGTGCACCAGCACCATGTCGATGTAGTCCGTTTCCAGGCGCTTGAGGCTGCGTTCCACCGAGAGTCGGGTGTGGGCGGCACTGAAATCGTGGTGCGACTGGCCGTCACTGAACTCTTCACCGACCTTGCTGACAATCACCCAATCCTGACGCTGGCCGCGCAACAACGGGCCCAGGCGTTCTTCGCTGCGGCCATAGGCCGGCGCGGTGTCGATCAGGTTGATGCCCAGGTCACGCGCCAGTTTGAGCAGCATGCGCGCTTCGTCGTCATCGGGAATCTGGAAACCGTTGGGGTATTTGACCCCCTGGTCGCGGCCGAGCTTGACGGTCCCCAGGCCCAGGGGTGAAACCCGCGGGCCGTTATTGCCCAGCGGGCGATGCAAGTCGTGCAGGGTCGGTTGGCTCATGGCAGCAGTTGCTCCCAGGCCGGGATGCCCATGGGCGGTTTCGGCAGGTCCGGCAATGGCGCCGGATGGCTGGGGGTGATGCCATCGCGTTGTAGCGTGGCGATCACTCGATCGGCAAAGTCCGGGGCCAGGGCCAGTTTGGTCGGCCAGCCCACCAGCAGGCGATCCTGTTCGGCGAGAAAGGCGTTGTCCGGGCGGGTCAGGCCCGATTGCAGCGGTTCGGCGCGGTCGACCCGCAGCGTGGCCCATTGTGCGGCGCTGAGGTCGACCCAGGGCAGCAATTGGCCAAGTTCTTTCTGGGCGGTAGCAATCTGCGCGGCGGGCTCGCGGGCCACGCCGTCGGCTTCGGCAATGTCGCCGCCCAGGTACCAGACCCATTGGCCATCGGCGGCCGGGTGGGTGGTCACGGTGATGCGCGGCTTCGGCCCGCCCCCCAGGCAGTGGGCGTACAGCGGCTTGAGGCTCGGTCCCTTGACCAGCACCATGTGCAACGGCCGACGCTGCATGGCCGGTTGCTCCAGGCCCAGGGCACTGAGCAGATCGGCGGTGCCGGCCCCGGCGCTGAGGACGATACGCTGGGCGCGGATCTCGCGGCCATCAACCTTGAGGCCGATCAGTTCGTCGCCGTCGCGCAACGGCTCGATATCTTTGCCGGCCAGCAAACCATCGCCGGCCAGATCTGCCAGCCGTGCAAGCAGGCTGGGGACGTCCACCACCAATTCGGCCAGGCGATAGACCTTGCCCTTGAAGCGCTTGTCTTGCAGGGCCGGCGGCAGTTGCTCGCCCTTGACCTGATCGACCCGCCCACGCACGGCCTTGCTGGCGAAGAAGCTGGTGAGATTGCCGGCCAGGGTGCCGGGAGACCAGAGGTAGTGAGCTTCGGACAGCAGGCGCACGCCGGACAGATCCAGTTCGCCCTCGCCAGCCAGGGCTTCGCGCCAGCGGCGTGGCATGTCGGCGATGGCTTCCGAGGCGCCGGTGAGGGCACCGTGCAAGGCGTACTTGGCGCCACCATGGATGATGCCCTGGGATTTGATGCTCTGCCCGCCGCCGAGGCTGGCGCTTTCCACCAACACAGTCGAAAAGCCCTGGCGGCGCAGGCGCGCATTCAGCCAGAGGCCGGCGACTCCGGCGCCGACAATCAGAACGTCGGTGGAAATAACGGATGGCATGCAGCGACCTCGCGGGAAATGAAGCGGCAAGTTTCAAGCTTCAAGCTGCAAGTTACAAGCAAGAGGGATAGCCTTTGCTTGCAGCTTGCAGCTTGCAGCTTGCAGCTTCAGTGCCCGGCCGTCTTGGAAAAGAGCTGAATCACCACAACCCCCAGCACAATCAACGCCATCCCCAGCATCGCCGGCACATCCAGCTTCTGCCCGTAGATGAACAGCGCTGCCACGCTGACCATGACGATCCCCATCCCGGCCCAGACCGCATACGCCACGCCCACCGGAACGGTGCGCACCACCAGGGTCAGCATCCAGAATGCGATGCCGTAGCCGGCGATCACCAGCAGCAGAGGCAGGGGTGTGCTCAAGCCTTTGATCGCTTTCATCGACACGGTGGCGATCACTTCGGCGCAGATGGCGATGGCCAGGTAGTAGTAAGCGTTCATAGGCGAAAATCCTCTTGAAGGGTGCGTCTTTCTGTGTGGACATTTTAGGGCGCTGTCAGATGGGGTAAAGTCATTACCTATCTGCATACGAGATAGGTCGGGTCATGAGTGTTCTGTGGAATCTGGAGCAGCTGCGGCTGTTTGTCGGTGTCGCCGAGAAACGTTCGTTTTCCGCCGTGGCGCGGGACCAGCGCAAGGCTCAATCGGCCATTAGCAGCGCGATTGCGTTGTTGGAAACCGATCTGGGCGTGACGCTGTTCGAGCGCAGCAGTGGCCGCCAGCCGAAGCTCACCGAAGCCGGCGAGGCCTTGTTGGAAGAGGCGCGGGAAGTGCTGCGCCAGTGTGAGCGTCTCAATGGCCGAGCCCTGGCCCTGATGCGCGGTCAGGAGGCGATGTTGCGTCTGGCTCAGGATGAGGCGATGCCCTATCAGCCGGTCATCGACAGCCTGGCGGCCCTGGCCGAGCGGTTCCCGACCCTCGAGGTACAACTGGCCAGCGCCGCGCAGGGCGATGTGGCGCGCAAACTGGTGGAGCGCCGCGCTGATCTGGGGTTGTTGTTTTATCACGACCAGATCCCCGAAGCGCTGGAGCGCCGGGTGCTGGGCAGCGTCGAGATGGTCACGGTCTGTGGCAGGGGGCATCCACTGGCGAGCCATGATTACGTGACCTGCCTGGAAATGGCCCGGCATCGGCAATTGCTCATGGCGACCCAGTCCAGTGTCTACCCTGGGAGTGAACAGGCCAGCCCGCAGGTCTGGCGCGCCGACAGTTTCTACGTCTTGGCCGAATGGCTGAGAAGCGGCCTGGGCTGGGCGTGGCTGCCACGGCATGTGGTGCAGTACCCGGCGTACCTGGGGGATATGGTCGAGCTCAACAGTGAGTGGACCCCGCCGGCCCTGGTGGTGGAGCTGGTCTGGCGCCGCGACGAGCCGTTGGGCCCGGCCGCGCGCTGGCTGGCGGAACGTTTTGCCGTGCAGTTGCAGGCGATCGGCTGAAAACCCGATAAACTCCGCCGCCATGAACAGAACTCTCTATAGCGCATTGTTTTATCTGGGGCTGCCACTGGTAGCGATTCGGCTCTGGTTGCGGGCACGCAAGGCGCCGGCCTACGCCCGGCGCATCGGCGAGCGTTTTTCCTGGGGGTTGCCGGTGATGGTGCCGGGAGGCATCTGGGTCCACGCCGTATCGGTGGGCGAGAGCATTGCCGCCGCGCCGATGATCCGCGCCTTGCTGCAACGTTATCCACAGCTGCCGATCACGGTCACCTGCATGACGCCCACCGGCTCCGAGCGCATCCAGGCGTTGTTCGCCAACGAGCCACGCATCCAGCATTGCTATTTGCCCTACGACTTGCCCTGCGCGGCCAACCGTTTCCTCGATCGGGTTCGCCCGGTGCTCGCGGTGATCATGGAAACCGAATTGTGGCCCAACCATATTCATCAATGCGCCAGGCGCGGCATTCCTGTTGCCCTGGCCAACGCGCGACTGTCGGAGCGTTCTGCGCGCGGTTATGCACGTTTGCCCAAACTCACCCGGCCAATGCTCGCCGAGATGAGCCTGTTCGCTGTCCAGACCGAAGCCGAGGCCGAGCGCTTGCGCCAGTTGGGTGCGCGGGCGCAAACCGTCGAGGTCACCGGTTCGATCAAGTTCGACCTGACCATCGACCCGCAACTGCTGGAAAACGCCAGCGCCTTGCGCCATGAGTGGCAAGCGACGGAACGCCCGGTGTGGATCGCCGCCAGTACCCATGAAGGCGAAGATGAGGTGGTGCTGGCCGCCCACCGTCGGTTGCTCGCCAGTTATCCCGATGCGTTGCTGATCCTGGTGCCGCGCCATCCCGAGCGTTTCGATTCAGTGCATCAATTGTGTGAGAACGAAGGTTTCGCCACGGTGCGGCGTTCCAGCGCACGGCCCGTCACTGCCCAGACCTCGGTGCTGCTGGGCGATACCATGGGCGAGCTGTTGTTTCTCTACGCGCTGGCCGACAGCGCGTTTGTCGGCGGCAGCCTGGTACCCAACGGCGGGCATAACCTGCTGGAACCGGCGGCACTGGCCAAGCCGGTGCTCAGCGGGCCGCACCTGTTCAACTTCCTCGAAATCGCCGCGCAACTGCGGGCTGCCGGGGCGCTGGCGGAAGTCGAAGATGCCGAAAGCCTGGCCCTGGCGGTACAACGCCTGTTCGAACTGCCCCGCGATGCCCAGCGCATGGCCGAGGCGGGGCTTGCGGTGATGCGCACCAACCAGGGCGCGTTGCAGCGGTTACTGGAGGGGTTGGGGCGGTTGATCGACTGAGCGACTGAATATCTGTGGGAGCAAAGCTTGCTCCCACAGGAGGTTGCTGAGGGGGCTTCCCTCCGAGGGGTTACTGCGCCGGCCGCGAGCGCAGTTGCTCCGCCGCAGCCTGTGCCAGATCCGGCGGTAGAAAGTCCTTGTCCGGGTTGTAGTCGGGTTTGAGATAGCGCGACAGGTCCTGCAGATCCGACGGGCTCAACGTACCCGCTGCCTGCTTGAGCCGCAGGTTGTCGAGGATGTAGTCATAGCGGGCGTTGTTGTAGTTGCGCACCGAGGTGTACAGCTGACGCTGGGCATCGAGTACATCGACGATGTTGCGCGTGCCCACCTGGTAACCGATCTCCGTGGCTTCCACTGCGCTCTGGTTGGAGATGATGGACTGGCGGCGGGCCTGGACCTGTTCCACATCGGTATTCACCGCCCGGTGCAGGTTGCGGGTGTTCTCCACCACCTGCCGGCGCAGGGCCTCGCGCTGTTGTTCGGTCTGAGTCAGTTGCGAGTAGGATTCGCGCACCTGAGAGCTGGTCAGCCCGCCGCTGTAGATCGGGATGCTCAATTGCAGGCCGATGGTGCGTTGCTCGGCATCGCCACCATAACGCTGGCCGGTAGGGCTGGGGTTGGTAAAACCGAGGCCATCGTTGTCGCCTTTTTTGTATTGGGCGATCGCATCGAGGGTCGGGGCATGCCCGGACTTGCGCTGACGCAGGGTGTCTTCGGCGGCCGTGACGGCGTAGTTGCTGGCCAGCAGATTGAGGTTCTGCTTGGCGGCCGTATCGACCCAGGCCTTGGCGTCGTTCGGTGCCGGCGGCAGGATCGGCAGCGTGTGGACGATGCCCTGGAGCGAGTTGTACTGACGGTTGGTCAGGGTGATCAAGGCTTCGAAGGCGTCGTCGACCTGACGCTGGGCCAGGATCCGGTTGGCTCGCGCGGTGTCGTAGCTGGCCTGGGATTGCAGCACGTCGGTCTTGTCCGACAGGCCTACGTCGAAGCGCTCGTTGGACTGGTCGAGCTGACGCTTGAACGCCGCTTCTTCGGCCTTGGTCGAGGCCAGGTTGTCCTGGCTGCGCAGCACGTTGAAATAGCTCTCGGCGCTTTGCAGGATCATGTTCTGTTCAGTGGCCGAGAGTTGCAGCGATGCTTGTTCGTTGACCGACTTCGCCGCCTGGAACTGAAACCAGCGATCGGCACGGAAAATCGGCTGGGACAGTGTGGCCTGGTAGACCGTACCGCTACGGGAGGCGGTCATGGCGGGCTCGTCGAGCTCGGTACGGGTGTTGTTCAGGTCGGCACCGGCCGACAGGTTGGGTAGCAACCCGGCGCGCGCCTGGGGCACCACTTCTTTCTGGGCGCCATACTGGGCGCGGGCGGCGGCCAGGTCGGCGTTGTTGTCCACCGCTTCCTGATACACGCTCACCAGATCGGTTTTGGTGGTCAAGGGCGCTTCGGCAGCCCAGGCCATTCCATTGGACGCACAAGACACGGCAAGGGCCAGTGAGAGTTTGCGCAGCATGAGGCGTTCCCTACTTCTCAAATGATTGCGCACAAGAGGCGCGGCGTAGCGAGTGTAGTTGCGCGCACGCACGGCAACAATCCTGTATATGCGCCATTCATCACGCCTTTTGCCGTCGCGATGGCGTTCTGCGGTGGTTATGTCTAGACTGGCCGGGTTCTTGTCGGGGTGCCTTGCTATGAGGCTGAGATCGAATAATTTCGGATCCCGTTGAACCTGATCAGGTTAGCGCCTGCGTAGGGAACAAGATTTCTCGTCACCCGGCGAGTCCTCTTGTGCTTCGTCCGGGATGTTGTTCGACAATCGACTTTCGATTTTCGAGCATCCTCGAGCAGCAAGCACAGCGTCCGCACTCTCGTGCAGGGACGCGTCCATTCGTTACAGGTTCGCTCCGACAAAAATCCACTGCCTGGATGTGTGTCTGGAGAGCCCGTGATGACGACAAAATCAAAAAACGCGACCAACCTCAGTGATTCGGCCAAGGTCGATGAGCAATCGGTTCAGCCCTTTACCCGCTCGCAAAAAATCTATGTCCAGGGCAGCCGCCCGGATATTCTCGTGCCCATGCGCGAAATCAGCCTCGACGTGACCCCCACCGACTTTGGCGGCGAAATCAATGCGCCCGTGGTGGTGTACGACACTTCGGGTCCCTACACCGACCCGAATGTGATCATCGACGTGCGCAAAGGCCTGGCCGATGTGCGCTCACCGTGGATCGAAGCCCGTGGCGACACCGAACGCCTGGCGGGACTGAGCTCCAACTTCGGCCAGGAACGCCTGGCCGATCCCGAGCTGACCAAACTGCGCTTCGCCCATGTGAACAACCCGCGTCGCGCCAAGCCCGGCGCCAACGTCAGCCAGATGCACTACGCGCGCAAAGGCATCATCACCGCCGAGATGGAATACGTCGCCATCCGCGAAAACATGAAGCTGGAAGTGGCCCGCGCCGCCGGCCTGCTGGACCAGCAACACGCCGGCCACAGCTTCGGTGCCAGTGTGCCGAAAGTCATCACCCCGGAATTCGTGCGTGACGAAATCGCCCGGGGGCGCGCGATCATCCCGGCCAACATCAACCACACCGAACTGGAACCGATGATCATCGGCCGTAACTTCCTGGTGAAGATCAACGGCAACATCGGCAACAGCGCACTGGGCTCGTCCATCGAAGAAGAAGTGGCGAAGCTGACCTGGGGCATTCGCTGGGGTTCGGACACGGTCATGGACCTGTCCACCGGCAAGCACATCCACGAAACCCGCGAGTGGATCATCCGCAACTCGCCAGTTCCGATCGGCACCGTGCCGATCTATCAGGCCCTGGAAAAAGTCGGCGGCGTGGCCGAAGACCTGACCTGGGAGCTGTTCCGCGACACGTTGATCGAACAGGCCGAGCAGGGCGTCGACTACTTCACCATCCACGCCGGCGTGCTGCTGCGTTATGTGCCGATGACCGCCAAGCGCGTCACCGGCATCGTCAGCCGTGGTGGTTCGATCATGGCCAAGTGGTGCCTGGCGCACCACAAAGAGAACTTCCTCTACACCCACTTCGAAGACATCTGCGAAATCATGAAGGCCTACGACGTCAGCTTCTCGCTGGGCGATGGCCTGCGTCCGGGTTCGATTGCCGACGCCAACGACGAAGCGCAGTTCGGTGAGCTGGAAACCCTCGGCGAGCTGACCAAGATCGCCTGGAAGCATGACGTGCAGTGCATGATCGAAGGCCCGGGCCACGTGCCGATGCAGTTGATCAAAGAGAACATGGACAAGCAGCTGGAGTGCTGCGACGAGGCGCCGTTCTACACCCTCGGCCCGCTGACCACCGATATTGCGCCGGGCTATGACCACATCACCTCCGGTATCGGAGCGGCGATGATTGGCTGGTTCGGTTGCGCCATGCTCTGCTACGTCACCCCGAAAGAACACTTGGGGCTGCCAAACAAGGATGACGTGAAGACCGGGATCATCACCTACAAGATCGCCGCGCATGCGGCCGATCTGGCCAAAGGGCACCCAGGCGCGCAAATCCGCGACAACGCCCTGAGCAAGGCGCGTTTCGAGTTCCGCTGGGAAGACCAGTTCAACCTCGGCCTGGACCCGGACACCGCCCGCTCGTACCACGACGAAACCCTGCCGAAGGATTCGGCCAAGGTCGCGCATTTCTGCTCGATGTGCGGGCCGAAGTTCTGCTCGATGAAAATCACCCAGGAAGTGCGCGAGTACGCGGCCAACCAGCGCATTGAAGCGGTGGATGTCGATGTCGC
This sequence comes from Pseudomonas sp. JL2, assembly GCF_031570495.1. NCBI lineage: Bacteria > Pseudomonadati > Pseudomonadota > Gammaproteobacteria > Pseudomonadales > Pseudomonadaceae > Pseudomonas > Pseudomonas sp. JL2. The sequence goes on from NZ_JAKUDH010000017.1 coordinate 139,721, forward strand.
CCAGGGCTTGGCGGAACAGGCTGAGCGGTTCAAGAAGGAAGGTAGTCAGCTGTACAAGAAAGTCTGATCGGTGCTGAGGGCGGCGGTGACTTCACCGCCGTCATCGCGAGCAGGCTCGCTCCCACAGTGGATCTCGGTTGTTCACAAATTTTGTGTTCGCCGCAAATCTCCTGTGGGAGCGAGCCTGCTCGCGATAGCAATCATCAGAACAACAAATATCCCTCCGAGATAACAACTTTGAACATCCAACCCAGCACCTACTCCCCCGACACCGCCGTCCCCTTGGACAGGCGCGTCTTCGGCGCCCGCGATCTGTTTTCCCTGTGGTTCTCCCTCGGCATCGGCCTCATGGTCTTGCAGGTCGGCGCCTTGCTCGCGCCAGGCCTGGGGCTGAGCGGTTCGTTGCTGGCGATTTTCCTCGGCACGCTGGTGGGCGTCCTGCTGCTGGCGGCCGTCGGGGTGATCGGCAGCGACACCGGCCTGTCGGCCATGGCCGCTCTCAAGCTCAGCCTCGGCGGCAAGGGCGCGAGCGTGCCGGCGGTGTTGAACCTGCTGCAGTTGATCGGTTGGGGCTCATTCGAAATCATCGTCATGCGTGACGCCGCCAGCCTGCTCGGCGCCCGGGCCTTTAGCGAAGGCAGCCTGGGCTCGAACCCACTGTTGTGGACATTGTTTTTCGGCGCACTGGCGACCCTGCTGGCAGTGAGCGGGCCGCTGACGTTCGTGCGTAAGGTCCTGCGCAAGTGGGGCATCTGGCTGCTGCTGGCGGCGTGCATCTGGCTGACCTGGAACCTGTTTGCCAAGGCTGATCTGGCGGCGTTGTGGGCGCGGGCGGGAGATGGTTCGATGCCGTTTGCCGTCGGTTTCGACATTGCGATAGCCATGCCGCTGTCCTGGTTGCCGCTGATTGCCGACTACTCGCGCTTCGGCAAACGCGCAAAAAACGTCTTCGGCGGCACCGCGCTGGGGTTCTTTATCGGTAATTTCTGGCTGATGAGCCTGGGCGTGGCCTACACCCTGGCGTTCGCGCCGAGCGGTGAAGTCAACGCGCTGTTGCTGGCCCTGGCGGGCGCCGGGTTGGGTATCCCGCTGCTGCTGATTTTGCTGGATGAATCGGAAAATGCCTTCGCTGATATCCACTCGGCGGCGGTGTCCAGCGGCATGCTGACGGGGTTGAAAGTCGAGCACCTGGCCTTGGCGATTGGCGTGGTCTGCACCTTGATCGCCTGCTTCGCGCCGTTGGCGCAGTATCAGAATTTCCTGTTGCTGATCGGCTCGGTGTTCGCACCGCTGTTCGGTGTGGTGCTGGTGGACCACTTCATCCTGCGCAAGCGCGCCAGCCGGGTCGTGTCAGCGGCGTTGTGCTGGCCGGCACTGTTGGCCTGGCTGGGCGGGGTGAGCACCTATCACCTGCTGGCCAACTTCTACCCGGACATCGGCGCCACCCTGCCGTCGCTGGTCCTGGCAGGGTTGCTGCAACTGATACTGGGCCGGGCTTTCAACTACGGCCGGGAAACAGCTCGGGCTTGAGGATGCCATTGAGGCGTGGGTAAGCGATCTTCAGTTCGATGTGGCCCAGGGCGTATGGCGCGATGGTGCTCACTTGGTACTTGAGGATCACGCCGCCGTAGGTCAGCGCCACGTTCGGGGTTTTCTGGAACGGCCACTGCTTCACGAACTCCGGTTCCTGATCCAGTTTGGTGCTGATCAGCCAGCTGTTGTGGGCGACCTGCACGGCTTTCCAGAACGCCTCTTCCTGGCCCGGCAGCAGCATGTCCGACAGCGTCAATACTTTGTGCTGCTGGCGCGAATAGTTGATGAAACCGCGCCCCGGCGTACCGTGCGCACCGCCAGTGTCCAGGTAACTGGACAATTCGATGATCACCAAGCCGTCATGCTGCTCCCGTACCTTGGCTTGCAGGTAACTGCTGTTGCGTGGCGCGGCGCTGCGCAAAAACTGCTCGCGGTAGGCGGCCAGCGTCGGCGCCAGCGGGGCGTCCGGTGTGGTGCGGGTCATTTGCAGCAGGCGTTTCTCGATAATGCCGTCCAAGGCCGGCTCGGCGGGAAAGCGCAGGGTGTCAATGTTGACCAGGGGGCAGTCGGCGCTGGCGCATCCTGGTTGCAGTTGTTCCGAGGCATCGCGGGTAGTTTCCAGCGGAGCGCGGTAGTTGGGTTGGAACAGGCTTTGGCAAGCGCCCAGGGTCAGGGCAATAGTGGCCACGCAAAGGGTTTTGAAAAGCGACATGGGCGTCCTTCATGAAACAGGGAAAGGCGAAAAGTTACCCGCTTCGACTGTCGGCAGGGCAATCAGTTCGCCACTAAGCTCATTAGAGTGGCTTTGAGGGCAGCCGTCTATCCCGATGACTGGAAAGGGGCTGCATCAAACGGTACGGGCGCGTTAGGATGGCGCGAAGCCGAGGCTGGAACCTCGCATCGATCCGCTGCAAACGAGGACTGTCATGACCGATTTCGCCAACGCCACACCGAGCGCCGTGGACATCGTAAAGCGTGAAAACTGCTTTCAGGGTTTCTACAAACTCGATCGCGTCCACCTGCGCCACGAGTTATTTGCCGGTGGCATGAGCCGTGAAATCAGCCGTGAACTGTTCGTGCGTCATGACGCGGTGTGCGTGCTGCCCTACGATCCGCAACGCGATGAGGTGGTACTGATCGAGCAGTTTCGCGTCGGCGCCATTGGCAAGACCACCAACCCCTGGCTGGTGGAACTGGTGGCCGGCCTGATCGACAAGGACGAGCAACCGGAAGAAGTTGCTCATCGCGAAGCGCAGGAGGAAGCTGGGCTTGTCTTCGCTGCGCTCTGGCCGATGACCAAGTATTTTCCATCGCCGGGCGGCAGCAATGAATTCGTGCATCTTTATTTGGGGCGTTGCGACAGTGTGGGGGCCGGTGGCCTGCATGGGCTTGTGGAAGAAGCCGAAGACATTCGTGTGAAGGTCTGGGCTTTTGAAGATGCCTTGCAAGCAGTGCGCGACGGGCAGATCTGCAACGCGGCCAGCATCATTGCCTTGCAATGGCTGGCCTTGAATCGCGATGAAGTGAGGGGGCTATGGTCTTAAGCAAGCTGCGCGACCGTTATCGCGTCGATCTGGTCGGGTTGCAGGCCGCCTGCGAGGCCAACTACGCCCGCCTGATGCGCTTGTTGCCGGACATGCGCAACGACCCCGCGCCCCGGCGCATCGCCGTGACCCATGGCGACCAGATGCTCGGCGTGCTGGCCATTGAAGTGCTGCAAACCTGCCCATACACCACCACCTTGCAAGTGCGCCAGGAACACAGCCTGCCCTGGTTGCCGGTGCCGCAACTGGAAGTGCAGGTCTATCACGATGCGCGCATGGCCGAAGTCGTGAGCGCCGAACATGCGCGACGTTTTCGCGGCATCTATCCTTATCCCAATGCGTCGATGCACCAACCGGATGAAAAGGCCCAGTTGAACCTGTTTCTGGGGGAATGGCTGAGTCATTGCCTGGCGCTGGGCCACGAATTCGAGGTTGTTCGGTAGCTGCCGGTCAAAAACTGGACACTGGTTGTGAACCGGTTCCGGTTCGCGGGTTTCCCCTTTCGATCTTCCCCAGCATAATTGCCGCTTCATCCAATGGCGTAGTCGCGCCTGGGAGAGAGCGATTTGCCGAGCGTATCCACCTTGACCACCGCCGATACGGCGCTGCTGGTCCAACTGTCTGACAGTCACCTGTTTGCCGAGGCCGACGCTTCGTTGCTGGGCATGAACACCCGCGACAGCCTGCAGGCGGTCATTGACTTGGTGCTCACGCAGCAGCCGAACATTGACCTGATGCTTGCCACTGGGGATTTGTCCCAGGACGGTACGCTGGAGTCCTATGAGGCGTTTCGGCAGTTGACTGCGCGAATCGATGCGCCGGCGCGGTGGATTCCCGGTAACCATGATGAGCCGGAGGTGATGCTTGAGGCGGCGGTCAAGAGTACGTTGCTCGATCCGGTGGTGGACATTGGCAATTGGCGGGTGACGATGCTCGATTCTGCCGTGCCAGGTTCTGTGCCGGGGTTTTTGGCTGAGGAGCAGTTGATTCTGTTGGCCAATGCCTTGAGCGAGGCGCCGGAGCGACATCACCTGGTGTGCCTGCATCATCATCCTGTTTCGATTGGGTGTGCGTGGATGGAGCCGATTGGGTTGCGTAATCCTGAGGCGCTGTTTGCGGTGTTGGATCGGTTTCCTCAGGTGCGTGCTGTTCTGTGGGGGCATGTGCATCAGGAGGTTGATCAGGTGCGTGAGGGGGTTCGTTTGTTGGCTTCGCCTTCGACCTGTATTCAGTTTGAGCCGGGGAGTGAGGATTTTGCGGTGGGGGGGCAGGCGCCGGGGTATCGGTGGTTGCGGCTCTTGCCGGATGGGCGGTTGGAGACGGGGGTTGAGCGGGTGGTTGGTTTTGCGTTCACTCCTGACTATGGCTCCAACGGTTACTAAGGCTTACAGCCGGCCTGTCTCTCCCGGTTGTACTGTGATCAAACTGTGGGAGCGAGCTTGCTCGCGATGACGGCCTGACAGCCGGCCAGGATTTTGTTGATCGGGTACATATCCATTTCTGCGGTAACGGCCGCTTATGGTTCCGCCCTTACGGGGGAGTGTCAGATTTTTTGTGTGCGGGCCGGTAACGGCCTG
>NZ_JAKUDH010000018.1:0-143501 GCF_031570495.1 Pseudomonas sp. JL2
CCGAAACCCCTATCTGCTGATGCAGGTAGGGGTTTTGTTTTTGTGCCGAAAAAAAAGCATGACCTGAAGAGGTCATCCTTTTTTTGCATCAATGGTTAAGCCCCTGGGACCGGGCAGCTCAGATCACCTTCTTCGCACTTGAGGTAGGTCTTGAACGTCTCGACCCGGGCCTTGGTTACGGCTGTGGTGCAATTGCTGTGGACCAGCGGATAGACGCTACCCCCTTCGACTCCGGACGCAGAAAAATTGCATTCGGCGTCACGGAAGCTGATCCAGGCCCGCTGTGCCTTTACCAGTAGCTGCTTGGCCTGCGGGTCATCTTTAAGGCGTGCAGTGATCTGCTTGTACAGACTGTTCAGCTCGTCGTCAGCGGCTTTGTTCTCTTGGGCTGCGCACTGGTTCATTGCTCCCTGGGTGCTAGCATTGGCGCAGTCATCGGCTTGGACAATACTGATAAAAAGCAGCGGCGTCAGGCCCAGAAACAAGCGTGGGAACATGGTCGATCTCTCCTTGATGGGATTTCTAAATGCCGAAGGAGTGTACCCAAACGCTGGGTCGATACAACTTTCTGGTTGGCCTCGTGGTCTTACAGGCCTAGTGTTGAACACAGGAGGTGACTCATGCATTCATCTGATCGCATCGAAAGAAAAATTCTGCTCAAGGCGCCGCGCTCTCAGGTCTGGCGGGCCTTGGCCAATGCCGAAGCCTTCGGTCAATGGTTCGGCGTCGCGCTTGAGGGCAGACGATTTGTCGCGGGCGAGCGTACCCAGGGGCAGATCACCTATCCTGGTTATGAACACCTTATCTGGGACGTTGCAGTAGAGCGGGTCGAGCCGGAGCGGGTTTTTTCGTTTCGCTGGCATCCGTACGCCATTGAACCGCAGGTGGACTACTCTCAGGAACCCGAAACGAGGGTCCAGTTCGAACTTGAAGACATGGATGGCGGCACCTTGCTCAAAGTGGTGGAGTCGGGCTTTAACGGTATCCCGGAGGCGCGTCGGCTTAAGGCTTTTCGTATGGACAGCCGTGGTTGGGACGAGCAGATGGCTAATATCGAAGCATTCCTGGCCAAGGCCTGATCCTCAGTGTTTGAGCACTCTAAGGGTTTACGGAAGGGCTGCTATAGCGAATGTCTTACACGCCATGGTTGCTATATCGTCTGTTGCGCTTTGGATCCGATGCGTAATCTGTACTCAACCACTGAAGCACAGGGAGTGCTTCAGGATCAGGGACGATCGACCTTGCAAGGATGGCTATCGACAGGGAGTCGTGATGGTCTTGGAAAAACCCGCCTCGGCGGGTTTTTTTCGTCTGCAGAAAAGCCGACCTATCAAGCCAGGCGTTGCGCCATGGTGCGATCCGAACCATCAGCGGCAAGTGCCTGCCCAGGTGTGCGGTCCGAACCATCAGCGGCAAGAGTCTGCCCAGCTGTGCGATCCGAACCATCAGCGGCAAGTGCCTGCCCAGGTGTGCGGTCCGAACCATCAGCGGCAAGTGCCTGCCCAGGTGTGCGGTCCGAGCCATCAGCGGCAAGAGTCTGCCCAGGCGTGCGGTCCGAACCATCAGCGGCCACAGGCTGCTGATATCCGAGCGTTTGCGTAAAGAAACGGTCCTGCTGCTGGCTGGGCAGGGCAAAGGCACTGACGCTCAGGACGAAAGTGGTAACGGCGATCAAGGAACTGAAAGTTTTCATGGCGATGACTCCGGTCATATCAAAGGGGTTGAGTGCCGGGTCGTTCAGATGTCGCGATCTGCTGAACCCGTTGCAGCCCGGACGGTAGTCTTGCTGCATGGGTTCAGAGTAGGGGCGAGGAGGGGGACGCCGTTAGACGGATACTGCCCTTGGTTTGCCTGATCCTGTTTGTGTGCAGGATCAGGTGCGACTTACCTGCAAGACCTCGGCACGTAGCCGGGCGATGTCCTTGCTCGGCGAGGCCCCGAATAGACGGCTGTATTCGCGGCTGAACTGCGAGGGGCTTTCATAGCCCATTTTGTAGCCGATTGACGAAACGTCGCTGTTCTCCGCCAGCAGCAGCCGTCGGGCTTCCTGCAGGCGCAGCTGTTTCTGGTATTGCAGCGGGCTCATGGCGGTCACGGCTTTGAAGCGATGGTGCAATGCCGAAGGGCTGAGATTGATCATTTGTGCCAGGCTATCGATGCTCAGCGGCTCGGCATAATGGGTGTTGAGCCACTCGATTGCGCGACTGATACGGTGGGTTTGCGTGTCGGGGATGGCAATTTCGTGCAAGCGCTGGCCCTGGGCACCCCGTAGCAGGCGGTAGAAAATTTCCTGTTGGGCCAAGGGCGCGAGCGTGGCGATATCGTCCGGACTCTCCAGCAGCCGCAGCAAACGCAACACCGCATCGAGCAGCGGCGCGTCGATGCGGTCCAGGAATAGTCCTCGATCGGTCCGTTGGGCCGGTACCCCAATGGGGCTTGCGTCGGCGATCAGACGGCAGATCTGCGCCGGGTCGATATCCAGGCGAATGCACAGGTAGGGGCGCTCGGGGCTGGCTTCGATCACCTGACCCGCCAGCGGCAGGGTGACCGAGACCACCAGGTAGTTGAGCGAATCATAGACGTAGCATTCATCCGCCAGCCGAACCTCTTTGCGCCCCTGGACGATCACGCACAAACCGGGCTTGTGGATCGTGTGCAGGGCTTCGGTGGGCTGGTCGCTACGGATCAGGTGCAAGGTCTCGATGGCGGTGGGATGAACGCCGAATTCCGGGGCGAAGCGCTTCATCAGTTCCGCCAGTTCGGTGCGGCGCTGGTTGACGCCGTCCTCAGGCGTTACGTGTATGGACGTGGATACCGACATGCCGATCTATCTCCCTGGCCAAATGGGTGGACCGCGCTAGTAAAGCCGATTGTGCGTCCGGCGACCAGAGGCGGTTCTATCGCTACAGGATCGTGCAAGGGCGCAGGAGGATCCGGCTAACCCAGACACGGATCTGCTCCCTAATCTGGACCTGTCAAAACGCTCCCATCGGGGGGCCATACATCCAGACGAGGAAACCATCATGTCCGCTATTCAAAACAAAGTTGTGGTGATCACCGGCGCCAGCAGCGGTATTGGCGAAGCCGCCGCACGTTTGCTGGCCGCCCGGGGAGCGCGAGTGGTGCTGGGTGCGCGACGCGTCGATCGCTTGCAGGCGCTGGTGCAGGAACTTGAAGCCGACGGCCAGCAGGCTGCTTGCAAAGCCGTGGACGTGACGCGCCGTGATGATGTGCAGAGCCTGATCGACTTCGCTGTCGAGCGATTCGGCAAGGTCGATGTGATCGTCAACAACGCCGGGGTCATGCCGCTCTCCAAACTCGAGGCGCTGAAAGTTGACGAGTGGGATCGCATGATCGACGTCAACATTCGTGGCGTACTCCACGGCATCGCCGCCGGTTTGCCTTTGATGCAACGCCAGCGCAGCGGCCAGTTCATCAACATTGCTTCCATTGGTGCCTACACGGTCAGTCCGACGGCGGCGGTGTACTGCGCCACCAAGTTCGCCGTGCGGGCGATTTCCGAGGGGTTGCGCCAGGAGGTCGGTGGTGACGTGCGGGTGACGGTGATTTCCCCTGGCGTAACCGAGTCGGAGTTGGCCGAAAGCATTTCCGATGAAGGCGGGCGCGCCGAGATGCGCGAGTTTCGCCGGATCGCCATTCCCGCCGAGGCGATTGCCCGGGCGATTGCCTACGCCATTGAACAGCCGGACGATGTGGACGTCAGCGAACTGGTGGTGCGCCCGACGGCCAGCCCGTTCTGAATTGAATCGATGCGGCAGGAGATTTTTCATGTCTTGTGTGGTGAGGGGATAAAACCCCTCACCACTTTTTTTTGGGGGCCTGATTGGCGTTGATCGTTATTGCAGTGCCAATCGCGCCGCTGCCCGTTGAGTAATCTGCGAGCGCACCCGAAACGACTCTGCTGCGCGTCGGTTGGCTTCTTCCAGCACCTGGGTCGGCGCGGTCTCCGGGCCGCCGGCAGTGAACGGCGGGGCCGGGGCGTATTCAAGTTGTAGCTGGACCAGCTCGGCGGTGTCCTGGTCGAACAGTTCGGCCGCCAGGGTCAAGGCAAAATCTATCCCGGCGGTGATGCCACCACCGGTGAACAGGTTGCCGTCGCGTACCACACGGTCCTTGACCGGTGTGGCGCCCAGGGTTTGCAGCAGACTGTGATAAGCCCAATGGGTGGTGGCCCGTTTACCCTGCAATAAACCCGCCGCGCCAAGCACCAGCGAACCGGTGCACACGGAGGTGATGTACTGCGCGTGAGCCGCCTGTTGCTTGATGAACGCCAAGGTCTGCTCGTCTTCCATCAATGGCCCGACGCCGCTGCCGCCTGGGATGCAGATCACATCGAGCTTGGGGCACTTCTCGAACGTGGTGGTCGGTAGGAGTACCAGCCCGGTGCTGGCGGTGACTGGGGCCAGGTCTTTCCAGATCAGGTGCACCTTCACGTCTGGCAGCGAGGCGAGCACGTCATAAGGGCCGGTGAGGTCCAGTTGTTGAACCTGGGGGAATAACAGAAAACCGATCTGCAACGCCATGGCGCTTTCTCCTGAAGTGATGCCTGAGGGGTGGACGGTTTAACTTTAGGCCCGTAGGCTCTGGCGTATACGCCAATAAGCCCACGAATTACGCCAATATGCCAAATCCACCGAAAACCGTTCATGTACTGGCTTTCGCCAACGTGCAGGTGCTGGACGTCACCGGGCCCTTGCAGGTTTTTGCTTCGGCCAACGACCTGGCACGCCAGCAAGGCTTGCCGTTGCCTTACGCACCCACCGTGATTGCTGCCGGTGGCGGGGCGGTGATGTCGTCGGCGGGGCTCGCGCTTATGGCCGAGCCGCTGCCGAGCGAGGGTAGCGACACATTGCTCATCGCCGGCGGTTGGGGAGTGTACGAGGCGGCGCAGGACACGGCGCTGGTGGCCTGGGTCAGGGACCATGGTCTGCGCTCGCGGCGCGTGGCGTCGGTGTGCACCGGGGCGTTCCTGCTGGCCGCCAGCGGTTGGTTGGACGGACGCCGAGTGGTCACGCACTGGACCCGTTGCGAACAACTGGCCAGGCAGCACCCGCAACTGCGGGTCGAACCCAACCCGATTTTTATCAACGACGGCCCGGTCTGGACTTCGGCGGGCGTTACGGCCGGCATCGACCTGGCGTTGGCCCTGGTGGAGGACGATTTGGGTCGCGCCATCGCCCTGGAAGTCGCCCGGCAACTGGTGGTGTTCCTCAAGCGCCCGGGCGGTCAATCGCAGTTCAGCGTGACCTTGTCACTGCAGAATCAGGGCAGTCGTTTTGACGATCTGCACGCCTGGATCGCGGAAAACCTCACCCAGGACCTGGGCTTGCCGAATCTGGCGGCAGAGGCGGGGATGAGCGAGCGCAGTTTCGTGCGTCACTACCGCGCCGACACCGGCCAGACCCCGGCGCGGGCGGTGGAGCTGATTCGTGTGGAGACCGCGCGCCGGCTGCTGGCCGACACAGCACTGCCGATCAAGCGGGTCGCGGTGCAATGCGGCTTTGGCAGCGAAGAAACCCTGCGCCGCAGCTTCCTGCGGGCCATGGGCGTGACGCCCCAGGCGTATCGCGAGCGTTTCGCGGTCAGCCCTCAAGCAGATCCAGCAATGCCCTGAGCGTGGCCTGGGGGGCTTCCTGGGGAATGTTGTGGCCGACACCGGCGAGCACTCGACGCTCGTAGACACCGCTGAAATGTTCGGCGTCTTCGTCGAACTCAGGTGCAGGTCCAACGCCGTCATCGGCACCGCACAGGGAGATGCTCGGCACGCTGATGGCCGGTTGCGCGGTCAGTCGTTCCTCCATCCACTCCAGCGTCGGGTCGCCCGGTGCGTACATGAAGCGATGACGGTAGGAATGAATCACCACCTCGACGAAATCCGGGTTGTCGAAGGACGGGGCACTGAGGGGATACAGCGCTGTGCCGCGTGTCCAGGTCGGTGACCACAGGCGCCAGAGCAACTGGCACAGTTCGCGCCGGTTCTGTGTCAGGCCCTCGACGCCCCGGGCGCTGTGGAAGTAATACTGGTACCACAATCTGTGCTCGGTCTCAGGGTCCAGCGGCTGAGTCGATCGGGGAATGTCCTGCACGTTATAGCCATCGCCGGTCACCAGGCAGCGAACCCGTTCGGGCCACAGCGCCGCCACGATACACGCGGCCCGCCCGCCCCAGTCGTAGCCGCACAACCCGGCTTGGGGAATGGCGAGTGCCTGCATCAGGTCCAGCAGATCCTGGGCCAGCGCCGCTTGCTGGCCGGAACGCAGGATGCTCGGGTTATTGAACCGGGTCGGGCCGTAGCCGCGCAGGTACGGCACGATGACCCAATAGCCGCGCTGGGCCAAGGCCGGTGCGACTTCATCAAAGGCCCTGGGGTCGTAAGGGAAACCGTGCAGCAGGATCACTGGGGCGCCGCTGGCGGGGCCGTGCTCTTCGTAGGCGATGCGCAGCAGAGGCGTCACCGCGAAGTTGATTCTGGGCGCCTGGTTCATGTCGGTCTCCTGCACGGCTCGGTTGCCGTTATGCGGGTTCCTGATTCACATATTTGGCCCGATCCGGCGTGAAGGTCACGATCATGTTCGTGCTGGAGCAGGTCAGGGTGCGGTCCTGGGACAGATCGATGTCCAGGTCTTCACCGCGCAGGCCCTGCCATTGGGCGAGGTACTTGAGGCAGCCGAACTTTTCGTTTTTCTTCAGGCTGCGACTGACACCGCCTTTCCAGCCGAGCACCGGCAATTCACCGGCCAGGCAACGCTGCGCCAGATCGGGAAACTTCAGCGCCCGATCGCGGCCGATTTCCCAGCACTTGATCAGGCCCTTGTCCTGGCCTTCCCAGAGGTCTTCCCGGGTCAGGCCTGTTCGGGGCGGGGTGGTGATAGAGCGTTTTACATGGGTCATGTCAGATCCTTGAATCGGGTTTTATCGGGCAGCTCCGCTGCACCCTTGAGTGCATCGATCTTAGGAGGGGTTTACAGGGCTGGCAACCTGAAACCGGCGGCAGCGATAGATGGAGAAGTGTTGGTGCCCGCTTCTGTGGCGAGGGGATTTATCCCCGCTGGGCTGCGTAGCAGCCCCGAAAACGGTCAACTCGGTCTGTCTGGCAAAGTGGATTGGCCTATGGACGGGCTGCTACGCAGCCCAGCGGGGATAAATCCCCTCGCCACAAGGGTGTGGAGTTCCTACAAAAAAATAGGTGAACCGGAATTTTCCGACGAGTCGTGGCGGTTGCCGGTTCGGAAGCGGCGGGGCTAGGCTTTGCCGGTCGCTGCAAAATCAGCGACCGGGTTTGGTCACCCGTCCAATGTCAGGCGCACACGCGCCAACCTCAGCATGTCGGCGCTTTTTTGTGTGCTTGTCGGTATGCTTTGCGGTGGGCTGTGCGCGGGGCACTTTCGAGTGCGCCGGGTGCCTGACTTCCCGGTTGACCAACCTGCGTATAGCCCACCACCCCTCGTTTGGTCACGAGGTGAGTGGGCTCAATTTCAAGTCAGGAGCTTCACAAATGGTCAAGATCACCCCCAACCCTCCACGCGCCGAAAACCTGTCCGCCTACACCACCCTCGACACCAAAAAACTCCGCGAAGCCGCTGACCGGGCGCTGAATGTCCACTTGTCTCCCCCAGCCAAACCCGACACCCAGGACGGCCAGATATTTTCAGTGGTCCCCGGCCTCAACACCGAATCCGTGCTGACCAGCCTCAGCGAAACCCTGGCTTCGGCCAACGCCATGGTCAGTGACCTGGCATTCGAGCTGGAAGGTTCCCGGCGGCATGTTGCGCTGGGGATTCAGCAGCTGATTGAGCTGGGTACGTTGCTGGTTGACCGTGCGTTGGATGACATTGAAGTGGCGGAGCCTACGCGATAGTCATTGCACCCTGTCCTCTGTGGCGAGGGAGCTTGCTCCCGCTGGGTTGCGAAGCGACCCCCCTTGTGTCCTGGAGATTTTGCGCCTGCTGCGCAGTCGAGCGGGAGCAAGCTCCCTCGCCACAAAAGATTTATGTTCATTCACACGTGCAACTCACGGCTGCCAATGCGTTTTGTCCCCACTCAATTTGCGGTCCAGGAAGCTGGCGGCGCTGATCAGCGCCAGGTGGGTCAAAGCCTGGGGGGTGTTGCCCAGGTGGTAGCCGTGGCTGTCGAACTCCTCGGCGTACAAGCCCAGCGGGTTGGCGTAGCGCAGCAGTTGTTCGAACTCCAGCTGGGCTTTTTCCACACGGCCGGCGCGGGCCAGGCATTCGACGTACCAGAACGAACACGCGGCGAACGAGCCTTCAATGCCGCTGAGGCCGTCGACGGGGCTTTCGTCGTTGCGGTAGCGGTAGACCATGCCATCGCGCACCAGGTCTTTTTCAATGGCATCGAGGGTCGAGAGCCAGCGCGGGTCGCGGGCGCTGACGAAGCGCACAAGTGGCATCAACAACATCGAACCGTCGAGGGCGGTACTGCCCAGACGCTGGATGAAATGCTGCCGTTCCTCGTTCCAGAAATTTGTCCAGATGTCTTCATAGATGGCCTGGCGAGTCTGGTCCCAGCGGGCGAAAGGCGCGGGCAAGGAGCGTTTGACCGCGAGGCGGATGGCGCGATCGACGGCGACCCAGCACATCAGCCGCGAATGCAGGAAGTGGTGCTTCTCCCCGCGCATTTCCCAAATACCCACGTCTTTGTCCTGCCAGATATCACAGACCTGATCGACCACATTGACGACGTGTTTCCAGCCCTGATGGGAAATGGCTTCGCCGTATTTGTTGACCAGGTACACGGCGTCCATCAATTCGCCAAAGATATCCAGTTGCACTTGTTTGTAGGCCAGGTTGCCGATGCGCACCGGCTTGGCATGACCAAAGCCACTGAGGTGGGGCAGCTCGACTTCAGGTAGCTCCAGCCTGCCGTCCAGGCCGTACAGGATGTTGAGTTTGATCGGCTGATCGCAGCAGTCGCTGACCCGGCCCCGCAGAAAACGCATGTAGGCGTTGGCTTCTTCAACGAAGCCCAGGCGCATGAACGCGTAAACGGTGAAGGACGCGTCGCGGATCCAGGTGTAGCGATAGTCCCAGTTGCGCTCGCCGCCACGGGTTTCCGGCAGGCCGAAGGTCGCGGCGGCAAGGATGGCGCCGTGTTTGCGTGAGGTCAGCAGTTTCAGCGCCAAGGCCGAGCGGTTGACCATTTCCCGCCAGCGCCCGCGATAGGTGGATTGGCCAATCCAGCCGCGCCAGAACGCCAGTGTTCGCTCCAGGCATATTGCGCTGATGTCATCCTGAAGCCGCGGGTCGTCAATACCGCCCAGCAGGAACTCGGCGCTCTGGCCTTGTTCCAGCCTGAACTCGGCCACCGCCGCCCGGTCGTCCAGGGTCATGAGCTGATCGGAACACAAACGCAAGCCAGGTTGCCCCGGGGCTTCGAAGCAGATGTGATCGCCGTCACGATGTGCGCTGGTGAGGCTGCGGGCGTAGTCGTGGCGGACCGCGCAGCGCATGCGAAACGTCGCGCTGCCGACGGTCATGCTCACTTTGCGGATCAATACCGGCAGGTCATCCTCGCTGTCGCCGATGGGCAGCAGGTCGGTGATTTCCACCACGGCGTCATCACTCAGCCAGCGGGTTTGCAGTACGTTGGTGTCAGGCAGGTAGATCTGCTGACGACGGGCGTGGGGCAGGTCCGGGGCCAGTTGAAAGATCCCCGCGTCCGGCGTGTCCAGCAGCGAGCAGAAAATTGATGGGCTGTCGAATTCCGGCCAGCAGAAAAAGTCGACACTGCCTCGGTCATTCACCAGCGCAGCACTGCGCATGTCGCCGATGATGCCGTGGTTCTCGATAGGGCTTTGGGTTTCGTGATAGTCAGCCATTGCCGTGGAACCCCGGATAGAGGCTCATCCCGCCATCGATGAACAACGTGGTGCCTACCACGTAATCGGACAAGTCCGACGCCAGCCAGACCACCGCGTTGGCGACATCTTCCACATCGCCGATACGCCCGTAAGGAATCAGCTCCAGCAATTTCTGCTCCTGTTCGCCTTCAGTGACCTCGCGGTTGATGGCCGTGCGGATCGCGCCGGGCGCGATGCTGTTGATGCGGATGCGCTGGTGGCTGATTTCCTGGGCCAGACTCTGCATCAGCAGATGGACGCCGCCCTTGGAGGCAGCGTAGTTGATGTGACCGGCCCAGGGGATGCGCTGGTGCACTGAGCTCATGTGGATGATTTTGCCGGCAGCCCGGGACACGCCTTGGCGAATGCCCTGCTGGTTGAAAATCCGCAGGGCGGCGCGAGCGCAGAGGAATTGGCCGGTCAGGTTGGTGCCGATCACGGTGTTCCAGTCCTCCAGGCTCATGTCGACGGCGGCGGCGTCTTTTTGCAGGCCGGAGTTGGCCACCAGGATGTCCAGCGTGCCAAAGGCTTCGACAGTCTGGGCGAACAGTCGCTCGACATCCGGCTCCTTCGACACATCGGCACCGACGGCGATGGCGCGTCCACCGTTGGCGTTGATTTCACGGGCCAGGTCTTGCGCCGGGCCGGCGCTGGAGTGGTAGTTGAGCACCACCGCGGCACCGGCGTCTGCCAATGCCCTGGCCGCGCCTGCACCAATGCCGGAACTGGCGCCGGTGACCAGGGCAACCTGTCGGGCGAGGGATATCTGCATGGTCTAGCACCTTGAGTTGAGGGCTTTACCTGCTGACTGGTATGAGGTGCGTGGAGTTCATTTGGGTGAAGCGATCTTCACAAAGGCAGCTCGCCTCAAGTCAGCGCTCACCAACCCCGCCCCGAATTCACCCAGAAGTTCACTGACAACGAAGTGGACACCGACTCCACCTGATGGAACCAGCCTTCAGGCAGGAACAGCAGATCCCCGGCCTCCAGCGTCACCCGCAGGAAGGTCACGTCACGGGCGCGGGGGAAGCGCTGATAGTCCGGCGCGTCCGGGTTGAAATCGCAACCGTCCAGGCCGCCTTGGGGCGCCGTGGACCAGGTGCCGAGGGCTTCTCGGTGATGGGGGGCGGCGAGGGTGAAGATTTTCTGGCCCCAGACCTGGGCGAACAGGTTGTCGGTGTCGTCGCGGTGCAGCGGGGTGAGGGTGCCCTTTGGGCCGATCCAGATGCGTGGCGGGATGAACAGCGACGGGTCGAAGTAGGGCGGGTAGTTGATTTGCTCCATCAATTGCGCCGGCAGGATGTTGTTGCCCATGTAGGCTGGCGGCTCACCATCGGCGCCCTTGACCGCCGGGCTGTCCAGAGAAGTAATGAAATCGGCCATGGACGTGGAGCGGAAGTCCCGCTCGGTGGAGAAGGTTTTCTTCACGTAGTCGCCGTGGCGGGTGATGCCTTGCAGCTCGGCAAAATGCACCAGGGATTCTTCGCGACTGAGCTTGAACAACGGCCAGTCCTGCAAGGCATTGCTGATGACCACCGGAATGCCATGGGGCAGGTAGCGCGCTTGAAACGCTTGCACCGACAGCTCGCTGCGCGGGCGACGCTCCACGCTGCGCTGGGTCGGCAGGCTGGCGGTGAGCTTTTCGCTGAAGCGCGGCGGGGTGGGGTAGCGCTTGTTCATGTCGACCTTTTCCACCGCGCCACCGCCGTGGCGGGCATGCTCGATGATCTGCGGCAACAATGTCGCCAGGCCCATGTTGCCGCCGATCTTCAGGCGTCCGCTGGCAAACAGCTCCTCGACATTGGCCAGGCCGGCCATGATCCCGAGAAAGTCCTTTTCCGCCACTTCAATGGTCACGTCGGGGCTGCTGTGGCGACCGGCCTGGGTGCGGCTGCTGGTTCTGACCTCCGACCAGTACGCCTGCTGGGGGCCGAACACGAATTGGAAAACACCTTCGATACCAACGGCGCCCGCGTTGGCGAACAGTTTGCCCAGAATGGTTTGCAGGTCCACGGCGGTCACTCTTGTGGGTTTTGGTCTGAGCAGGTAACGAGGGCCGGGACCGGAAATTTAACCCTCGCTGCTCTAGCGGGTCGCGACCATGAACACACGGGGAAATGGCAGCAGCACCGTTCCATCGTCCATGGCCGGATAAGCCTGTTCAACGGCGTTGAGATACTGTTGCAGGTATTGCCCGCGTTGCACCTCATCCAGCGGGTCGAGAAACGGCCGCAAGCCGCTGCCCTTGAACCACTCCACCACGCCGGCGGCGCCCCCGGCCAGCGGGTGATGGTAGGTGGTGCGCCACACATCGACGCGGGTGCAATGGGGCTTGAGGATCGAGTAGTACAGGCTGGCATCGGCCACTTCCGTGCGCGTATCGGCGGCTCCGGCCAGTAGGCTGGCCCAGGGCCCATTGGCGGCGATTTCCCGCATCAAGCGGTGGGACGGCTGGTGCAGGGTGTCGGGCATCTGGATCGCCAGGTTGCCACCCTCGGCCAGTTTGCTGACCAGTGACGGCAGCAGGGTTGCGTGGTCGGGCAGCCATTGCAGCACCGCGTTGGCGAAGATCACATCGAAGGGACCAGGTTCGTCCCATTGGCCGATGTCTGCGGTGTCGAACGCCACTTCGGGCAGGCGCTGGCGGGCGGCCTGTATCATGTCGCTGGAACTGTCCAGGCCACGCACCGTTGCCCCGGGAAAGTGTTCCACCAATAGTTCTGTGGAATTGCCGGGGCCGCACCCCAGGTCGATCACCGAGCGCGCCTGCCCCGGCGGGATGGCCGCCAGCAGGTCCCGGGCCGGACGGGTGCGTTCTTGTTCAAACCTGACGTATTGCTTGGCAGACCAGGTCATGGCGTTCTCCTTTGCGATGGGGCTAGCCGAGATGCCGCCAGTATAGGGGGCGTGTGAGGCCATGGGGCAGGTACGGCGACGCTGACTAATTCAGACTGTTGCCAGTTCGTTATCTTCCATACACAACGGATCGGAGAAAACCGCAGTGACCCAACTGACCTTGCTATGCCTGCCGTATTCCGGCGCCAGCGCCATGGTTTACAGCCGCTGGCGGCGCAAGGTGCCGCAATGGCTGCAGGTGCAGCCGGTTGAGCTGCCAGGGCGCGGGGCGCGTTTCGGCGAGCCGCTGCACACCGACATGGGCCCGCTGGCGATGCAACTGGCCCGGGAACTGCGCCCCACGCTCCAGGCCCCTTATGCGCTGTTCGGCCACAGCCTGGGCGCATTGCTGGCCTGCGAAATCGCCCATGCCTTGCGCGAGCTGGGTTGCCCGGAACCGGTAGCGCTGTTCGCCTCGGGCACCGCGGCGCCGACGATGCGCGCCGATTACGACCGCGGTTTTGCCACGCCGAAAACCGATACCCAATTGATCGAACAACTGCGCACTCTCAATGGCACCAGCGAAGAAGTCCTGGCCAATGAAGAATTGATGGCCCTGACCTTGCCTGTGCTGCGGGCGGATTTTCTGCTGTGCGGGCGCTTCCAGCCGCGAACCCGAACGCCGCTCAAATGCCCGGTACACGTGCTCGGCGGCACCACCGACAAGGCCAGCACCGAGCAACTGATTGGCTGGAGCCGGGAAACCTCCGGCAGCTTTTCGGTGGACATGCTGGCGGGCGGACACTTTTTTATCCATGAGCACGAGGCCAGGGTGCTGCGCCTGATCAAGGATCAGTTGAGCGTGCATCATCGACGACATGGGTTGGCAATCAGCGCCTGATGCACTGATTCACAAACAATCTGCTTTTGTGGCGAGGGAGCTTGCTCCCGCTGGGTTGCGAAGCGACCCCTGCCAGGCGCCGG
Source organism: Pseudomonas sp. JL2 (assembly GCF_031570495.1). NCBI lineage: Bacteria > Pseudomonadati > Pseudomonadota > Gammaproteobacteria > Pseudomonadales > Pseudomonadaceae > Pseudomonas > Pseudomonas sp. JL2. Next base: position 13,697 of record NZ_JAKUDH010000018.1, read on the forward strand.
TTCTTTTGCGGCCGGGAGCTTCTGCGACTGCTGCGCAGTCGAGCGGGAGCAAGCTCCCTCGCCACGGATTTCCCTCTTTCCTGACCTCTATTCTCAAGCGCTAATTTTTCCGGTCTGCATTCGTTTTATAGGGACGACATGCCTTTGTGCCTTGTGCCCACTGATTCCGGATACCCAGAAATGAATGCTGAAGACGCCTTGAAACTTGCTCGCCGGTTTATCGGGTTGCCCCTGGACAAGCGCCGGATGTTCCTGGCGGCGCTGGACAAGGAGGGCGTCGAGTTCAGCGGTTTCCCCATCCCCCAGGGCGTTGAAGTCGAAGATCGCCAAGCCTTGTCCTACGCCCAGCAGCGGATGTGGTTCCTCTGGCAACTGGAGCCCGGCAGCGCGGCCTACAACCTGCCGGGGGCGGTGCGGCTCAAGGGCGCGTTGAGCCTGACGGCGCTGGAGCTGGCCTTCGCCAGCCTCGTCGCGCGTCACGAAACCCTGCGTACGGTGTTCCAGCGGCAGGCGGACGATAGCCTGTTGCAAGTGCCGACCTGCGCGCCGCTGCTGATCGAGCAACAGGATTTCAGTGCCTTGCCGGCCGCCGAGCGCGAACGGGCAGTGGCCGAGGCGGCGCAGCAACAGTCACTGCTGCCCTTCGATCTGGCGGTCGGGCCGCTGCTGCGGGTCAAGCTGCTCACGCTCGACGAGCAGGACCATGTGCTGTTGCTGACCTTGCACCACATCGTCTCCGACGGCTGGTCGATGAACGTGCTGATCGACGAATTCATCCGTTGCTACGACGCCCATGAAGCGGGGCAGTCGCCGCAACTCGCGCCGCTGCCGATCCAGTACAGCGATTACGCCCTGTGGCAGCGCCGCTGGCTCGAAGCGGGCGAGCAGGCGCGGCAACTCGAGTATTGGCAGGCGCAACTGGGCAGCGAGCATCCGGTGCTCGAGCTGCCGACCGATCACTCGCGCCCGGCCATGCCGAGCTATCGCGGCAGCCGTCATGAGTTTGCCATCGATGCCGTTTTGGCGGAGCAACTGCGCAGCACCGCCCAGCAGCATGGCATCACGCTGTTCATGCTGTTGCTCGGCGCGTTCAACGTGCTGTTGCATCGCTACAGCGGCCAGTCCGATATCCGCGTCGGTGTGCCGATCGCCAACCGCAATCGCGATGAAATCGAAGGCCTGATCGGCTTCTTCGTCAACACCCAGGTGCTGCGCACCGAACTCGACGGGCAGACGCGGGTTGCCGATTTGCTGCGCGCAGTCAAAGAGACCGCGCTCGGTGCCCAGGCCCATCAGGACCTGCCATTCGAGCGTCTGGTCGATGCCTTGAAGCTGGAGCGCAGCCTCAGCCATACGCCGCTGTTCCAGGTGATGTACAACCATCAGCCGCACGTAGCCGACCTCACCACGGTCAGCACCGCGTCCGGGCTGGAACTCGGCATGCTCGACTGGCAGGGCCGCACCACCCAGTTCGACCTGACCCTGGACACCTACGAAAAGGCCGGCAAGCTGCATGCCGCGCTGACGTACGCCAACGACCTGTTCGAAGCGCCGACCATCGCGCGCATGGCCCGGCATTGGTTGCGTTTGCTGGCGGCGATGGTCGCCGATCCGTCGCAACGCATCGGCGAATTGCCGCTGCTCGACGCCGATGAGCACAACACCCTGGTGCACGGTGGCAATGCCACGGCCCAACGCTATCCGACCGACCGCTGCATGCATCACCTGATTGAAGCCCAGGTGACGCGCACCCCGGAGGCTCCGGCGTTGTTGTTTGGCGAACAAAGCCTGAGCTACGCGCAACTCGATGCCCGCGCCAACCGCCTGGCCCATTTGCTGCGTGAGCGCGGTGTGCGGCCGGACACGCTGGTGGGGATCTGCGTCGAGCGTTCGGTGGAAATGGTGGTCGGTCTGCTGGCGATTCACAAGGCCGGCGGCGCCTATGTGCCGCTGGACCCGGAGTACCCGCAGGATCGCCTGGCCTACATGATCGAAGACAGCGGCATCGCCTTGCTGCTGACCCAGCGCTCGCTGGCGGCGGAGCTGCCAACCGATGGCGTCAGCGTGATTTTGCTCGATCAGCCGAGCGGCTGGCTCGACGGTTACAGCGAGCGTCGCCCCGAGGTGACGGTTGATCCGTTGAGTCTGGCCTATGTGATCTACACCTCCGGTTCCACTGGCAGACCCAAGGGCGCGGGCAACAGTCACGCGGCACTGGTCAACCGTGTGTGCTGGATGCAGCAGGCGTACGGCCTGGATGACAGCGATGCGGTGTTGCAAAAAACACCGTTCAGCTTCGACGTGTCGGTGTGGGAATTCTTCTGGCCGCTGATGGCTGGTGCGTGTCTGGTGGTGGCTGCGCCGGGTGCGCATCGCGACCCGCTGCAACTGATCGATATCATCAACCGTTACCGCATCAGCACGCTGCACTTCGTGCCGTCGATGCTGCAGGCGTTTATCCATGAACCGGGCGTGCAAACCTGTGAAGGGTTAAGGCGCATCGTCTGCAGCGGCGAAGCCTTGCCGCTGGATGCGCAGAAACAGGTCTTCGCCAAACTGCCGAACGCCAGCCTCTACAACCTGTACGGGCCGACCGAAGCGGCCATCGACGTGACCCACTGGACATGCGTCGACGAAGGTGCCGATTGCGTACCGATCGGTCGGCCGATCGCCAACCTGCGCACCCACGTGCTCGACGCCCAATTGGCGCCGGTGCCGTACGGCGTGCCTGGCGAGTTGTACCTGGGCGGGGCGGGGCTGGCGCGCAGTTATCACCAGCGCCCGGCGCTGACCGCCGAGCGTTTTGTGCCGTGCCCCTTCCATGACGGCGCGCGCCTGTACCGCACCGGCGACCGGGTGCGCCAGCGTGCCGACGGGGTGATCGAATACCTTGGCCGCCTCGACCATCAGGTCAAGCTGCGTGGCCTGCGCATCGAATTGGGCGAAATCGAAACCCGCCTGATGCAGCACCCACTGGTGCGCGAGGCGGTGGTGTTGGTGCAGGACGGCAAGCATCTGGTGGGTTATCTGGTGCTGGAAAACACCCCCCCGCACGAGCAGTGGCAACAGGACGTCAAAGCGTGGCTGCTGGGCAGTCTGCCGGAATACATGGTGCCAACCTACCTGATGCCATTGACCGGATTACCGGTCACCGCCAACGGCAAACTGGACCGCAAGGCCCTGCCGCAACCGGACGCGGCGCCGCAGCAGGCGTTCGTCGCGCCGCAGGATGCGCTGCAGATCGCGCTGGCTGAAATATGGCAGGACGTACTCGGGCTGGAGCGGGTCGGCCTCGAAGACAATTTCTTCGAGCTGGGCGGTGATTCGATCATCTCCATTCAAGTGGTGAGCCGTGCGCGACAGGTCGGTATCGGTATCAATCCGCGTGATCTGTTCCAGTACCAGACCGTGCGCAGCCTGGCCCTGGTCGCCAGCCTCGACCATCACAGTGCGGTGGATCAGGGGCCCATCACCGGAGCTGCCCTCTTGGGGCCGATCCAGCAGCAGTTTTTCTCGCGGCCGATGAACGCCCGTGAGCACTGGAACCAGTCGCTGCTGCTGACCGCTCGCGAGCCCTTGAATGGGCAATGGCTCGATGCTGCGCTGACCTGCGTGATCAATCATCACGATGCCCTGCGCCTGCGCTTTGTGCCGGGCGCGGACGGCTGGCAGCAGAGCCACGGACCGCTGCGGCAAAGCGCTGATCTGTGGCTGCGCGATGCCCAATCCGCCGAGCAACTGAATGCGCTGTGCGACGAGGCGCAGCGCAGCCTCTCCCTGCAAGAAGGGCCGCTGTTGCGCGCCATGCTGGTGAATCTGGCCGACGGCAGTCAGCGGCTGGCGCTGGTCATCCATCACCTGGTGGTAGATGGTGTGTCGTGGCGGGTGTTGCTGGAAGATTTGCAGCAGGCCTACGAACAACTGGCGGCGGGTGGCGGCGTGACCTTGCCGGCCAAGACCAGTGCGTTCCAGAGCTGGACCGCGCGTCTGAACGCCGAAGCGTCGCGCTTCGACGATCAGTTGGCCTATTGGAAAGCCCAGCATCAGGACGCGCTGGACCTGCCGTGCGATCGTCCCCAGGGCAGCCTGGAAAATGCCCACGGCGCGAAGATCGAATGGCGTCTGGATGCCGAACTGACCCGACAATTGCTGCAGCGGGCACCTGCTGCGTATCGCACCCAGGTCAACGATCTGCTGCTGACCGCGCTGGCCCGTACCATCAGTCACTGGAGCGGGCAGCCGGACACGCTGATCGAACTGGAAGGTCATGGCCGTGAAGCGCTGTTCGATGACATCGACCTGACCCGGACGGTGGGTTGGTTCACCAGCCTGTTCGCGGTGAAGCTGACGGCCAGCGACGATCTCGGTGGGTCGATCAAGGCGATCAAGGAACACCTGCGCGGCGTCCCGGACAAAGGCCTGGGTTATGGCGTGCTGCGTTATTTGGCGGCACCTTCGGTGCGCGCCGAACTGGCGGATCTGGCGCCACCGCGCATCACGTTCAACTATCTCGGCCAGTTCGACCGGCAGTTCGATGAGTCGGCGTTGTTCGTGCCCTCCAGCGAAGGCAGTGGCGTTGCCCAGGACACGACGGCACCCCTGGCCAACTGGCTGACCGTGGAAGGTCAGGTCTATGGCGGCGAACTGGCGATGAGCTGGGGTTTCAGCCGTGAGATGTTCGACCACGCGACCGTGCAGCAACTGGTCGATCGATACGCCATGGAGCTCAAGGCGCTGATCGAACATTGCGCCAACCTGGTCACGCCGCAAGCCACACCGTCGGATTTCCCGATGGCGTCTGTCACTCAGGCGCAACTCGACGAGCTACCGGTGCCGGCCGGCCAGCTTGACGATCTCTATCCACTGTCGCCGATGCAACAGGGGCTGTTGTTCCACACCCTCTACGAGCAGGCCGCCGGTGAGTACGTCAACCAGTTGCGGGTGGACGTACAAGGCCTGGACACCGAGCGTTTCCGCGCCGCTTGGCAAGCCACCGTCGATGCGCAGGACATCCTGCGCAGCGGCTTCGTCTGGCAGGGGCAATTGCAGCAGCCGCTGCAGATCGTCCACAAGAAGGTGCAATTGCCATTCATGGTACTGGACTGGCGCGAGCGTAGCGACCTGTCGCAGGCCCTTGCCGCGCTGGCCGATAGCGAGCGCGCGCAAGGTTTCGATCTGAGCCAGGCGCCGCTGTTGCGCCTGGTGCTGGTGCAGACCGGCGCCGGGCAATGGCATTTGATCTACACCTATCACCACATCTTGATGGACGGCTGGAGCAATTCGCAGCTGCTCGGTGAGGTGATGCAACGCTACAGCGGTCGCACGTCGGCCAGCGCCGTCGGGCGCTATCGCGATTACATCGCCTGGCTGCAACGTCAGGACGGGCAATTGAGCGAGGCGTTCTGGAGCGCTCAACTGGCGACTTTGCAGGAGCCAACCCGCTTGGCGCGAGTGATGTCCGCCAGCGAAATCCACAGCGGTCATGGCGATCACTTCCAGACCCTGGACGTCCCGCGCACCCAGGCCCTGGAACAGTTTGCCCGCCAGCAGAAAGTCACCCTCAATACCCTGGTGCAAGCGGCGTGGCTGTTGTTGCTGCAACGCTATACCGGTCACGACTGTGTGGCCTTTGGTGCCACTGTGGCCGGGCGTCCGGCGGACTTGCCGGGCATCGAGCAACAGGTCGGCCTGTTCATCAACACGTTGCCGGTGATCGCCGCGCCGCGCCCGGATCAGTCGGTCGGCGCCTGGCTGCAAGCGGTGCAGGCGCAGAACCTCAGCCTGCGGGATTTCGAGCACACGCCGTTGGCCGACATCCAGCGCTGGGCCGGGCAGGGCGGCGAAGCGCTGTTCGACAACATCCTGGTGTTCGAAAACTACCCCATCGCCCAGGCCCTGCAAGAAGGCGCCGGGCAGGGCGTGGTGTTCGGTGAGGTCACTCACCAGGAGCAAACCCATTACCCGTTGAGTGTTGCGGTGACCATTGGCCAGAGCCTGGCGCTGCACTACAGCTTCGACCGGGCGCATTTCAGCCCGGCGGCCATCGCCGGCATCAGCGAGCACCTGTTGCAACTGCTGGAACGCTTCGCCGAATCGGCGCTGCGCAACCTGGGGGAAATCGCCTTGGCCGGCGCCGAGGAGCAGGCTCGGCAACAGGCGGCCAACCATCCGCAGCCATACCCGACCGACATTGCCGTACACCAGCGCTTCGCCCATCTGGCAGCGCTAAACCCACACAGCACGGCGGTGATCTTTGACGGTCAGCGTTTCAGTTATGGCGACATCGAGCGGCGGGCGAACCAATTGGCCCACGCACTGATGGCCCATGGTGTGGGCCCGGAAACCCGGGTCGGCGTGGCCTTGCCGCGCAGCGAAGGGGTGATTGTCGCGCTGCTGGCGGTGCTCAAGGCGGGCGGTGCTTATGTGCCGCTGGACACCGGCTATCCCCGTGAACGCCTGGCGTACCTGATCGAGGATTCAGGGTTGGCGTTGTTGCTCACCGACTCCCGGGTGTCGGCGCAGTTGCCGTTGGAAGGCGCCGCCCAGGTGCTGGAGCTCGATCGCCTGGACCTGAGCCTGCAACCGCTGAGCGCACCGTCCGTCCAGATCGACCCGCAAAACCTCGCCTATGTGATCTACACCTCCGGTTCCACCGGAAATCCCAAGGGTGTGAGTGTGGCCCATGGTCCGCTGGCGATGCACTGCCAGGCCATCGGCGAGCGCTATGAAATGCACAGCAGCGATTGCGAATTCCATTTCATGTCCTTCGCTTTCGACGGTGCCCATGAGCGCTGGCTCACCAGCCTGACCCACGGTGCCTCCTTGCTGATTCGCGATGACAGCCTGTGGACCCCGGAACAAACCTACAACGCCCTGCGCGAGCACGCTGTGACGGTGGTGGCGTTCCCGCCGGTGTACCTGCAACAACTGGCCGAACACGCCGAGCGCGAAGGCAACCCGCCGAAGGTGCGGATCTATTGCTTTGGTGGCGATGCGGTGGCCAACGCCAGTTTCGAACGGGTCAAGCGCGCCCTGAATCCAGATTTCATCATCAACGGCTACGGCCCGACCGAAACCGTGGTCACGCCGCTGATCTGGAAAGCGGGTCGTGATGAGGTGTGCGGCGCCGCGTATGCGCCCATCGGCAGCCGCATCGGCGACCGCAGCGCTTACGTGCTGGACGCCGACCTGAACCTGCTGCCCCAAGGCATGGCCGGTGAGCTGTACCTGGGCGGCAGCGGTCTGGCTCGTGGTTACCTCAACCGTCCAGGCTTGACGGCCGAGCGGTTTATCGCCGACCCGTTCAGTGCTGGTGGTGGCTTGCTGTACCGCACCGGCGACCTGGTGCGCCAGCGCGCCGACGGCACGTTCGATTACCTGGACCGCATCGACAACCAGGTGAAGATTCGTGGTTTCCGTATCGAACTGGGAGAGGTCGAAGCCAGCCTGCAAGCCCTCGAGGGCGTGCGTGAAGCGGTGGTGGTCGCCCAGGAAGGCAGCGCCGGCAGCGGCAAGCGTCTGGTGGCTTATGTGGTGGCCGATGAATCAATGGCCCCGCGTGCCGATTTCACCGAGCACCTGCGCGATCAACTCAAGGCTACCCTGCCGGCGCACATGGTCCCGGCCTATCTGCTGCTGCTCGAACGCCTGCCACTGACCCCCAACGGCAAGCTCGACCGCAAGAACCTGCCCAAGCCTGACGTCAGTCAATTGCAGCAACGCTACGTGGCACCGCGCAGCACCCTGGAGCAGCAACTGGCGTCCATCTGGCAGGACGTGCTCAAGCTCGGCCAAGTCGGCCTGCGGGATAACTTCTTCGAACTGGGGGGCGATTCCATCGTCTCGATCCAGGTGGTCAGCCGCGCCCGTCAGGCCGGTATTCACTTCACCCCCAAAGACTTGTTCCAGCACCAGACCATCGAAGCGTTGGCGGTGGTGGCGCGTTCGGGTGAAACCACGCACGTCATCGATCAAGGGCCGGTGAGCGGTACGCTGACCCTGTTGCCGGTGCAACGGCTGTTCTTCGGGCAGGCGATCCCTGAGCGTCAGCACTGGAACCAGGCGGTGATGCTCAAACCCACGCATGCTCTGGATGCCCGCGTGCTGGCGCAAGCCTTGAGCGCGCTGGTGGTGCATCACGATGGCCTGCGCTTGAGCTTCAGCGAACGCAGCGAGGGCTGGCAGGCCACTTACCGGTCCCCGACCAGCCACTGCGCAGAGCTGCTTTGGGCGGTGGACGTGCCTGACGCCCAGGCGCTGGAAAACATTGCCAACCGCGCGCAACGCAGCCTGGACCTGCAAGACGGGCCGCTGCTGCGGGCGGTGCTGGCGACGTTGGCCGATGGCAGTCAGCGGCTGTTGCTGGTGATCCATCACCTGGTGGTGGATGGCGTGTCGTGGCGGATTCTGTTCGACGATCTGCAAAGCGCCTACCGGCAACTGGCCGACGGCGGGATGCTGCAGTTGCCGGCGAAAACCACCTCGGCACAGGTCTGGGCCGAACGTTTGCAAGGTTATGCCCGCAGCGCGTCGTTGCAGGAAGAACTGGCCTACTGGCAGACCCGGCTGGAGGGTGTCGATGGGCGGTTGCCGATGGACAATCCCCAGGGCGGCCAGCACAACCACCTCGCGCTGACGGTACGCACCCGGCTCGATGCTCCATTGACTCGCCAATTGCTGCAAGACGCGCCCAAGGCCTATCGCACCCAGGTCAATGATCTGCTGCTCACCGCTTTGGCCCGGGTCATTGTGCGCTGGACCGGCACCGACAGCGCGTTGATCCAGCTCGAAGGCCATGGCCGCGAAGCGTTGTTCGATGACGTGGACCTGACCCGCACCGTTGGTTGGTTCACCAGCCTGTACCCGGCCAGACTGACGCCGTCGATGGACCTGGGGAGCTCTCTCAAGCAGATCAAGGAGCAGTTGCGCTCGATCCCCAACAAAGGCCTGGGTTTCGGTGCCTTGGCTCATCTGGCGGATAACCCGACGCAGGCGATCCTTGCCCGGCTGCCGGTACCGCAGCTGACCTTCAATTACCTGGGGCAGTTCGATGCCAGCTTCAGCGAAGCGCAAGGTGCCTTGTTCGTGCCGGCCAGCGAAGGCGCCGGCGATGAATTGAACGCCCAGGCTCCGCTGTCCAACGTCCTGGCGCTGAACGGCCAAGTGTTTGGCGGCGAACTGAACCTGGGCTGGACCTTCAGCCGCGAGCAGTTCAACGAAGCCACCGTCCAGACCCTGGCCGACGATTACGCCCGCGAGCTGCAAGGCTTGATCGAACATTGCTGCCACGGCGAGCATGGCGGCGTGACGCCGTCGGACTTCCCCCTGGCCCGCCTGAACCAGCAGCAACTCGATGATTTGCCGGTGGCGACGGCGCAGATCGCTGACCTGTATCCACTGTCGCCGATGCAACAAGGGATGCTGTTCCATAGCGTCTACGGCGACGCCACGGGCGACTACATCAACCAATTGCGCCTGGACGTTGAAGGCCTGGAGCCGCAACGTTTCCGTCAAGCCTGGCAGGCGGCGGTGGACGCCCATGACATCCTGCGCACACGGTTTGTCTGGCAGGGTGACCTGCCAGATCCGGTGCAGATCGTCAGCAAGCAATTGGACTTGCCTTACCGCTTGCATGATTTGCGGGGCGATGCGCAGCCCGATGAAACCTTGCAGGCCCTGGCCGAAGCCGAGCGTCGGCAGCTGGACCTGAGCGCGCCGGCCCTGTTGCGGCTGCTGATCGTGCGGCTCGATGAGCAGCGCTATCAGTTGATCTACACCCATCATCACATCCTGATGGACGGCTGGAGCAATTCCCAGTTGCTGGGGGAAGTGTTGCAGCGCTACAGCGGCCAGAGCGTCTCGGTTCACGGCAGTCGTTACCGCGACTACATCGCCTGGCTGCAACGCCAGGATGGTGCCGCCAGCGAAGCGTTCTGGAAGCCCGCGCTGCAACGTTTGGAGGCCCCGACGCGGCTGGCCGACGCCGTTGCGCAGTCCGGGGAGGCCGACACGGGCTACGGCGATCACGTGCAGGTCCTGGACGAGACGCTGACCCGCCGTCTGGAAGCTTTCGCCCGTGCCTCGAAAGTCACCGTCAACACGCTGGTGCAGGCCGCGTGGCTGCTGCTGTTGCAGCGTTACACCGGCAAAGACACCGTGGCCTTCGGCGCGACGGTGGCCGGTCGTCCGGCGGACTTGCCCGGTATCGAGCAGCAGATCGGCCTGTTCATCAACACCCTGCCGGTGATCGCCAGCCCTCGGGCCGAGCAGTCCCTGGACAGTTGGCTGCAAGCGGTACAAGCACAGAACCTGGCGCTGCGCGAGTTCGAGCACACCGCGTTGCTGGATATCCAGCGCTGGGCCGGGCAGGGCGGTGAAGCGCTGTTCGACAGTTTGCTGGTGTTCGAGAACTACCCGATTGCCCAGGCCCTGGAGCAAGGCGCGCCGGATGGCCTGCGCTTTGGTCCGGCGGCCACCCAAGAGCAGACCAACTACCCGTTGACGCTGTTGGTGGGCCTGGATCGGCAGTTGTCGGTGCACATGAGCTACCAGCGGGCCAGTTTCGAACCCGCCACAGTGACGCGATTGGCGACCCATCTGGCCCAGTTGTTGGGCCAGATGACCGCTCATGGCGAGCGCTGTCTGGGTGAACTGTCGATGCTGGAGTTCGATGAGCATCAGCGCCTGACCCACGATTGGAACCCGGTTGATGCGCCCTTCGAACAAGCGCTGTGCATTCACCAGATGATTGCTCGCCAGGCCGAGGCCACACCGGATGCCCTGGCGGTGACCTTCGCCAATACCCGACTGAGCTACAGCGAAGTCGATGGCCGCGCCAATCGCCTGGCTCACCAGCTCATCGAAATGGGCGTGGGCCCGGAAGTGCGTGTGGGCGTGGCGATGCCGCGCTCCGAGCACATGCTGATTGCCCTGCTGGCGGTGCTCAAGGCCGGTGGCGCCTACGTGCCGCTGGACCCGGATTACCCGGCCGAGCGCGTGGCCTACATGCTCGACGACAGCCGCGCGCGGGTATTGCTGACTGAACAATCGGTGGCGGCAACGCTGAGCGTACCGGCCGAAACCGCCGTGCTCATGCTGGATCAGCTCGACCTGGCGCACTACCCATTGAGCGCACCCCACACAACCGTGACGCCCGACAACCTCGCCTACGTGATCTACACCTCCGGCTCCACCGGCCAGCCCAAGGGCGTGGCGATTGCCCATCGCAACGTGCTGGCGCTGATCGACTGGTCCAGATCGGTCTACAGTCGCGATGACATTCAGGGCGTGCTCGCTTCGACCTCGGTGTGCTTCGACTTGTCGGTGTGGGAGCTGTTCGTGACCCTGGCCAACGGCGGTTCGCTGATCATCGCCCGCAACGCCCTGGAGCTGCCGCAACTGCCGGCCCGCGATCAAGTACGGCTGATCAACAGCGTGCCCTCGGCCATCGCCGCGTTGCAGCGCAGCGGCGAGATTCCGGCCAGCGTGCGCATCATCAACCTGGCCGGGGAACCGCTGAAGCAAAGCCTGGTGGACTCTCTGTACTGTGAGAGCGGCATTGAGCACGTCTACGACCTTTACGGGCCCTCGGAAGACACCACTTATTCCACCTGGACCCGCCGCACTGCCGGCGGCACGGCGAACATCGGCCGGCCCGTCAAGCACACCGCCAGTTACCTGCTCGACGCCGACCTGCAAGCGGTGCCCCAGGGTGTGTCGGCCGAGCTGTACCTGAGCGGCGCGGGCATCACCCGTGGCTACCTCGGCCGTGCCGCGATGACGGCCGAGAAGTACGTGCCCAGCCCGTTTTCCACAAACGGCGAACGTCTGTACCGCACGGGTGACCTGAGCCGTTATCGCGCCGATGGCGTGCTCGAGTATCAGGGCCGCATCGACCATCAGGTGAAGATCCGCGGCTTCCGCATCGAGTTGGGAGAAATCGAAGCACGGCTGCTGCAACAGCCCCAGGTGCGTGAAGTGGCGGTGCTGGCCCAGGACGTGTCGGGCGGCCAGCAACTGGTGGCCTACGTGGTCGCTCCGTCCCTGAATCTGGATGACACCGAGGAGCAACGCGCACTGCGCGATGAACTCAAGGCCAGGCTCAAGGACCACCTGCCCGACTACATGATCCCGACCCATCTGCTGTTCCTCGATCACTTGCCGCTGACCCCCAACGGCAAGCTCGACCGCAAGGCCCTGCCGGCTGTGGACACTGGCTGGTTGCAGGCCGGTTATGTCGCTCCGGTCACTGAGCTTGAGCAGCAGGTCGCGGCGATCTGGGCACAGGTGCTCACGGTGCAGCGCGTGGGCCTGAACGATCACTTTTTCGAGCTGGGCGGCCATTCGCTGCTGGCGGTCAATGCCGTCTCGCGCATGGCGCTCGAACTGGGGTTGACCCTGACCCCGCAACTGATTTTTCAGCACCCCGTGCTGAGGGATTTTGTCGCGCAACTGGACACCGGGGATGCGCCAATCAATGAACGGAAACTCAGCAAGCTGCAAGCCCTGCTTGATGAAATGGAGGAAGTCTGATGGACAAGAGTGTTGCTTTGACGATTGCCAAGCGCTTTATCACTCTGCCGCTGGACAAACGTAAGCTGTACCTGGAGAAAATGCTCGAAGAGGGCGTCTCGCCGGCCAATCTGCCGATTCCCCAGGTCCGTCTCGGGTTCGAACACATCCCGCTCTCCTACGCCCAGGAACGTCAATGGTTCCTCTGGCAAATGGATCCCCACAGCTCGGCTTACCACATCCCCAGTGCCCTGCGCCTCAAAGGGCAGTTGGACGTGCCGGCCCTGGAGCGCAGTTTCAACGCACTGCTCGAGCGCCACGAAAGCTTGCGCACCACCTTCGGCGAGAACGGCGAGCAAACCGTGCAGGTTATCCACCAGCATATGTCCCTGGGCATCGCCGTGCAGGCCTTGCCCGCCGCTCCGTCGGCCAGCGAGGACGACGCCATCAAGGCGTTCGTCGAGGCTGAAACCGCACGCCCGTTCGATTTGCGCCAGGGGCCGTTGCTGCGGGTTTCGCTGTTGAAAATCGCCGAGGACGACCACGTGCTGGCGCTGATCCAGCACCACATCATTGCCGATGGCTGGTCGATGCAGGTGCTGGTGGATGAGTTGGTGCGTCACTACGCGGCCGACACCGCCGGCCAGCCGTTGGCGTTGCCAGCGCTGAGCGTGCAATACGCCGACTATGCGATCTGGCAGCGTCACTGGCTCGAGGCCGGTGAGCGTGAGCGGCAGTTGGCCTATTGGGTGCAGACCCTGGGCGACGAACAACCGGTATTGGAGTTGCCCCTCGATCATCCGCGCCCGCCCGTGCAGAGTTTTCGCGGTGCGCGCCTGGACCTGAACCTGCCGCCGGAACTGGGCGCGGCGCTCAAACAGTTGGCCCAGCGCGAAGGCGCCAGTCTGTTCATGGTCTTGCTGGCCTCGTTCCAGGCCTTGCTGCATCGCTACAGCGGCCAGCCGCAGATCCGCGTCGGCGTGCCGGTGGCTAACCGCAATCGGGTCGAGACCGAGGGCCTGATCGGCTTTTTCGTCAACACTCAGGTGCTCAACGCCCACGTGGATGGACAACTGCCGTTCGACCGTTTGCTCGCGCAGGTCAAGCAGTCGGCCATGGCGGCCCAGGCTCATCAGGACTTGCCGTTCGAGCAGTTGATCGAGGCCCTGCAACCTGAGCGCAGCCTCAGCCACAGTCCGATCTTCCAGGTCATGTTCAACCACCAGACCGCCAGCGACACCCAGGATCGGCAACTGCAACTGCCGCACTTGAGCGTCGAAGACCTGGTGTGGGAAGGGCGCACCGCTCAGTTCGATCTGACCCTGGGCACTTATGAAACCGGGCAGGGTGTCGCGGCGGAGCTGACTTATGCCACCGACCTGTTCGAACCCCACACCATCGAACGCCTGGCCCGCCACTGGCAGAACCTGTTGCAGGGCATCGTCGATGCGCCGCAGCAGCGCATCGGTGAGTTGCCGCTGCTCGACACCGCCCAGCAGCGCCGCACACAGCAAGACTGGCACCGCGTGGTCGACCATGGCAGCGACGCCCTGTGCGTGCACCAGCGCATCGCCGAACAGGCGCGGATAACGCCTGATGCACTGGCGCTGAGCATTGATGGACAGACCTTGAGCTACGGGCAACTGGAGGCCCGCGCCAACCAACTCGCCCAGCGCTTGATCGGCCTGGGCGTGACGCCGGACCAGCCGGTGGGCATCGCGGTGCAGCGCAGCGCCGAGATGCTTGTCGGCCTGCTGGCGATTCTCAAGGCCGGCGGCGCTTATGTGCCGCTGGACCCGGCGTACCCCGAGGACCGCCTGGCCTACATGATCCAGGACAGCGGCATCGAGTTGCTGCTGACCCAGGCCCGCTTGCAGGCTCAACTGCCGATCCCGGCGACCCTGCGCACCCTGTTGCTGGACCAGCCGGACGCCGCGTGGCAGGCCGCACCGTCCACATGCCCGGCGGTGCCATTGACCACCGAGCACCTGGCCTACGTCATCTACACCTCCGGTTCCACCGGTAAACCCAAGGGCGTCATGGTCCGCCATGGCGCGCTGAGCAACTTCGTCACCAGCATGATCGCCCGGCCAGGCATCACGGCCAGCGATCGCATGCTGTCGCTGACGACGTTTTCCTTCGACATTTTTGGCCTGGAAATCTACGGGCCGTTGTCGGCCGGGGCCAGCGTGGTGCTGACCGGCCAGGACGTGCATCAGGATCCACAAGCGGTGCTGGCGCTGATCGAGCGTCACGATGTGAGCGTGCTGCAAGCCACACCTTCGAGCTGGCGCATGTTGCTGGATCATGAGCACTCGGCGGTGCTGGCCGGTCGCACGTTCCTCTGCGGCGGCGAGGCGTTGCCCCTGGAGTTGGCGCAACGACTGCTGGCGCTTTCGCCGAAGGTCTGGAATCTCTATGGCCCGACCGAAACCACGATCTGGTCGGCGGTGCATCCGCTGAGTCTGGAAAACAGCCGTCCGTTCCTGGGCAAGCCGCTGGACAACACCGCCCTGTACATCGTAGGCAGTGACCTGACGCTCAACCCTCCGGGCGCCCCGGGTGAGTTGCTGATCGGCGGCGACGGGCTGGCCCGCGGCTACTTTCAACGTCCGGCGTTGACCGCCGAACGGTTTGTGCCGGACCCGTTCTCCACCTGTGGCGAGCGGCTGTACCGCACCGGCGACCTGACCCGTTATCGGGCCGAAGGCGTGGTCGAGTACATCGGACGCATCGACCATCAGGTCAAGATTCGCGGCTTGCGTATCGAGCTGGGTGAAATCGAAGCCGCATTGCTGGCCCAGGACACTGTGCGGGAAACCGTGGTGGTGGCCCATGAGGCCCCGACCGGTGCGCAACTGGTGGGTTACGTGGTGCCCGCGATCGGTGAAGCAGCGGACGAGGCTTCGTTACGCGCTTCGCTCAAGGCCGCGCTCAAGGCGCAATTGCCCGAGTACATGGTTCCGGCGCACCTGGTGTTCCTGGCACAACTGCCGCTGACGCCCAATGGCAAGGTCGATCGCAAGGCGTTGCCGGCGCCCGATGTGGGCGATGTGCAGCGGCTTTTCGTGGCGCCCCGCAGTCAGCGTGAGCAACAGGTGGCGGCGATCTGGCAGGAGGTGCTCAAGCTTGAGCGGGTAGGGCTGGAGGACAACTTCTTCGAATTGGGCGGGCACTCGCTGCTGGTCACCCAGGTGGTGTCTCGGGTCCGTCGAACGTTGGCTATCGAAGTGCCGCTGCGCAGCCTGTTCGAACACAGCACATTGCAGGACTTCGTCAATGCTCTCGACGCCGGCCAAGGCGAGCAGGCGCCTGCGATGGTGCCGGTGTCGCGTGACGCACCGCTGCCGCTGTCGTTTGCCCAGGAACGCCAGTGGTTCCTGTGGAAAATGGACCCCGACAGCGCCGCCTACAATATTCCGACCGCGCTGCGGATGCGCGGTGCGCTGGACAAAATCGCCCTGCGCCAGAGTTTTGAAGCGCTGCTGCAACGTCACGAAAGCCTGCGCACGGAGTTCGTGGAGGACGATGGCCGCACCTGCCAGGTGATTCGCCCACAGGGGCAGGTCCACTTCGTCGAGCAACGCCTGGCAGTGGCTGACGAGGCCAGTATTCAGGCGTTCCTCGAGCAGCAGACGCAACGCCCGTTCGATCTGCTGAGCGAGGCGCTGTTGCGCGTGGCGCTGCTTGAGTTGAGCGAGCAGGAGCACATTCTGGTCCTGACCGTGCATCACATCGTTGCCGACGCCTGGTCGTTGCAGGTGATGGTCGACGACCTGATGAGTCTGTATTCGGCGTTCATTCAGGAACAGCCTGCGCAGTTGCCGCCTCTGGCGGTGCAATACGCCGACTATGCCGTCTGGCAGCGACAATGGATGGCCGCCGGCGAACGGGAGCGACAACTGGCCTACTGGACCGGGCAACTGGGCAGCGAGCAACCGCTGTTGGAGCTGCCCACGGACCATCCGCGCCCGGCGCAGCAAAGCCTGCGCGGCGCGCGTTTGCCGATTGTGCTGGATCGCTCGCTGAGCGACGCCCTCAAAGCCCTGGCCCGACGGGAAAACGTCACGCTGTTCGTGCTGTTGCTCGGTTCTTTCCAGGCGCTGCTACATCGCTACAGCGGTCAGGCCGACATCCGCGTCGGGGTGCCGATTGCCAACCGTCATCGCCTGGAAACCGAGCGGTTGATCGGTTTCTTCGTCAATACCCAGGTGCTGCGGGCCGAATTCCACCGTGATCTGACCGGTGCGGATTTGCTGCAACAACTCAAGCAGACAGCCATGGCGGCGCAGATGCATCAGGACCTGCCGTTCGAGCAATTGGTCGATGCCTTGCAACCGCAGCGCAACCTGAGCCACAGCCCGTTGTTCCAGGCCATGTTCAACCACCGCAACGAAACCGGTGCGGCACTGGCCAATGCCTTGCCAGGCCTGGCGGTCGAACCGCTTGGCTGGGAACAGCGCACCGCACAATTCGACCTGAGCCTGGATACCAGCGATAGCCCGCAAGGCCTGCACGCCGCCCTGACCTACGCCACGGATCTGTTCGAGCCGGCCACCATCGAGCGCATGGGCCGGCACTGGCTCAACCTGTTGCAAGGCCTGGTGCAGGACCTGCATCGGCCCGTTGCGCAGTGGGCGCTACTGGACGCTGACGAACGGCGGCGGATGCTGCTCGACTGGAACGCGACGACGGCGCAATACCCCCTCGATCGCAGTGTGCATGGGTTGATCGAAGAGCAGGTGCGGCGAACCCCGGACGCCCCGGCGCTGGTTTTCGGCGAGCAACGCCTGACGTATGCCCAGCTCAACGCCCGGGCCAATCGCCTGGCTCACCGGCTGATCGAGCAGGGTGTCGGTCCGGATGTGCTGGTGGGCATTGCCGTGGAACGTTCCGTGGAAATGGTGCTGGGGCTGTTGGCGATTCTCAAGGCCGGCGGTGCCTACGTGCCGCTGGACCCGGAATATCCGCAGGAGCGCCTGGCCTATATGTTCGAAGACAGCGGTATCGGTTTGCTGCTGACCCAAAGCCACTTGCTCGAACAATTGCCGATCCCGCCGGGGCTGCGCAGCCTGGTGCTGGATCTGCCCGATGACGGGCTGCAAGCAGGCCGCGACGCCAATCCGCACGTCAGACTCGACGGCGAAAACCTGGCGTATGTGATCTACACCTCGGGTTCCACCGGCAAGCCCAAGGGCGCGGGTAACCGTCATTCGGCGTTGGTCAACCGGCTGTGCTGGATGCAGGACGCGTATCGGCTGGACGCGGACGACAGCGTGCTGCAAAAAACGCCGTTCAGTTTCGACGTGTCGGTCTGGGAGTTTTTCTGGCCGCTGCTGACCGGCTCGACGCTGGTGGTGGCCGCGCCGGGCGCTCATCGCGACCCGACGCAACTGATCGAACTGATCACCGCGCAGCGCATCACCACGCTGCACTTCGTGCCGTCGATGTTGCAGGCTTTCCTGCAAGACCCACACGTGGCCGAATGCACCAGCCTGAAACGCATCGTGTGCAGCGGCGAAGCCTTGCCGGTGGATGCGCAGCAGCAGGTGTTCGCCAAACTGCCGAACGCCGGCCTGTACAATCTCTACGGTCCGACCGAGGCGGCCATCGACGTGACCCATTGGACCTGTGTCGAGGAGGGGCGCGACAGCGTGCCGATCGGTCAACCGATTGCCAACCTCGGCACCTGCATCCTCGATGATGAACTGTCACCGGTGCCAGTAGGGGTGATCGGCGAGCTGTACCTGGCGGGCGAGGGCCTGGCCCGTGGTTACCATCGACGTCCGGCGCTGACGGCCGAGCGGTTCGTGACCGGCCCCTTCGGCAATGGTCAGCGCCTGTATCGCACCGGCGACCTGGCGCGCTACCGCGCCGATGGCGTGATCGAATACGCCGGGCGGATGGATCATCAGGTGAAGATCCGTGGCCTGCGCATCGAGTTGGGTGAAATTGAAGCGCGCCTGGCCGAGCACGACGACGTGCGCGAAGCCGTTGTCATCGCTCAGGACGGGAGCTTGCTGGTGGCCTACGTGGTGCCGGCGCGCGCCGAGTTGCTGGCCGCCGAAGACATCGTTCGCCAGACACTGCAAGGTCATCTCAAGGAGCATTTGAGCCAGGCCTTGCCCGACTACATGGTGCCGCAGCACTGGTTGTGGCTGGAAAAAATGCCCGTCAGCCCCAACGGCAAACTGGAGCGCAAGGCGCTGCCCAAGGCCGATATCACCGCCAACCCCAAGGCTTACATCGCACCGGTCACCGCCATCGAACAGGCGTTGGCCGGTATCTGGCAAAGCGTGCTCGGGCGCGGGCAAGTGGGGCTCAGCGACAACTTCTTCGAGCTGGGTGGCGATTCGATTGTCTCCATCCAGATGGTCAGCCGGGCCCGTCAGTCAGGCATCCATTTCAGCCCCAAGGATCTGTTCATACATCAGACCATCCAGGGTCTGGCCAGCGTGGCGACCTTGGGTGACAGCGGGCTGGCTATCGATCAGGGGCCGGTGACGGGAGAGACGCTGCTGCTGCCGTTCCAGCAATGGTTTTTCGATCAGCCTATGGCCGAGCCTCATCACTGGAACCAGTCGGTGCTGCTCAAGGGGTTGCGGCCTTTACACGCCGGGCATCTGGAGCAGGCGTTGCAGGCATTGGTTGCCCATCACGATGCCTTGCGCCTGGCCTTCAGGCGTGAGGACGACGCCTGGACCGCTCGCCATCAAACACTCGCCGAACAGCAGGCGACCTGGCGTCGCTCACCGCTGTTGTGGACGGCTGAGGTGGCAGATGCCCCGGCGCTGGAACGCTTGGCCGAACAAGCCCAGCGCAGCCTGGACCTGGAAAGCGGCGCGTTGTTGCGCGGTGTCCTGGCGAACCTGGCCGATGGCAGCCAACGGCTGTTGCTGGTGATCCATCACCTGGTGGTGGACGGGGTGTCCTGGCGCATTCTGCTGGAAGACCTGCAACAGGCTTATGAACAATTGCAGGCCGGCCAGGCGCCGAAACTGCCGGCCAAAACCACTGCCACACAGGCCTGGGCGCAACGCTTGAAAACCCATGCGGGCAGTGCAGCGTTCCAAACCCAGATGGCGTACTGGCAAGGGCAACTTGAGGGTGCTAACGGCGATTTGCCCTGTGACCGGCCGCAGGGCGAACTGCGCAGGTGCCATGGGGCGCAGGTCCAGACGCGGCTGGATAAAAACCAGACCCGCCAACTCTTGCAGCAAGCGCCAGCGGCCTATCGCACCCAGGTCAACGATCTGCTCCTGACGGCCCTGGCCCAGGTGATCGGTCGCTGGACCGGGGAGGCCTCGACCTTGATTCAGTTGGAGGGCCATGGCCGCGAGGTTCTGTTCGACGACCTGGATTTGAGCCGCAGCGTCGGCTGGTTCACCAGTCTGTTTCCGGTCCGGTTGACACCGGCCGCGACCACCGAGGATTCGATCAAGGCCATCAAGGAACAATTGCGCGCGATACCCGACAAGGGCCTCGGATTCGCCGTGCTGCGCTACCTGGGTGATGAGTCGACGCGGCGTGCCCTGCAGGCGTTGCCGGTGCCACGCATCACCTTCAACTATCTGGGCCAGTTCGACAGCGGATTTGCTGATGACGCCGCTGGGCTGTTTGTTCCGGCTGGCGAACCGGCGGGCGCGCCACAGAGCCCGCTGGCGCCGCTGGACAATTGGCTGACGCTCAATGGCAGCGTCTACGCGGGCGAATTGAGCATCGACTGGACATTCAGCACGCAGATGTTCGATGAGTCGACGATCCAGGCGCTGGCCCTGGATTACGCTCAGGAGCTGCAGGCGTTGATCGAGCACTGCTGCCAGACCCGGCATCAGGGCTTCACACCGTCGGACTTCCCGCTGGCCGGGTTGACCCAGGCCCAGCTGGACACGTTGCCGCTGGCTGCGCGGCAGATCGAAGACATCTATCCGTTGTCGCCCATGCAGCAAGGCATGCTGTTCCATACGCTGTATGAGCAGCAGGCCGGCAATTACATCAATCAACTGCGTGTTGATGTCGCAGGCTTGGACGTCGAGCGCTTCCGCCAGGCCTGGCAGGCGGCCATGGACACCCATGAAGTGCTGCGCAGCAGTTTCGTCTGGGACGGTGATTTCAAGCGGGCGCTGCAGGTTGTACACAAGCAGATGGAGGTTGCATTCCTGTTCCACGATGGAGGCGCCGCAGCGAATCCATCCCAGAACCTGGACGCCCTGGCGTTGGCGCAGCGCCAGCAGGGTTTCGAGCTGGATGCGGCGCCGCTGTTGCGCTTGCTGGTGGTGCGCGTGGCAGAGGACCGCTATCACCTGATCTACACCAGCCATCACATCCTGATGGACGGCTGGAGCAACTCGCAGTTGCTGGGGGAAGTGTTGCAGCGCTACAGCGGCCAGGCACCGGCCCGACCGTCTGGACGTTATCGGGACTACATCGACTGGTTGTCGTTTCAGGACCCACAGGCCAGCGAGCAATTCTGGACGGCACAACTGGCCGAACTGGACGAGCCGACCCACCTTGCGGGGGCCTTTGCCCGGGACCATCGCGGCGAGGCAAGCGACGGCCACGGCGAATATGAGCAGGTGCTCGATACCCATGCCACGGCCCGGCTGCATGCCTTTGCCCGCGAGCAGAAAGTGACGGTCAACACACTGGTGCAAGCGGCCTGGCAGCTATTGCTGCAACGTTGCACCGGGCAGTCAGTGGTTGCCTTTGGCGCCACCGTGGCCGGACGTCCCGCGCATATTCCCGGCGTGGAGCAACAGATCGGTCTGTTCATCAACACCTTGCCGCTGGTTGGCAGCCCGCGGGCGGAGCAGAGCATCGGCCAGTGGTTGCAAGAGGTCCAGGGGCGGAACCTGAGCCTGCGCGAGCACGAACACACGCCGCTGTTCGACATCCAGCGCTGGGCCGGGCAGGGCGGTGCGGCGCTGTTCGACACGTTGCTGGTGTTCGAGAACTATCCGGTGTCCCAGGCGTTGCAGCAGGGCGCCCCGGACACGTTGCGCTTCGGTGAAGTCGCCAATCATGAACAAACCAACTATCCACTGACCCTGGCGGTGAACCTGGGTGACACGCTGTCGTTGCTCTTGAGCTACAACCACGCCAGCTTCGCGCCAGACGACATTGTCGGTATCGGCCAGTCCCTGCGTTATCTGCTGGAGCAGATGGTGCTCGGCGGCGAGCGCTCGGTGGGGCAACTGTCGTTGCTCGATGCAGGACAGCAACGGGTTCAGCAGGCTTGGAACGCCACCGCGACGCCGTACCCGCACGATTGCAGCGTGCAGCGACTGATTGAAGCGCAGGTGGTCAAGACGCCTGATGCGTGTGCCCTGGTATTTGCCGGGCACCGGCTGAGCTATGCGGCCCTCAATGCCCAGGCCAACCAACTGGCCCATGTACTGATGGAGCAAGGCATCGGGCCGGATGTGTTGGTGGGTATCGCCGTGGAGCGTTCGGTGGAAATGGTGGTCGGCCTGCTGGCGATCCTCAAGGCCGGTGGCGCCTACGTACCGCTGGACCCTGAGTATCCACAGGATCGCCTGGCCTATATGTTCGAAGACAGCGGCATTGGCTTGTTGCTGACCCAGCGCCACTTGCTTGAACAATTACCGCTGCCGGCGGGCCTGCGCAGCCTGGTGCTGGATCAGCCGGGAGACTGGCTGGCTGGCCGCAGCGAGGCCAATCCGGTGGTCGAACTCAGCGGCGAAAACCTGGCCTATGTGATCTACACCTCCGGTTCCACCGGCAAACCCAAGGGTGCGGGCAACCGGCATTCGGCCCTGGTCAATCGGTTGTGCTGGATGCAGGACGCCTATCAGCTGGACGCGAGCGACCGTGTGCTGCAAAAAACACCGTTCAGTTTCGACGTATCGGTCTGGGAGTTTTTCTGGCCATTGCTGACCGGTTCGACCCTGGTCATGGCGCCACCGGGTGCCCACCGTGATCCGGAGCAACTGATCGAGCTGATCACCACGCAGCAGATCACCACCTTGCACTTCGTGCCTTCGATGTTGCAGGTGTTCATGCAAGATCCCGCAGTCGGCAGTTGCCGGAGCCTGACGCGGATTATTTGCAGTGGTGAAGCCTTGCCGGTGGACGCCCAATTGCAGGTGTTCGCCAAGTTGCCGGCGGCCGGTCTGTATAACCTGTACGGTCCCACCGAAGCGGCCATCGACGTGACCCATTGGACGTGCGTGGACGAGGGCCGCGATGCGGTGCCGATCGGTCAGCCGATTGCCAACCTGAGTACGTTTATCCTCGACCACAACCTTTCGCCGTTGCCGGTGGGGGTGACGGGCGAGTTGTACTTGGGCGGTGAAGGCCTGGCTCGCGGTTACCATGCTCGCCCGTCGTTGACGGCTGAGCGCTTCGTCACCAGCCCGTTCGGAGACGGCTCGCGCCTGTACCGGACCGGCGATTTGGCGCGCTACCGTGCCGACGGCGTCATCGAGTACGCCGGGCGCATGGACCATCAGGTGAAAATCCGTGGCCTGCGCATCGAGTTGGGGGAGATCGAGGCGCGGCTGGCCGAGCATGCGCAGGTCCGCGAAACCGTAGTGATCGCCCAGGACGGTGCGGTGCTGGTGGGCTATGTGGTGCCACAGCGTCAGGCGTTGTTGAGTGCCGAAGACGACATCCGCCACGAATTCGAGCAGGCATTGAAGGCCCACTTGAGCCAGCATTTGCCGGACTACATGGTCCCGCAGCACTGGGTATTGCTTGAGCGCATGCCGGTGAGCCCTAACGGCAAACTGGAACGCAAGGTGCTGCCTCGGTTCGACGCCAGCCAGTCGCAGCAAGGCTTCGTGGCGCCGGAAGGGGCGCTGGAGCAACAGATTGCCGGTGTTTGGCAAGAGGTGCTGGAGCTGGAACAGGTCGGTCGCAACGACCACTTCTTCGAGCGCGGTGGTCACTCATTGCTGGCGACCCAGGCCGTTTCACGCTTGCGTAAGCTGACCGGCTATCCGCTGAGCCTGCGTGACCTGTTCGATCATCCGCAGCTCAAGGCGCTGGCGGCGCTGATGGCCGGCACCGTCGATGGACCGGTCCGGGCGGGCGATTCCCGTGGGGTGCGGCTCCAGGCCCATGGGCCACGCCGTTCCGCGCCGCTGTCGTTGGTGCAGCGACGTTTGTGGGTCGCCGAACAATTGTCCGGCGGCACTTCGGCGTATGGCATGCCCATGGCGCTGCGCCTGTGCGGCGAGTTGTCGGTGGAGCGTCTGATGAGCAGCTTTGCCGACGTGGTACGCCGTCATGACGTATTGCGCACTGCGTATCGCCAAAACGAAGAAGGGGATCCGGTGGCGCTGATTGCCGATGAGGTCCGACTGGACTTTCCGGTGATCGACCTGTCTGGCCTGTCGCCCAGTGCCCGGCAGGAACAGGTGGCCCAGGCGACGCTGGAAAATGCCCGCACCCCGATCGATCTGGAGCAGGCACCGCTGCTGCGCGGACGGATCCTGCACCTGGGGCCGACCGAACATGTGTTGCTGTACGCCATGCATCACATCATCTCCGATGGCTGGTCGATGGGGCTGCTGATCAACGAACTGGTGCAGGTCTACGAGGCATCCCTCAAGGGTGAACCGATGCCGCTGGCGCCCCTGGAGATTCAGTACCATGACTTCGCCTTGTGGCAGCAGGCGCTGGAAGAGCAGGGCGTACTGGCGCGTCAGGCTGACTACTGGAAACACCGGCTCAGCGGCTACGAGGGGCGCCTGAACCTGCCGCTGGCCCGCCCTCGGGGCCAGACCGCCTCCTATGACGGCGATGCGCTGCAGTTCCAGCTTCCCACCGGGCTGACCGGAGCCTTGCGCCGGTTGTCCAGCGAAGCCGGGGTCACGCTGTACAGCACGCTGCTGGCGTCCTTCCAGGTGTTATTGCATCGGCTCTGCGCTGCGCAAGATCTGGTGGTTGGCGCCGACGTGGCGGGTCGTGAACAGCCGGAGCTGGAGCGGCTGATCGGTTTCTTCGTCAACGTGCTGCCCCTGCGTTCGCGCTTGGACGCCGATGCCACGTTCGCAAGCTTTTTGGCGCAAACCCAGGACAACCTGCTTGGCGCCCTGGAGCATCAGGACTTGCCGTTCGACCAGATTGTCGAAGCCTCAGGCGTGCCACGACACAAGGGCATGAATCCCTTGCTCCAGGTGTTGTTCGTGATGAACAACGTGCCGGTGCGCACCCGCTCCATAAAGGGGTTGAGCGTGGAATTGCTGCCGGCGTTGGAGACCCATTCTAAATTCGACATGGCGTTGTTCGTTGACGAAGAAGAAGGGCAATTGCGCGGCACTTGGCAATTCGCCACAACCTTGTTCGGACATGAGCACATTCAGCACCTGATTCAGGCCTGGACCGCCCTGTTGGAACAGATCGTCGCTGATCAGGACATTCAATTGGGAGCTATCAGCATGCCAGTCGACAACTTGGCGGCCGCCGCCAAGCCTGCCACCGTCCCGGGGCCCAAGGCCGATAAGCTGGGCAAGTTTCTCAAACGCTCGGTGACACCGCTCGCCAAGCCTCGACCGGCGCGGGTGCGTGAATCACTGGTGGCAGCACCGCAGCGATTCCCGTTGATGCTGGAGCCGGGTGAACCCCAGCTGGATGTCATCGAGTGGATTCATCAGAACCGGCCGCTGATCGAGCAAAAGCTGGCCGAACATGCGGGCATTCTGTTCCGCGGTTTTGAACTGGATGGCATCCAGGGCTTTGAAGCGTTCGCCGAAGCGATCCAGCCCGGCCTTTATGGTCAGTACGGCGATTTGCCGAAGAAGGAAGGGGGCAAGAACACCTACCGTTCCACGCCGTACCCGGAGCGCAAGATGATTCTGTTCCACAACGAAAGCTCCCATCAGGACCGCTGGCCGCGCAAGCAAATGTTCTATTGCGAGCAAGCCGCGCCTGTGGGCGGTGCGACTCCAGTGGTGGATTGCCGGTTGATGTACGAAAAACTGCCGTCGGACCTTCGCGAGAAGTTCGAAGACAAAGGGCTGCTGTATGTGCGCACCTTCACCGACAAACTCGACGTGTCGTGGCAGCACTTTTTCAAGACCGAGGACCGCCGCGAAGTTGAGGCCCGGTGTCGGGCGGGCGGTATCCAGTGGCGCTGGCTCGACAACGACGAGTTGCAGACCCGCACACCGGGGCCGGCGATCATCACGCACCCGATCACCGGGGAGAAGTCGTTCTTCAATCAGGTGCAATTGCATCACATCTATTGGCTGGAGCCGGATGTGCGGGAGGACCTGCTGTCGATGTTCGGTCTGGAGCGCATGCCTCGGCATGTGTATTACGGCGATGGCACACCGATTGAGGATGAGGTGATGGCGCGCATCGGTGATTTGTATGAAGCCTGTGCGGTGCGTTTCGACTGGCGCAAGGGCGACGTGATCCTGCTGGACAACATGTTGGTGGCCCACGCCCGCGACCCGTTCGAGGGCCCCCGCAAGATCGTGGTTGCCATGGGCGATATGTATGAGCGCAGCGCGCTGGAGGGCCAGGCCGATGCCGGGACGGCCATCCAGGGCATCCGCAACCTGGAGGAAACCGGAGCATGAACGAGGTATTGATGGACCAGCAGGACCCCGGCTTTGCCTTGACCCCCGAGCAACAAGCGATGCTCGAGCAACTGTCGAGCACGGCGACCTGTGGCGAAGCATTGCGTTGGCTGAGCGTGGTCATCGACGGCGATCTCGATCCGCAGCGATTGCAGATCGCGTTCGATACGCTCCTGGCACAGCAGCCAATGCTGCTGGCGCGGCTGGACAAAGTGGCCGGTTTCCACGGTTTGCGTCAGGTCGCCAGCGGCGCCGCTCGTTTCCCGCTGACGATACAGGCAGGCGAGCAACGGACCGAGGATGTCCAGGCGCAGATCAAGGATTCGCTGGGCTGTGCTTTTGTGGTGGGCGAATCGCCAAACGTCCAGGCCGTGCTTTATCGTCTGGCGCCGCAGCAATGGCAACTGGTGCTGGGTATCGCTCGCTACAGTGCCGATGCGCAATCGCTGAATCTGCTGCTGGAGCAAATCCAGCAAGCGTACGCCGCAGTTCAGGCGTCGGAAGACGAAGCACCGGGCGAGTTTGCCCAGTACCTGGAATGGCGCAGTGAGGTGGTGCTTGATGAAGATGCCGCCACCGGACGAACCTATTGGCAGCATTACCTGCAAGGCGTGCAGACGGACATCGCCACACCGTGGTTGGCTGCGCGCAGCGCCGGCAGTGAGACGGGGGCCGCTGATACCAGTGTGTCGCTGACCCTGGAACCGGCCCAGCGCGATGCGTTGCAACGGTTGGCCGAGCAGCTCGGTCAGCCGCTTGCCACGGTGTTGCAAGGCGCGTGGTGGGTGTTGCTGGGACGTTTGAGCGGCCTTGATCAGGCGCTGGTGGGCGTGCGTCATGACAGCCGTGGCGACTATGAATACTTCGCCAATGCTGTGGGCGTGTTCGAGCAAACCCTGCCGCTTAGCGTTTCATTGCCCGCGACGGTGTCGTTCAGCGAGTGGCTGGACGAGCTGGCGGCGCGCCTGGAAGCCCATCGCACCTGGCAGGAATACTGGGCGCCGGAACTGTCGCCTGAGGCGGCGCGCCCGGCCTACGGCTTTACGCTGGCGCAGGCGAACCGGGCCGGCAACAGTGGCGGCCTTAACTGGGCTGTTGCAGAGTCCGTGCGGGTGCCGGCAGATCCATTCGAGTTGCTGTTGCAGGTGCAATTGAACGCTGCCCAGCAGCTTGCCGCGGTCAATCTGCATTACGCCAGCTCGCGTTACTCGCCGGCCTCGGCCAGCGCCGTGTTGGAACAGTACGGCGTGCTGTTGGCGTCGATCCTTGCCGCTCCACACACCGCATTGGCGCGGCTCGATCTGTTGAGTCGCACCGCAGAGCAGCGCTTGCTGGCAATCAACCCCGCCATGCACGCGTTAGCTGATGGCCGTTATCTGCCGCAGCGCATCGCCGATCTGGCGTTGCATACACCGAACGCCATTGCCCTGACCGACGCCCGTCAGCAAATGAGCTACGGCCAGTTGCAAGCCCGGGTCGACAGCATGGCGCAGGGCCTCAAGCAGCAAGGCGTGGGCGCCGGTTCGATGGTCGCGCTGGCGTTGCCGCGCTCGGTGGATCTGGTGATTGCAATGCTGGCGAGCTGGCGCCTTGGTGCGGCGTATCTGCCCCTTGATGTGCAGTGGCCCCAGGCGCGTCAGGCGTTGATGCTGGAACAGGCCGGCGCGGCGTTGTTGTTGACCGATGCGGCGCATCTGCCGGCCTGGCAGGATCAGCCGTATAAGGCGCTGACCGCGGCTGAGCTGAGCCATCCGGCTACGCCACTGCCGGCGCTCGCCACCCAGGGCAACGATATCGCCTATGTGTTGTTTACCTCCGGCTCCACCGGTGTGCCCAAAGGCGTGGTGATCGAGCATCGGCAACTGCTCAACTACACCGCCCAGGCCAGTCAGGCGCTGGGGCTTGCCCAGTGCAAGAACGTCGGTTTCAGTTCCAGCGTGGCGGCGGACCTGGGTAATACGGCGTTGTTTGGCGCGTTGTTCAACGGCGCGA
This sequence comes from Pseudomonas sp. JL2, assembly GCF_031570495.1. Classification (NCBI taxonomy): domain Bacteria; kingdom Pseudomonadati; phylum Pseudomonadota; class Gammaproteobacteria; order Pseudomonadales; family Pseudomonadaceae; genus Pseudomonas; species Pseudomonas sp. JL2. The sequence continues at coordinate 41,749 of NZ_JAKUDH010000018.1, forward strand.
CCCTGCATGTGGCCAGCGATGAGCAGATGCAGGACGGCGTGTTGTTTGCCCAGTACCTGCAACAGCAGCAGATCGACTGCCTGAAAATCGTGCCCTCGCACCTCGCGGCGCTGCTCGACAGTGAGCGGGCGCTGCTGCCGGGCACCCTGGTGCTTGGCGGTGAGCCGATTGCGCCGACGTTGGTCGAGCGCATCGCCCGGTTGCGCAGCGATTGCCGGGTGTTCAACCACTACGGGCCGACCGAAGCCACGGTGGGGGTAATGATTCATCCGCTGTCACTGAACGGCGCGGCCGGCGACTGTTCGGCGCTGACCCAGGTGCTGGGCAACAATCAGGTTTACGTGCTGGACGCCGATCTGCGTTTGGCGCCGGTGGGCGTGCTGGGTGAGGTGTACCTGGGCGGAGCGCAGTTGTGCCGGGGCTATCTGAATGCCGAGGCCGATGCGCAGGCGTTCATCCAGAGTCCCTTTGATCCGGCGCAGCGGTTATATCGCACCGGTGACCTGGCGCGTTATCGGCCGGACGGGGCGATCCAGCTATATGGTCGGCGCGATCAGCAGGTCAAGGTGCGTGGGTTCCGTATTGAACTGGCGGAGATCGAGGCCGTGCTTGTGCGCATGCCACAGGTGGCCGAAGCATTGGTGTTGCCGGCAGCGTCGGCCGAGCAGGGGCTGTTGGCTTTTGTCGTGGCGCAGCAGGGACTGTCGACGGGCTTGCTCGACGCCGCGCGCGCTGAGCTGAGCGCCCGCTTGCCCAGCGTGATGGTGCCGCAGCACGTGCATCTGATCGAACGATTCCCGCGACTGGCCAACGGCAAGATCGATCGCCACGCACTGCAGCAGTTGGCGGTGGCTACAGCGGACGATGAAGACGCCGCGCCACGCGATGCGCTGGAGCAATTGCTCGCCGCGCGCATGGCGCAGTTGCTTGGGCTTGAGCGATTGGGCATCGATCGCGACTTCTTCGCCGCCGGAGGTCATTCGTTGCTGGTGATCAAACTGGTGGCCGGTATTCGCAAGTTGTTGCAGTGCGAAATTCATCCGGGACTGGTCTTCGATCATCCGACCGTGGCGTCGTTGGCCCTGGCCTTGCGGGTGCTGGAGAGCAGTCCGGGGCAATTGGAAAAAATGGCCCAGGTGCGCCTGCGCATGGAGGCGATGAGTCCCGAGGAAAAGGCCCTCCTGACCGAACAGGCTCGGCAGCTGCAAGCCGCCAAGGCGGCCCAAGGCAGCTGACACTCGCATGAAACAAAAGGCCGACGCCCCTCTGCGCCGGCTTTTTTTTAACTTTTTTCGCGAATGATAAATAAACTCATTCCGGTTTTTGGCAGGTGCTGCGTCTTACTTAGGTATGTGGACAAATCGGGTCGGGCAGGACGCTCAGGCACCGGATGTGTTCAGCAAAAATTTCGCCGTCGTCCAGCCGGATGACCGTGCCCGGGGAGGGGCCGGTCGGCCCCGCACTGACACATTGCCCTTGGGGCAATCGACCGTGCGGGTTCTCTCGTGCTGGCGAGCGGCGGGCCCTTCGGCCCCATGGACTTTTACTTCTACCAATAATAGAGAGCACGATGTCATCCATTCATGAGTTGAAACCTCTGTTCAAGGCACTCGTCATGTCCCGCGGCCTGCGTTCGCGTCGGGTGTTGACCGGTCTGGGGCTGGTCTGCCTGCTGCCACTCAGCGCTCAGGTGATGGCTGAAGACGTCAGCATCGACATCCCTGCGCAATCGCTGCCCCAGGCACTGCAAGCGTTCGGTCAGCAGACCAACCAGCAAGTGATCTACAACGCCGGCGATATGGCCGGGCTGAAAAGCAACCGCGTCAGCGGCAAGATGAGCCCGCAGGCGGCCCTCACCGAATTGCTCAAGGGCACGGGGGTGCGGTACAGCGTTGAGGGCAATACCCTGATGCTGCTGCGCGGTTCTGCCCAAGCCCTTGAGCTGGGCGCGACCACTATCAGCGGCCAGCAATTGGGTGTGACCACCGAGGGCAGTAACTCTTACACCACGGGGGCGGTGACCATCGGAAAAGGGGAACAGAAGCTCAAGGATATCCCTCAGTCGGTCAGCGTATTGACTCGCAAGCGCATGGATGACCAGAACATCACCAACCTGACCCAGGCGATTGAAAACACCCCAGGAATGAGCTCGATCAAATCACCCGGTCCCGGCATGTTCATCTATGCCCGTGGTTTCGACATCGAAGCGCTGCAGTACGACGGTGTACCGGTCCCGCGTAACGTGTACTCGCTGGGCAGCTACATTACCGAAAACATGGCTATTTACGACCGCATGGAATTCTTGCGTGGCGCTGCCGGCCTGTTGCAGGGTGCCAACAGCCCTGGTGGCGCGATCAATATGGTGCGCAAACGCCCGCAAGCCGCGCCAACGGTTACGTTGAGCGCCAAGGCCGGTAGTTGGGATCGCTATGCAAGTCAAGCTGATGTCGGCGGCCCGCTGAACTCCGAAGGCACCATTCGCGGTCGGGCCGTGGTCAATTATGAAAAAGGCAATTCCTTCACCGACTACGTGTCGAACTGGGAGCAGACAGTCTATGGCGCTGTGGATTTCGACCTGAGCCCGGATACGGTGCTTGGCATCGGTGCCAGCAACAAAAAAGGCCACTCCACCCCTTATCTGATCGGTCTGCCGCGTTATAGCGATGGCACTGCCTTGAACTTGGGGCGCTCCTCGTTTGCCGGCGCCAGTTGGAACCGTGCGGTGAATGATCAGACCTCGGTGTTCCTGGATCTGGAGCACCGCTTCAATGATCACTGGAAGGCCAAAGCCGCTGCGATGGCGATGAACGAGTCCAATGAAGCGACGTATCAGTTCATCACCGGGACGATAGCGGCTGATGGTAGCGGTGCGCGTTATGCGGATTATTCCACCGACTTCTCCACCAAGACCCTTGGGTTCGATGCCTATGTCAATGGTGACTTCGAAGCACTGTCGTTCAAACAGAACGTGATGCTGGGTACCAACTACTCCAAGCTCAAAACCAACGATGCTTTCGCCCGGGCTTTTACTCCCGGCGTGGACATCGACAACATCGATCATCATCGACCGTTTCCAACCTTTGACAGCATCGCCGACAGTGCGAACTTGACCGAAAGCACCTATGACGTGCGGCAGAAGGGCATTTACGGCACCTGGCGCGTCAACGTGACTGAGCCGCTGACACTGATTGTCGGTGCGCGAGCCAGTTGGTATGACTTTTCCTATGATGCGCAGACCTACTTCGCCCGTGTTGCGAACGGTACCTCAAGCAGCACGGCCAAGCACAGCGGCAAAGTCACACCCTACTACGGACTGGTCTACGCCCTGAACGAGCAATGGTCGGCCTACGCCAGCTACTCTGATGTGTTCATTCCCCAAACCGTGCGGGATACAAATCAATCGATCCTCAAGCCGGTCGAGGGCACCAACTACGAGCTGGGCCTCAAGGGCGAGCTGATGGATGGCCAGCTCAATACCTCGTTTGCGATCTTCCGTTACGATCACGAGAACCGCGCAGTCAGCGACATCAGCGGTGGTTTCGCTTGTGATGGCTGGTACTGTTCGGTGGCCTCGGGCAAGGTCAGAAGCCAGGGCTTTGAAGCTGAAGTCAGTGGCGAAGTGGCGCCAGGCTTGCAGGTTTCGAGCAGCTACACCTACAACACCACCAAGTTTCTGGAAGACGTGGATAACAAAGGCAAGGTGTTCAGTACTTGGACACCCAAGCACATGGTACGCATCTGGGCCGACTATCGGTTGCCGGGTGATTGGCACAAGGTCAGCGTCGGTGCTGGGGTCAACACCCAGAGCAGCACGGTCAGCTACGATCGCCAATTCGATCAGCCCGGCTTCTCCATTTGGAGCTCGCGAGTGGGGTATGACCTGAACGATGAAGTGAATCTGGCGGTGAACTTCAACAACATATTCGACAAGAAGTACTTTATTCCGTCCTACAGTCAGCTCAGCGCGAACAATTACTACGGTGATCCACGCAACATGATGTTCAGCGTGACGTACAAACCGCAGTTCTGATCCTCGCGAGAGTGAAATAGACCTGCCTTGTGGGTGGTGCTGTTCACTTAAGGAAACGGCGCTTTTCGAGACGGGGAAGCGCCGTTTTTTTTGCCGAGGTGCCCACTGCGCAATGCCTGCGTTCGGCCAGCGTGGTTAACGGGGCGCCGAGATCAACGTCCGACGCGAGGCGGCCTTATAGCCGACCTGTTCTTACGGGGGAACTCAATCCAATTGTGGGAGCGAGCTTGCTCGCGAAAGCGGCGGGTCAGCTTGCGAGGATGTTGGATGTGCCGACGTCATCGCGAGCAGGCTCGCTCCCACATGAGTTTGCTGGTGTCCTCAGCATCTGCAAACGACACAAAAACCTGTGGGAGCGAGCCTGCTCGCGATAGCGGTGGTTCAGGCACACCGAGCCTAAGCCAGGTGCCGAGTGGTGGGGCAGAAGCGCTTTGGCTACTTTCGCCTGGGCCGGCTTGCGGATTTTCGAAAGTGACCCGCCGTAACGGCGGAACCCTAAGTGGCGGTTACCGCAGCAACGGATATACACACCGACCCCAAGCGCTATTCCCCTTCTATCGCACTGGCCAAAAAAACCTCGACCAACGAATCAAGCAACCCATCATCAAAAATCATACTGCGGTGACGCAACGGCGAATGCATCGAACATTGCAGCTCCCCGGTCAGGCTGCAGCTCTTGATCAAGGCTTCGCAGAATGCCAATTCTTCCGGGGTTTTTTCTACCTGTGTCCACCAGCAGCTAGGCCGAACCCGTACCGGTTTGAAGGTGAACCCGTCGAAGGCTTCCAGCAAACGATCATGCACCGAGAACGCCTGGGCGTTCATGACTTCATCCTTGACGCTCTGCACGATCGCCAGCAAGTCGCCTCGTCCCGGCTCGATCTGGCTGGCGGCCCAGTCATGGAAGGCCTTGACCGTGCTCTCGGGGTGTTCCCGCCGATAAGTCGCCGTGCGTTCCGTGAGGGTCGGGAACAGCAGGTCGAAGTATTCGATGGCCTCCAGCAGATCCTGAGAGGCCGGGTCGGCTTGTTCAGCGCCTGGCAAATGCCGATGACGCGGCAACGCTGCCGGATACAGATGCTCGGGAACCGTGCTATCCACCAAACCGAGAAAACTCACGGTGTGGCCCAGGCTTTCCAGCGTCGCGGCGATGTCCAGCGCAATGGCGCCGCCCAACGACCAGCCCATCAGGTAATAGGGACCTTGCGGCTGGGCTTTGACGATTTCCTGGCTGTAATCGGCGATCATCTCGCCCCAGGCTTCAGGCCCGGCATGCGGTTCACTGAAGCCGCGGTGCATGACGCCAACGGTGCGCGCCCGCTGTTGGAGTTTGCGCGCCAGTGGCTGGTAACAGAACACGATGCCACCGCTGGGGTGCAGGCAAAATAGCTGCGGTGCGCTGGCCGGTGCGTTGTTCAGTTCGACCAGGCATTGGGTCTGTTCCCGATGTTTTTGCGAAATGAACAAGGCCAGCTCGGCGACGCTCGGGTTGGCCAGCAACTCTTGCAGCCGCACGCTGATATTCAGGCGTGCCTTGAGGTTGGCAATCAGTTCGATCGCCAGGATCGAATGCCCGCCCAGTTCAAAGAAGCTGTCGTTGACACCCACGCGCGCAACCTTGAGGGACTGTTGCCAGAGCTGTGCCAGGGCTTCTTCCAGCTGAGTGCGAGGCGCCAGGTAATGGGAATGCCAAAGACCGGCGTCGGGTTCCGGCAAGGCCTTGCGGTCGAGCTTGCCATTGGCATTGAGCGGGAAATGATCGATGAACAGCAGGTGGCTGGGCACCATGTAGTCCGGCAACTGCGCTTTGAGTGCGCTCAACAAGCCTTCGCGTAACTCGGCCGTGGCCGGTTGTGCGGCAATCACGTAGGCGACCAGCTGCAGGCCGCCCGGGCCTTCATGGGTCAACACGACACCGTCTCGCACCGCCGGCAGCGTTTGCAGGCGCGCCTGGATTTCCCCCAGCTCGATGCGGAACCCGCGAATCTTGACCTGATGATCCAGGCGTCCGATGTACTCGATGCTGCCGTCGGTGCGGTAGCGGGCCAGATCCCCGGTGCGATAGAGGCGGCCACCCGGCAGCGGGTCGAACGGGTCGGGGATGAAGCGGGTGGCGGTCAGGTCGGCACGTCGGTGATAGCCGCGGGCCAGGCCGGCCCGGCCAACGTATAGCTCACCGATGCAACCCTTGGGCACCGGGTTCAGATGAGCGTCGAGCAGATACCAGGACAGGTCCCCGATGGGTTCGCCGATGGGGCTTGCGGCCTCGCTGTGCAAGTCACTCATCGACAACGGCCGCCAGGTGACATGCACAGTCGTTTCCGTGATGCCATACATATTGATCAGTTGCGGCGTCTGGTCGCCGAAACGTTCGAACCAGGGGCGAAGACTCTGTACATCGATCGCTTCGCCGCCAAAAATCACCTGTCGTAACCGGTGGGCAAGAGGTTGCCCAGGCTCGCAGGCGACCTGCAGCAACGCCTTGAACGCCGAAGGCGTCTGGTTGAGCACCGTGACGTTTTCCTGGCAAAGCAAGGCATGGAAATCCTCCGGCGAACGGCTCACGGCGTGGGGCACGATGACCAATCGGCCGCCGTGCAGCAGGGCGCCGAAGATCTCCCACACGGAAAAGTCGAAGGCATAGGAATGGAACAGACACCAGACATCCTGATGATCGAAGCTGAACCAGTGGTCCGTGGCCTGGAACAATCGGCTGACGTTGTGGTGCGCCAGCAGTGCGCCTTTGGGTTGGCCGGTCGAGCCTGAGGTGTAAATCACGTAGGCCAGGTTATCTGGGTCCATCGGCACATTCGGATTGTGCTCGGGATAGGGGCTATTGGCATCGACCGAATCCAGCAACAGGCAGTTGATGTCAGCGGGCAGCGCCAGCGATTCCCGCAGATGAGCCTGGGTCAGGATCTGCGTGACGCCGCTGTCCGCGATCATGTAAGCCAGGCGGTCGGCCGGGTAGGCGGGGTCCAGCGGCACGTAGGCGCCACCGGCCTTGAGGATCGCCAGCAGGCCGATGATCATCTGTGGCGTACGCTCGACGGCGATGCCGACCAGCACATCGGGACCGACGCCTTGCTCGATCAGCCGATGGGCCAGTTGGTTGGCCTGTCGGTTGAGTTCGGCATAGCTCATGTGCTGCCCTTCAAAGGTCAGGGCGATGGCGTCGCCTGTGCTGGCGGCGTGGGTTTCGATCAACCGGTGCAGACACTGTTCGCTGCGCAGTTGGGTCGGCTGACGGTTCCAGTCGCCCAAGGTTTTTCGGTGTTCATCGGCGCTCAACAGTTGCAGTTCGCCAAGCGCGCATCCAGGCGTCTCGACCAGGCCCCGCAGCAGGTTCTGCCAGTGGCCGGCCATGCGCTCGATGGTCTCTGCGCGGTACAGATCACGGCTGTATTCAAACGTTGCCAGCACCTGTTGCTGGGAATAATCGACATCCAGCGACAGGTCGAACTTGGCCTGGTTGTAACCGGTACTGAGAAACTCCAGCGTCAGTTGACCCAGGTTTGGCGCCGACGGTGAGGGCGACCCGGTGCGCCAGTTGAACAAGACCTTGAACAGCGCACTGGCGCCCTGTGCGCCGGGACGTTGCAACTGATCCAGGATCAGCTCCAGCGGGTAGTCGGCATGTTCCAGCGCGGCGAGCGACTGCGCGCGCAGGTCCCGGAGGAAATCCAGCGCGCTGCGGGTCGAGTCGATCCGCGCCCGATACACCTGGCTGCTGACGAAAAATCCCACCAGCTCCTGGCTCTCGTGGCTGTTGCGGTTGGCGTTCGGGACGCCGACGGTGAAGTCGTTCTGGTTGCTGTACCGAGCCAATAACAATTGCCAGGCCGCCAGGGCCACGACAAAAGGCGTAAGCCCCTCCCGCTGACAGAACGTATCCGAGGCCTGGACCATTGTCGGGTCTAGTGACACCTGCACGCGTCCGGCCATGTGTTGCTGATTGGCGGTGCGCGCAAACTCCTGAGGCAGTTCCAACGCCGGCAGCTCATGGCCCAGGTAGTCGCTCCAATAGGCGCCACTGCGGTGGCAGGCCGGGCTCTGCACATAGTCGCCGCGTTGCCAGCTCGCGTAGTCGGCGTATTGCAGGGGCAACGACGGCAGTGGCGACGAATCGCCGAGCAAGGCCCGGGCATAGGCCTGGGTCATGTCCTGCATGAGGATCGTGTTGGACCAGGCATCGGAAACGATGTGATGCATGTTGAGCAACAACACATGCTCGTCACTGCCCAGCCTGAGCAACGTTGCCCGCATCAGCGGCGCCTGGGTCAGATCGAACGGTTGTCGGGCGTGCTGTTCGATGCGCTGTGAAAGCGTCAGCTCCCGTGTTGGCTGATCGAGCGTGGCGAGGTTCTCCTGGTGCAGGGTCAGGCAAACGTTGCGCTCGATCACCTGGGTGGCGGCGCCGTCGATTTCGGTGAAGGCGGTGCGCAGGATGTCGTGTCGGTCGATGACGCGATTGAGTGCCTGTTCCAGGGCGTCGGCATTCAGTTCACCCGTCAGGCGCAGGGCGCGCGGCAGGTTGTAGGCCGAACGGCTCGGGTCGCGCTGTTGCTCCAGCCACAAGCGCTGCTGGGCGAAGGACAAGGGCGCGCGGTCCGGCCGGCTGCGGCTGGAGCGGGCTTGCACGGCGTCAGCGTCCTCCTCCAGCAGCAGGGTCAGCAGGTCATCATCTAGCAATGGGTTCATGGTGTTCTCGCGGTTCAGGCAAAGGCTGCGGGGGCTTTTTCACTGATGACCTGACCGGCCTGCATCCGGACCAGTTGATCGGCGATGTCGAAATAGCGGTCGTCGTGGGAAATGACGATGATGGTTTTGCCCAACGCCTTCAGCTCCGGCAGCAGTTCGGTATAGAAAACCCGTCGGAACACCGGGTCCTGGTCGGCGGCCCATTCGTCGAACACCAACACTGGGCGCTCCTCAAGCCAGGCGTTGAGCAACGCCAGGCGTTTGCGCTGGCCGGTGGAAAGATCGGTGGTGCTGAAGGCGCCGTCCTGAATGCGAACCTTATGAGCGATTTCCAGGCGCTCCAGGTAGCGGTTGGCGTCGTCAGGCACCTGCTGGTCACCCTGAACCAGGTCATCGAACAGGTAATAGTCGGCAAAAATCGTGGTGAACAACTGGCGATAATCGTCCCGTTGCGCGGCCCCTACCGGCGCGCCGTCGAGGAGGATTTCGCCGCCCTGGGGGAAATAGAGGCCCAGCAGCAGTTTGATCAGCGTGGTCTTGCCGCCCCCGTTTTCACCGACGATGAACACAATGTCGCCCTGGGCGATGGAGAGGTTGACCGGTCCCAGGGCGAAGGGTTGGCTGCCTTCGACCGCCGGGAAGGCGTAGTGCACATCACGCAGTTCAAGCTGCTGGAGCGCTGGCCTGGAAAGGCTCTTGTCGTCCAGCAGCAGGTGCGGCTCCGGTGAGGAAAACTGCTCGTCAAGCTCGGCAATGCGCTTGAAGGCAATGTTTGCCCGGCTGATGACCGGCAAGGTCATCACCAGGTATTCCAGCGGGCCCTTCATGTACAGCAGCACCAGCACGAAACCGCTAAGCACGGCCTTGTCGGTGCCCAGCCACAGCGATTGCAGGGCCAGCACCAGGCCAATGACCACAAAAAACAGCATCGAGCCGAAGGTCTTGGCCACCACGAAGGTGTTGACCGCGCGAATATTGGTGTCGCAAATATTATCGGCGGTGGCTTCGATGCGCTGGCTGAACATGCGCTGGCGGCGTGGGCGATGAATGCGCAGTTCCTTGGCGCCAGCGGCGATCGCGCTGTAGTGTTTTTGCAGCGCGTCTTCGGCCTCGCGGGCGGCTTCGAACCCCCTGATGCCACGGGCTCGGGCCAGGTATTGCACGACCGTGCCGATCACCAGCGCCACCAGCAGCAACAAGAACATCGGCAGTGACAGGTAGGCCAGATAACCCAGGCAACCGAGGGTCACGGTGAAGGCGATGGCCAGCGGTGCGAACGAAAACGCGAAATTACTGACGGTGTTGACGTCGTGGGTCAGTACCGGGATGAGCCGGTGGCTGCGATAACGTTCGATCTGTTCGATGGGCGCCAGCAGCACCTTCTTGCCCAGGGACTTACGCAACCCGGCGATGATGTTCTGACCGACGTGGTTGCTACCGATGTCCGAAAGAATCGAGGTCAGCAGCGCCACCGCGCAGAGCACCACGAACGTTACCAGCGTCTGGGCTGTGGGTTTGGCCGCGGCGTTCAGGGCGTCGTTGATGGTCGCCAGCAGGGCGGTGATGCTCAGGCCGCCAAGCATGCCCAAGAGGATGGAGCCTACGACAATCAGCCGGAAGGGTTTGAGCAGGATGAACAGTTCATTGATCACCCCGCGTGTTGGTTGGCTCATGGAGGTTTCCCTGCTTGATGAAAAGGGCGAAGGCCATCGCGGGTGGTCGCCGGGAGGGCTTTAGGGCGCAGGCACGCCTGTCTGTAAGACGGTTGATGTGGGAGGGGATTTAACGGCGAATGGCCTGAGGAACACCGTTTGTGGCGAGGGGATTTATCCCCTCGCCACAAGGTATTTGGGTGGGCCTGCCGATTTACATATCCCGCGCCACCCGAAAACCAATCCAGTCACCGCGATTGCCCGGCACCAGCGCGTTGCGGTTGCCGGAGCGGGAGAACACCGGTGCCTCGCCCCAATCGTTGCCGCGGATACGCTTGAACTCGCATTTGCCGGTCAACCAGGCGCTGCCATCGCTCGGGGCGCCGATGTAGTTTTCGTTATAGCAATCGGCCGTCCACTCGTAGACGTTGCCGTGCATGTCGTACACGCCGAAGGCGTTGGGCGCGAAGCTGCCGGCCGGGGCGGTGAAGTTGTAGCCGTCGGCCGCGCCATAGGTGTTGGCGTGTTGGGCGATGCTGTATTCCTTGCCCTCGTCGAAGGGGAAGGGGAACGGCCCGCTGGTGCCGCCGCGTGCGGCGTACTCGCGCAGGGACTCGCTGACCAGGCGGTATGGCTTGCCGGTTTTTTTCGACAACCAGGCCACGTAAGCGTTGGCCTCTTCGAAACTCATGCACACCGCCGGGTGCCGGTCGGTGTATTGCTTGCGCGGATCACTGCCCTGATAGTCCGGGATGCCGGCCTTGCACGCGCGGCCGGGACGTTTATCGCCGTCGGGCATCGAGTACCCGGTGTCGCGCAGGTAGGCGAACCATTCGCCCTTCAAGACCTGGAAGCGGCTGATCGCCAGCGGTTTGGCGAAGGTCACCGGGTGCATCGGGCCTTCGTCGGGCTCGCGGCCCACTTCATCTTCCGGGGTGCCCATCTGAAAGGTGCCGGTGGGCAGCACGACCATTTCCGGGCAGTCCTTGCAGTCGCGAAAGACCTGGCCCGGTTGTGACGCCTGGGCGCCGGAGGGCAGCAGGGCGGCGAGGGCCAGTGCCGGGAATAGCTTCAACGAAAAACTGTTCATCCATCTCTCTCGATAAAGTCAGGTTCAGAGTGTCTTGCCCAGCAAGCCCATGAAGCGATCGATCTCGGCTTCGGTGTTGAGCAGGCCCGGCGCGGTTCGAATGACAGGCCCGGCGTCGCGATGCACGGCGTCGGCGATCACCCGGTTCTGCATCAGGTAGGCGGCGATCTCGTCGCTCTTGCGGCCCTTGACCCGGAAGAAGGTGAAACCGGCCGACACGTCCGGGCTTATGGGCGTGACCAGCTCGATTTGCGGCAACGCCAGCAGCTGTTTTTTCAAGTAGGTGTTGAGCGTGTGAATGCGCGCCTGCACCTCGGCCTTACCCAGTTGCAAGTGCAGCTTGAACGCCTCGTCCGCCGCCCAGCGATGCTCGAAGGCGTGGTAGCCGCCGGGCGTCATGGTGGTGGAAAACGCCGTGGCTTCGGAGAAGGTCGGGATGATCGGCGTGACGTACTTGAGCTCTTCGCTGCGGCTGCACACCAGGCCGGTGCCGCGGGGGCCGAACATCCATTTGTGGGTGCCGGCGATGAAGAAGTCGCAATTCATCGCTGGGAAGCTCAGGTCTTCAACACCGAAGCCGTGCACGCCGTCCACCACGTAGATGATGCGTTGCGCATCGCTGCGGCCCTGGTTGTGCTTGTCCACCAGCGCGCCGATCTTGTCGATCGGCAGCTTCACGCCGCTGCCCGAATGCACCCAGGTCATGCCCAGTACGCGGGTTTCAGGACGGATGTTGCGGTCGATGGCGTGCAGGATGTCATCGTGGCTGGCGTTGTGGGCGTTCTCGAACAGTTTGATCTTGCGCACCCGGGTGCCGTCGCGTTGGTTGCGTAAATCAAGGATGGTATGGGTGGCGTAATGTTCGTGGGCGGTGCTGAGGATTTCCTGGTCGGCTGCCACATGGACGCCGCCGTAGATGATCGACAAACCTTCGGTGGTGCTGCCGGTGAGGGCGATCTGCTTCGGGGTCGCTTGCAGGTAGCGGCCGGCCCAGGTGCGGACGTTTTCCTCGCGCTCCTCGGTGACGCCCAGGTCCCAGTCCATCAACAGTCCCGGGTTTTTATCCAGCGCGGCGCGATGCCGGTCGATGGCCTCACGTACCGGGCGCGGGTGGGTGGTGACCAGGAAATTGGAGAAGTGCAGATAGTCCGGGTCCTGGTTGAACAGCGAGCGGAACTGCGCCCATTTGTCCCGGGGCAATGGCGGCAGGGGATCGGCAATGGCCGGGGCAGGAAGACTGGCGGCCAGCGGCAGGCCGGCTGCCAGGATCCCGGCGTGCTTGAGAAAGGTCCGGCGCTCATTCATGGCTGGACCGCCTTCTGGGTCGAGGCCACGGCAGGCCGGGCGGCTTGCTGGACCTGATCCCAGACCCGCAGAAAGTTGCCGCCCCACAGTTTGGCGATGTCCGCTTCGGAGTAGCCGCGGGTCAGCAGTTCGGCGGTGACGTTGCGGATCTCGCCCACGTCTCCCCAGCCTTTGACGCCGCCGCCTTCGTTGAAGTCCGAACTGATGCCGACATGGTCGATGCCGATCTTGCGCACGGTGTAATCGATGGCGTCGCCCAGGTCCTTGAGGCTGGCCTTGGGTTCCTCCTCCAGAATGCCGTAGAGCTGGCCGGCGTATTCGCCGAATTTCTGTTCCGGCCACGCGGCGATGATCGGATCGCCCGGCATCAGCGCCATGGCCAGGTTGGGCAGCGGTGGCAGGTCGAAACGCTTGCGCAGGTCGTTGAGTTTGTCCTGGGTCTTTTGCGTCAGCGGGCGCAGGTATTGGGAGAAACCGACGACCTGTACCACGCCACCGCTGGCCTTGATCAGTTGCATTTCCTTGTCGCTGAGGTTGCGCGGGATATCCACCATGGCCCGGGGTGCGGAATGGGAGGCCACCAAGGGTGTGCGGCTCAGTTGCGCAACTTGCTCCAGGGCCTGGGTCGACATTTGCGAGACGTCGATGATTACGCCCAGGTCGTTCAGGCGCGTCACCGCTTGCTTGCCAATCTCCGACAGGCCGCCGAGGGCGTCAGGTGAGTCGTTGAAGAACGGCAGAGGGCGCGAGGAGTCGGCCCAGTCGTTGTTGCCGATGTAGCTGAAGCCGAACATGCGCATGCCCCGCGCCGTCCACAGGTCCAGCAGGCTCAGGTCATGGCCAAGGGGATAGGCGTTGAGCATGCTGATGAAAATCGCGAACTTGCCTTCGCCATGCAGGCGCCGGAAGTCATCCGGGGTGTAGGCGATGGCGACCTGGTTGGGAAAGTCGCGGACCATGCCGGTGATGATCTTGAAGCGCACTTCCTGCTGATTGCGCGCTTCCTCGACGAAGCCGGCGGTGGGCTTGTGCGGCGCGTTGGGGCCGTTCCACAGCTCCGGCCAGCCGAAGATCGTCAGGGCCGCGCCGGACAGGTGCCCGCGGTTGGCTTTGACCAGGTCGAACTGGCCTTTACCGTCCTTGTCTGCTTCGTGACCGGCGGTGCCGAAATTCAATGGCACGGAGATGTGGCTGTCGAAGGACAGCAGGCGCTCGTGCAGTTCCCTGGCCTCTTTCATCACCTTGACCGGGTAGCCAGGGTTGCCCCGCCACCAGTGGTCCCAGGCCGCGAGGCCGCCGCCGACCGCCAGTGCAAGGGCCAGGGGCACGCCGATGAAGAGAGCTTTTTTCGAACGTGGTGTTGTCATTGCCGATCTCAGTCAGGTTCGCTGCGGGGGGCTTTGCTATCTGGGGAGAACGAGTGATCGGCGGGGAAATTTAGGTGCGGCCAATGGCCCTATCGCGAGCAGGCTCGCTCCCACATTGGAACGCGCTCACCTGTGGGAGCGAGCTTGCTCGCGATAGCGGTCTGACGGTCGACCGATCTCTCGCGGATCTACCAGATCCATTGTGGGAGCGAGCCTGCTCGCGATGAGACCCTCACAGCCCCTATAAATTTGTCAGTCCCCCCATCGTTCTAGCTTGGATAAAGCCCGCTCCAGGGCCGAACACAGGTAAGGCAATGACGATTTCTCGACGATGGTTCATGGCGGGCCTGGCGCTGACCGGTGCCGCCGTGCCTGCGGTGTATTACGGGCATCGCGAACTGACCCGGCCGGACCCCACCATCACCCCCGGCGAGGCCTCATTCGATGTGGCGGACGTGGCGGGGCAGCGCCGGGCCGATACGCTGCGGGGTATCTGGACGATCCGTTTTTCAGGAAGCGACGCGGGCCTGGACGGTTTGCCCGGCGACGGTCTGCAAGTGTTCCTCGACATCGCCCACAAGGGCCGTGGCCTGGTGGGCTGCCTCGACACCGCTGAGCGGTTGCGCGCCGGTGATGAGCCGCATTATCGAGTGCTGGGCGACTTGGCGGGGGATGACAAGAAACAATTGAGCTGGCGCCTGATCGGGACCCGGCAGGACGCGCCGGTCTACGAATTCATCATGACCCTCGACGAGGTCTGGGCCGGCTTCGGCAATGCCGGCACTGCCACCCTCAGCGGTCGCGTGTTGCGCCTCGATCGCCCGTTGGCGCTGCCGGAACTCGACAATCAGTTCATCGCCCGCAAGCTGCCGTTCCCCGAAGCCCGGGAACGCACGCCGCTGAGCCCGCCCTTGCTGGCCTGGCTGGTGTCGCCGGAGCATCGGTTGTTCCATCAGCTCTGGCACGCCTCGCGGGACAAATGGCACAGCCTGGACGAAGACAAGCGCAATGCCTTGCGAGGCATCGGCTGGCAGCCCGGCCCGCGGGACCATGAACGTGACGCTCGTGGCAAGCGCAAGGATCGCAACGGCTCGGGCGTGGATTTCTTTTTCATGCACCGGCACATGCTCGGCACGGCCCGTTCGTTCCAGCCGCTGCCGTCGTGGCCGCGCTTCCCATTGCCGCAGCCGGAACTGGAGCGTGATCGCCTGGGCTTTGCCCGGTATTTCGATAACCACGATGGCACAGCTTTGCCGCCCACCTGGCTGGCCAGCGGCGACGAGCAGTACGCCCAATGGGTGAGTGACATCAAGACTGCCGAGACCTATCACAGCAACTTCCAGGTCTGGGAATCGCGCTACCGCGACCCGCGCTACCTGTCGAAACTGACCCTTGGCCAGTTTGGCTCGGAAGTGGAACTGGGCCTGCATGACTGGCTGCACATGCGCTGGGCTTCGGTGCCCCGCGATCCTTCCAACGGCCACCCGGTGCCCTTCGCCCGCGACCCGGCGGACTTCGCCCAGCGCTGGTATGAACCGGAAAATGACTTTCTCGGCGACCCGTTTTCCTCCCATGTGAACCCGGTGTTCTGGGCCTTCCACGGCTGGATCGACGACCGCCTCGAAGACTGGTTCCGCGCTCACGAACGTTTCCATCCGGGTGAAGTGAGCCGGCTGGAAGTCAACGGCGTGCCCTGGTTCGCCCCCGGCCGCTGGGTAGAAATCGCCGACCCCTGGCTGGGCCCGGTCACCCACGGCTGCAGCACCACGCCGGGTTTGCAGCCCGGACGTTCGGTGGAAATGGACCCGGAAACCATGAAACTGGCCCTGCGCATCACCTTCGGCAGCGACGACAAAAAACTCTCCGAACTGTTTCGCCGCGTGCCGCAGCGGCCGTGGTATGCGCGTAATCTCAAGAGTAAGCCGGTGTGAACCCTGGCTTGGACTGACCGAACCTGAGCTGTGTGAATGACTGCTTTTGTGGCGAGGGAGCTTGCTCCCGCTGGGCTGCGAAGCGGCCCCCAAACCAGCCCCCTCAAAAAAATCTGACCCACCGAGGTGCTGGCCATTGGGGCTGCTGCGCAGCCCAGCGGGAGCAAGCTCCCTCGCCACAGGTATCACTTGGCTTGAGAATTTTTGTGAGGTGTCAGCGCGGCACTGCGATGTCCAGGGCGCGGTTCGCCAGCAGCTCACTCAGCTCGACCATCTGCTGGATCCCCAGGGCGAAACTCCGTCGCGCGCCTTCCAGATCAAAGGCCAGTTCGTTGGCCATGACATTGACCGAGGAAAGGGTTTCGCTGAGGTTGGCCAACAGGCATTCCAGGTCCGCACCTTCCGCAACGGTGAACAACTGGCCCGGCGGTAGAGTGGGGTTTTCAGGTTTGGGGTCGAGGTAAAAGGCGAGGGCGCGGTCGGCGGCTTCGTTGAGTTTTTTGGAATCGTCTTCGGGGGGATTGGGGGTGATCTTGAACATGGTGCAGCTCCTGATTATTCAAAGGGCGCTGCCAGACATCACTTGCAGATGATGGGGTGGCAGCTATGCGCGGGTCTGCAAGACCGGGAAACCAGGAACCCGGCAGACCCGAAGGTCTCCCGCACACAGCCGCCATAAAACGAACACGAACGTGTCGATTGGCTTCGGCTATGCGCCTGGTATTCGGCGGGCTTGCAGACCCGATCACTGATGAGCAGTGACGGGGAACAAGTTATCGGCAGGGGACCAAGCGCACAAGCCGACGGATTCTGGCGCAGTTGTAGGCAATGGCGCAAGGCAGCGTAGCCTTGCTCGGACGTCCTACATGGCCGGATAAACAGAACCTAAGCCGAACCCCCTTTAATGAAACGTGGAGAATTATCTGTGGCGAGGGAGCTTGCTCCCGCTGGGCTGCGAAGCGGCCCCAAAACCAGCCCCCTCAAACGATCTGACCCACCGAGGTACCGGCCATTGGGGCTGCTGCGCAGCCCAGCGGGAGCAAGCTCCCTCGCCACGGGTGTCACTTGGCTTGATAAGGCGGGCGAAGGTTTACATCACCCGCCAACCCCCACCCAACGCCTTGTACAACGCCACGCTCGCCTGCACTCGCGCCAATCGCAATTGCACGTTCATGTCCTGGGCGGCGTACAGCGTGCGTTGGGTTTCCAGTACGGTGAGCAGGTCTTCGGCGCCGGCCTGATAACGGCTCTGGGCGATGTCGAAGGCGCTCTGGGCCTGGTGCAGTTCTTCGCTTTGCCATTGCCGCTGCTGGTCGAGCCCATGGATGCCGTTCAGGGCTTTTTCGACGTCGGCGAAGCCGTTGATGATGGCGGCGCGGTAGAGCTCCAGCAGTTCTTCCTGGCGCGCGGTGGCTCGGTCGCGTTCGGCCTTGAGGCGGCCATTGTTGAAGATCGGCGCGGCCAAACCTGCGGTGAGGTTGTAGACGTTGTTGCGTAGCAACTGCTCGGCAATGTCGGCGCCGGTGGCGAGGCTCAGGCCGAGGGTCATGGAGGGCAACATCGCCGCGCGGGCTACGCTGATGTCGGCCTGGGCGGCGGCGAGGCGGGCTTCGGCGGCGGCGATGTCGGGGCGACGGCTGAGCAGGTCGCTGGGCACCCCGGCGTCGATGGCGGGCCAGTGCAAACGGTCGAAATTCTCATCGTCGAGTGTGACCGACTGCACCGGTTGCCCCAGCAGCGCCGCCAGGGTGATCAAGGCTTCCCGGGCCTGCTGCTGCACTTGAGGCAACCTGCGCTGTTGCGCCGCCACCAGGCTTTTTTGCTGGGACAACTCCAGGGCCGTGGCACTGCCGGCGTCGTAGCGGGTTTGCACCAGATCGAGTACGCGTTGGGCGTTGTCCAGGTTCTGTTCGGCGATGCGCTGTTGCTCGCGCAGGGACAACGCCTGGGTGTAGCTGTTGGCGACGCCGCTGAGCAGGGTCAACTCCACGGTCGCCCGGTCGAACTGGCTGGCCGCCAGACTGCTCAGTGCACTGTCCCGGGCCGCCCGTTTGCCGCCCCAGAAGTCCAGCTCATAGCTGGCGCTGAGGTGGGCGTCGTAATAGTCGATGGTGCGGTTGTCCCGATTGACGTCCAGTTGGCTGTAACCCTTGCCCCGCAACAACTCTTGACGAGTGCCGTTGAGTCCGGCCGTGACCGCTGGCAGCAACGGCGCGCCGGCGATCACTGCGCTGGCCTGGGCCTGGCGCACCCGGGCCATGGCGGCGGCGAGGTCGTGGCTGTCCCGGCGCGCCTGCTCGATCAAACGGTTCAATTGCGGGCTGCCGAAGTGCGTCCACCATTGTTGGTTATCGGTTCGAGCGGTGGCGGTGTCGAAACTTTGCCAGGCCGGTGGCGGCTGGATGCCGCTGTTCGGCGTCGGCGCGGGGGTGCCGCAGGCCGCCAGTAACAGGCCGGCGGCCAGGAGGGTCAGGTGCGCTTTCATAAGGTGAGGTTCATTCACTGGTGAGGGCCGCGACCGGGTCGAGGCGAGCCGCCTTGCGGGCCGGCATGAAACCGAAGACAACGCCGGTGACCAGGGCGCAGCCGAAAGCGCCGAACACCGCCAGCCATTCGAAGGCCACGGCGATCTTGCCTAGCAGCAACGCACCGCCCACCAGCAAGGCCAGGCCGATCCCGGCCAGCCCACCGACCACCGAGAGCATCACCGCTTCGGTGAGGAACTGGCGCAGGATGTCCCGCTGGCGCGCGCCGGTGGCCATGCGAATGCCGATCTCGCGGGTTCGCTCGCGCACGGTCATGAGCATGATATTCATCACGCCGATGCCGCCCACCAGCAGCGAAATCGCGGCAATGGCCCCGAGCATCAGCGACAGTGTGCCCTGGGTGCGCGCCTCGGCCTGGATCATCGCGGCGTTGTTGGTCAGTTCGAAATCCTGCTTGCCGTCATGCAGGCGCAACAGGGCGCGGGAGATGGCCTGTTCGGCCTCCCTGACCTTGCCCGCGTCCCGGGCGGCGATCACCACGTACTCGGGATGCCGGCTGCCGAACAAACGCACGCTGGCGGCGGAGTAGGGCACGGCGATGCGGTTGTCGGCGTCCGAATCCCCGGAGCTGGCACCTTTTTCCGCCAGCACGCCGACCACCTGAAAGGGCACGTTCTCAATCAGGATGTAGCGGCCGATGGGGTCGTCGACCTCCTTGAGCAGCTTGTGCCGGACCTTGTGACCGATCACCGCCACTGCCGCCGCGCTGCGTTCATCGGCATCGGTGAAGTAGCTGCCCTGGGCCACCGGCCAATTGAAGATGGTCGGGAAGTTCGTATCGTTGCCGCCGACGTAGCTGGTGTGGTCGAGGTTGCCGAAACGCACGCTGGCGTCGGCGCCGTTGACCGGCATGATGCGCTGCACCTCGGGCAGGGCGGCGAGGGCCGCCAGGTCGTGTTCGCTGATGATGCCCTTGGCGGCGCGCGGGGTGGGCGCGGTGCCGTTGAGGTAGATGATGTTGGAGCCGAAGGCGCCCATCTGGGCCATGACCTGGCGTTTGCTGCCTTCGCCCACGGCCAGCATCACCACCACCGAGGCCACGCCGATGACAATGCCCAGCAGCGTCAGGGCGGTGCGGAAGCGGTTGATCCACATCACCCGCCACGCCGCTTGCACGGCGTCGAGCAGTTCGCCTTTCCATGCACCGTTGTGTTCGCTGCCGGCGCTCAGGCGCTGGCGCAGGTCCACCGCTTGCAGTGCCTTCGGATTGGCTTGCACGTTGTGCGGCAAAGCGCCGGCGCTGTCGCTGATGATCAGCCCGTCGCGAATCTCAATGATGCGCTTGGCCCGCGCCGCCACCTCGCGGTCGTGGGTGATCAGGATCACCACATGACCCTGGCTCGCCAGTTCATCGAGCAACGCCATGACCTCGATGCCGCTCTGGCTGTCGAGGGCGCCGGTGGGTTCGTCGGCGAGGATGATGTGGCCGCCGTTCATCAATGCCCGGGCAATCGACACCCGTTGCTGCTGGCCGCCGGACAGTTGATGAGGGCGATTGCCGGTGCGGCTGGCCAGACCCAGGCGTTCGAGCAGGGCGCTGGCCCGGGCGTGGCGTTCGGCGGCCGAAGTACCGGCGTAGATGGCTGGCATCTCGACGTTTTCCTGGGCGGTGCCGGACGGGATCAGGTGATAGCCCTGGAACACGAAGCCGAAGGCTTCGCGTCGCAGCCAGGCCAGTTCGTCACTGCCCAGGCCGGCGACGTCTTCGCCGGCAAACCGGTAATCGCCGCTGGTGGGGCGGTCGAGGCAGCCGAGGATGTTCATCAAGGTGGACTTGCCGGAGCCAGACGCTCCGACAATCGCCAGGAATTCCCCGGCGTGAATGGACAAGTCGATGCCGCGCAGTACCTCCACCCGAGGGCTGTCGCCACCGCCGTAAACCTTGCGAATGTCCCGCAGTTCGATCAGGGGCGTGTCCATTCAGCCTCCGCTGCCGACGGCCGGACCGATCAGCACCCGGTCGCCTTCACTCAGGCCGTCGAGAATTTCGGTACGCAGCCGATCGCTGACGCCGGTGCGAACAGTGCGCGGTTGGACATCGCCATTGTCGGCCACCACCTGCACTTGCCCTGCGTTGGCCTGCAACGCAGCGCTGGGAACGGTCAGGACATCGCGTGCCTGGGCGGCAACAAAAAACACCTGGGCGGTCATTTCCGTCATCAGGGCGCGGTCGGCGTTATCCACATCCAGCAACACGGTATAGAGCACCACCCGTTCGCTGCCACTGCGCCCGCCCGTGAGGCTGCCGCCCTGGCTCGCTTCCAGCGGGCGCGGCGGCACCGGCAGGATCTGGCGCACGGTGCTGCTCCAGCGGCGGGCGCCGCCGGCCAGGGTGGTGAAGTAGGCGGTCATGCCCGGTTTGACGTGGCCGATGTCCGCTTCCGAGACTTCGGCCCAGACCGTCATTGGCGACAGGCGCGCGATGCGCAGAATCAACGGGGTTTGCTGCTGGGCGTTAAGAGTCTGGCCTTCCCGGGCACCGACGGCGACCACGGTGCCGCTCATGGGCGCGAAAATGCGCGTGTAACCCAGCTCGGCCTCGTCACTGCGCAGGTTGGCCTGGGCCTGGCGGATCTGGGCCTGGAACATGTCGATGCGCGCCTGGGTCGCCCGCACTTCGGCCTGGGCGGTCTGCACGTCTTCCTCGCGGGTGGCGCCGCCGGCCTTGAGTTGCTGCTGGCGGCGGAATTTCTGCTGGGCCAGATCGTGCTGGGCTCGTTGTTCCTGGAGCTGGGCCTTGAGGTTTTCAATGGAGAAGCGCCCGGCGTCCAGCTTGGCCTTTTGTGTGGAGGGATCGATCTCAACCAGCAATTGGCCTTCGCGAACTTCGTCGCCGGCTTCTACATGAATCTTGCGGATCTGCCCGGACGCCTGGGCGCCGACGTCCACGTAACGCCGCGGTTGCAGGGTGCCCAGGGCGGTGACGCTGTTTTCGATATCGCCACGGGTGACGGGGGCGGTAATAAGCGATTCACGGCTCGGGGCCACCGCTTGCCAGGCGGCAAAGGCCACGGCTGGAAGCAGGGCGAAGGTTAAAAGCCAGGCGCGTCGGGTAGGGCGGGGACGTTTCATGCAGGGTTCCGGCCGGTGGTGTCGGGCCCGTTCCATGAGGGGCAGGGACGGGAGGCTGTCTTGGTAAACGAGCGCTTCTGACGGGAATTTACTGTGTGAAACACTTGGTAGCAGGATGGAAAAATCAGTTGAAGCGCCACTGCCCCCCTGTGGCGAGGGAGCTTGCTCCCGCTGGGGCGCGAAGCGGCCCTAAAACCTGCGTCCCGGTTATGTCAGATTCAATGGTGTCGCCGGCCTTGGGCCTGCTGCGCAGTCCAGCGGGAGCAAGCTCCCTCGCCACAAAAGCAATACCTGGTGCCAGTAGAAATGAACGAATCAGCCTTGATACAAACCAAAGCTTTAAATCTATATGAGAATTACTATAAATTACGCGATGAAATCTGCCACTATCGTGCCATTGCCGATTTCAGGCACGCCGATCTGGCACAGGGATAGCTGTCGCAGCCATTGCGCAGGGGAGTCATGTTGGAAAACTACTATCGCGAGCTGGTGTGTTTCCTGAACGCCAGGCTAGGCAACCGCCAGGCGGCCGAGGATGTGGTGCATGACGCCTATGTGCGGGTACTTGAGCGCGCCAGTGACACGCCCATCGAACAACCTCGCGCGTTCCTGTACCGCACCGCATTGAACCTGGTGATCGACGGGCATCGGCGCAATACCCTGCGCCAGGTCGAATCCCTGGAGGTGCTGGACAGCGAAGAGCGTTTCTTCACGCCATCGCCCCATACCAGCCTAGACCACGGTCAACGCCTGGACATGCTCCAGCGCGCCCTGGCCGAATTGCCACCGCTGTGCCGCGAGAGTTTCCTGCTGCGCAAGCTCGAAGGCCTGTCCCACCCGCAAATCGCCGAACGCCTGGGCATTTCCCGGGCGCTGGTGGAAAAGCACATCGTCAACGCCATGAAGCATTGCCGCACTCGTATGCGGCAGTGGGACGCGCATTAATACGTCCACGCCGGTCGCATCGCGGTAAATTTTTTTTCACTGTCCTCGTTCCTCTCAACAGACGACTTGCCGGCTTGCCAAAGATCGGTCGGGTCACCCCAGGCTTTTCGCGCCCTGTTGAGGGGCCCTCCAGAGGACACTGGACATGACACAGGCAATTGCTTCGCCCAACGTTCACGACTTGATCGGTATCGGCTTCGGCCCCTCGAACCTGGCGCTGGCCATCGCGCTGCAGGAGCGGGGCCCGGTCCAGGGCGAACTGGATGTGCTGTTCCTCGACAAACAGGCCGACTACCGCTGGCATGGCAATACCCTGGTGACCCAGAGCGAGTTGCAGATTTCTTTCCTCAAGGATCTGGTAACCCTGCGCAACCCCACCAGCCCCTATTCGTTCGTCAATTACCTCAAGCATCACGGTCGCCTGGTGGACTTCATCAACCTTGGCACGTTCTACCCGTGCCGCATGGAGTACAACGACTACCTGCGCTGGGTGGCCGGGCAGTTCACCAGGCAGAGCCGCTACGGCGAAGAAGTGCTGCGCATCGAGCCGGTGTTGCACAACCAGCAGGTCGAAGCCTTGCGGGTGATTTCCCGCGACAGCCAGGGCGAAGAGCTCGTGCGCAGCGCCCGCTCGGTGGTGGTCAGTGCTGGCGGTACGCCGCGTATCCCCGACGCGTTCACCGCCTTCAAGGAGGATGCTCGGGTGTTCCACCATTCCCAGTACCTGGAGCGCATGGCGACTCAGCCGTGCGTGAACGGCCAGCCCATGACCATCGCCATCATCGGCGGCGGGCAGAGCGCGGCGGAAGCCTTCATCGACCTCAACGACAGTTTTCCTTCGGTGCAGGTCGACATGATCCTGCGCGGCTCGGCCCTCAAGCCTGCCGATGACAGCCCGTTCGTCAACGAGGTGTTCTCCCCGGAATTCACCGATCTGGTGTTCCAGCAGCCCCACAGCGAACGCGAACGGCTGGTCAACGAGTACCACAACACCAACTATTCGGTGGTGGACATCGACCTGATCGAACGCATCTACGGGATTTTCTATCGCCAGAAAGTCTCGGGCGTCGCCCGTCATGCCTTCCGTACCCTCACCACGGTGGAGAAAGCCACGGCCACCGATGCCGGCGTGGAGCTGGCGGTGCGCAACAACGCCACCGGCGAGTTGAGCGTGCGCCGTTATGACGCGGTGGTGCTGGCCACCGGTTACGAACGGCAGATGCACCGCACATTGCTGGCGCCACTTGAGCAATACCTGGGGAATTTCGAGGTAGATCGCAACTACAAATTGATCACCGACGAGCGCTGCAAAGCGGCGATCTACATGCAGGGCTTCTGCCAGGCCAGCCACGGCCTGAGCGATACCTTGTTGTCGATCCTGCCGGTACGCGCCGATGAGATCGCCGGTTCGCTGTACGAGCACAGCAAGCATCGCGGACAGAGCCGTTCGGTGCGCGACCTGAAGCTGGCCACGGCGTAAGCAATCGGCAGTCTCGCCAGGAAATTCTTCAGAAACTTCCTACACTCACCTCACGTGTCCTGTCTTTCAGGCAGGCGCGTTGACGGTTCGCTGTTCCCTCGCTTTGGCAGTCTGAACCCATCAGCCGGTCTCCCTGACTTGACGTGAAGTCGGGGGTGTTCCGGGCCGACTACGCCAAACGAAACAACCTGAGCCAAATGACGCTGTTCTTACGCACAGGCCTGGTGGCGCTGTTGCTGGGCTTATCAAGTGTGACGCCGCAGGTTGGCGCGGCACCTGAGTCGCTGCAAGTGCTCGGGCGCTCCAGTGTGAGCGACTATTCGGTATCCCTGGGGGAGGCCGACTGGAACTGGCTACGCGGCAAGGGAACGTTGCTGTTGGGGGCCTCGGCGCCGGATTACGCACCGTTCGGTATCACCAGCAATGGCCGCGACTATGAAGGCCTCACCGCGGACTATGCCCAGTTGCTGGGGCAGATGTTGCACGTTGATGTGCGGGTGCAGCGTTACGCGTCACGGGAGGCATCGCTCCAGGCGCTGCGCAGCGGTGAGATCGACATGCTCGGCACGGCCAACGGCTTCGAAGCCAGCGACCCGGCGTTGGCGATGTCCCAGGCCTATGCCGATGACCTGCCTACCCTGGTGGCCCGCGTCGCGGATAGCCAAGACTTGCCCACGGACCTGGCGGGCATGCGCGTGGCGATGCTGTATCACTATTTGCCCACCGAGACAGTCAAGGCGTTTTATCCGGATGCGGCCTTGCAGTTATACCCTTCGACCTTGAGCGCTATCGGCGCTGTGGCGTTTGGGCAGGCCGACGTTTACCTGGGGGATTCGATCAGCTCCAATTACCTGATCAGCAAGAACTACCTGAACAACGTCCAACTGGCTGATTTCTCACGCATGGAAGTACAGCCGTTCGCCTTTGCGGTCAGCCGCGAGAACGCACGCCTGCTGCGCATTATCAACGCCGCGCTACAAGCCATCCCTGCCAGTGAACGCATGAGTATCCTGCGGCGCTGGAGCGCTGGCGGCGCGAGCATACCCGGTCAGCAACCCCTGCATTTCAGCGTCAAGGAACAGCGTTGGCTGAATGCACATCCGCGGATCACAGTGGCCGTCAACCAGAACTTCCCGCCACTCACGTTTATCGATGAACAAGGCCATTTGCGCGGTATCAGCGCCGATGTGCTGGCCCGGATCAGCCTGCGCACCGGCCTGAAGTTCGATATCCAGCGGGGTAACTCGCTTCATGATGTGATCGGGCGCGTCAGAAGCGGTCGGGCCGACGTACTGGCCGCCGCTCCACCGAGCACCGAACTTGAGGGGGCGTTGCGTTTTACCCGGCCCTACCTGAGCAATCCGTTCGTGTTGGTGGCGCCCTTGAGGAGCAAGGTCCCGTTGACGTTGGACCAGATGGAGGGCAAACGCCTGGCGCTGATCCGGGGCAATGTGCTGCGTGAGTATCTGCTGGAACAATTTCCCCGAGTGCACCTGGTGCCGGCTGAAAACGCGGCGGACGCGATGTCCATGGTCGCCGCCGGCACGGTGGACGGCGCAGTCAATTCGCTGATCAGTGCCCGCTATATGATTTCCCGCCAGTACCGCGGCAAACTGCAAATCACCAGCACCGTGGGAACGTTTCCTGAGAGCGTGGCCCTGGCGACTCATCGTGATGCGCCGGAGCTGCATTCGATCCTGGACAAGGCGCTGCTGAGCATTTCTCCCGAAGAAATGGACGAGCTGACCAATCGTTGGCGCAGTGAAGTGGTGATCGACGACAACTACTGGTTGCGCAACCGCACCACCATCGTCCAGGGGTTCGCCATCGCCGCGCTGCTGTTGCTGCTGGCATTGGGGTGGGTCGTTTACCTGCGGCGTCTGCTGGAACAACTGCGCGTGGCCAAGCAAAGCGCCGATGATGCCAACCGGGCCAAGACCACTTTCCTGGCGACCATGAGCCATGAAATCCGCACCCCCATGAACGCGGTGATCGGCATGCTGGAGCTGGCCCTGAAAAAAGCCGACCAGGGTGTCATGGACCGGTTCGCCATCGAAGTCGCGTCGGGCGCCGCTCGCGGCATGCTCGACTTGATCGGTGACATCCTCGACATCGCCCGCATCGAGTCCGGCAGGTTGTCGCTGACCCCGCAGCGGGCCAACCTGCGGGAACTGATCGAGTCGGTGGCACGGATCTTTGAAGGCCTGGCCTGGCAGAAACAACTGCACTTACAGCTTGAACTCGACGCCGCGATCAACCGCGACGTATTGGTTGATCCGTTGCGTTTCAAGCAGATCGTGTCGAACCTGCTGAGCAACGCCATCAAGTTCACCGACCAGGGGCAGGTGCGCTTGAGTGTGCGAGCCGCACCGGGCGATGACGCGCAGTGCCTGCCGATCCGCCTGCGCGTCGAAGACACCGGCTGTGGTATTTCGGCCGAGGATCAGCGCCGCCTGTTCAGCCCCTTTACCCAGGCCAGCA
This sequence comes from Pseudomonas sp. JL2, assembly GCF_031570495.1. NCBI lineage: Bacteria > Pseudomonadati > Pseudomonadota > Gammaproteobacteria > Pseudomonadales > Pseudomonadaceae > Pseudomonas > Pseudomonas sp. JL2. Next base: position 68,349 of record NZ_JAKUDH010000018.1, read on the forward strand.
ACAACACCCAGTCGGCCCGCAGCGGCTCCGGGTTGGGGCTGGTGATCAGCCGCACGCTCTGCGAAATGATGGGCGGCACCCTGACGTTGAGCAGCGTGCCGGGGGAGGGCACGCAGATTGAAGTTCTGCTGAGCTTGCCGGCGCTCGATGCCTTGGCTCAAGCGCCGTCGGCGCAAGTCGAGGCGCTGGCACCGGTGCGGGCGCTGAACATTCTGGTGGTGGACGACTACCCGGCCAACCGTTTGCTGCTGTCCCAGCAACTGAGCTATCTGGGCCATCGCGTCCGCGAAGCCGACGATGGTGTCCAGGGGTTGCGCGCCTGGCGTGCTGAACGATTCGATGTCGTCATTACCGACTGCAACATGCCGTTGATGAGCGGCTACGAACTGGCCCGGGCCATTCGCGAGGCGGAGCGGGCCGAGGGTTTGTCGCCGGGGGTGATCCTGGGTTTCACGGCCAATGCCCAGCCCGAGGAAAAGGCCCGCTGTGTCGAGGCCGGCATGGACGATTGCCTGTTCAAACCCATCAGCCTCAAGGAACTGAACAGCTGCCTGGCTGCGGTCACGCAGGATTGCGCCGCAGTGCCCGATGAGTGGGTGCCTGCGCCGACCACCGGCGACATTGACTTGAGCAGCCTTGAACTATTGAGCGCAGGTGACACGGGCTCAATCAAAAAACTGCTAGTGGAAATGGTCAACAGCAATGCCGAAGACCTGGCGCAATTGATGCGTCTGCTCGCCCGACAAGACCTGCCAGGGCTGGCGGACCTGGCGCACCGGGTCAAGGGTGGCGCGCTGATGATCAGGGCCCAGCGGCTGATTGCCGCCTGCGAAGCCCTGGAAAGTGCCTGCCGTGGCGGCGACCGGTCGTTGCTCGCCGCCGCGGTGGATGACGTGCGCCAAGCCATGGAGCACCTGACTGAACGACTGGAGGCCTATGTGGCGGGGGAGCTTGCTCCCGCTGGGGCGCGAAGTGGTCCCCGCGGGTCTTCTCATGGATAAGCGAGCCGCGTAGTCATCCCGAAGCTACATGCGAAGTACCTTTTTCCTCCCTTTTTTGGGATTCGTCCTACAGCGCCTCTCAAAAGCTTCCTCTAGCCTGACGCCCCTTAACGATTGGGATGCCTGTCATGCCGAACAAAGCATTACGTATCATGATTGCCGACACGCAACATGCTCATCGAATGAGGCTTGAGCACCTGTTCAATCAACAGGGTTATTTTCGGATCGCCCCCGTGAGTGGCCTGCAGGAGCTGTTGACGCTGGTGGAATACGGCAGCGAGCCGTTCGACCTGGTCGTGGTCAATGCCGGCTTGGCCAACGGCGCGCTGAACCTGCACGATTTCATTCTCGATAACCCCCAGCTTCGTCACGCGATGATTTACAACACACCACAGGTCGGCCTGTCCTCGGCGGCGGTCGCGCGGCGGCCGGGCATGCACTTGAGCCCGGCCCAGTTGCCTGACCTTGCGTCACTGGCAAGTCTGATGGAGCGGATTGATCCCCAGGCCAGCGAGTTGACGCGACCCTGGCTTCGCCCCCTCAGGCAAGGTCACGCAGGATGAAGCTGCACCGTTGGTCGGCACTGTCAGACCTGACAGGTGGCATGGCCCGGCGCCTGTGCAACAGTCCGAAGCAGTCATGGCATCGGCGCCGTTTGCATTTACGTGGGGAGTTGCCTTGAAAGACGTATTGATCGTGGATGACCACCCTGTCATACGAGGGGCATTGCGGCTCATTTGCCAGAACGAGGGGTTTACCGGAGTCAGGGACGCGAGCGGTGTCGCCGACGCCAGGGCGTTGATCAAGGAAAAGGCCCCAGACCTGGTGATTCTGGACCTGGTGATGAACGGATTCGATGGCATGGATCTGTTGGTCTGGATCATGACCCAGTTCCCAGAGTGCGGGGTGCTGGTATTCACTTCCCAGGACGCGCAGCACTTCTGCAACCGCTGCATCTCGGCCGGAGCCAGGGGCTTTGTGACCAAGAAAAGCGACCTGAAAGAACTGATCAAGGCCATTCATGCGCTGAAATCCGGCTACTCCTATTTCCCTCAAATGCCAGTCAGGCTGGATTTTCAACAACGCACTGAACAGCAGACCCTGGAAAGTCTCTCGACCCGCGAGCTATCCATTCTGCGAATGCTGGCCATGGGAATGCGCGGCAAGGACATCGCCGAGGCCTTGTTCCTGAGTCCGAAAACCGTCAGCACCTACAAGACCCGTCTGCTGGAAAAACTCGGACTCAAGACGCTGGTGGGTCTGTCGGATTTCGCCAAGCGCAATCATTTGTGATCCCTGTGTGCGGGCTCATTGCAGCCCCGTGCGATGGCATATCAGTGAAGTTGGGGGGCGATCGTTCTCTCTATAGAACGCTAAGACTGATTTTTGCAGTCTAGTGCGGCTGCGTTCGTGGTTTTAATCTGTGTCCATCGAATCGCAACGTCTGATTCGCAACACTATTGGAGCCACCGCATGAAAAACATCATCGGCGTCTACACCAGCCCCCGAGCCCATTGGGTCGGTGACGGCTTCCCGGTTCGCACGCTGTTTTCCTACGACAACCTGGGCAAGCACATCAGCCCGTTCCTGCTGCTGGACCACGCCGCTCCCACGCAATTCGAACCCACCGCCGAGCGTCGCGGTGTTGGCCAGCACCCTCATCGCGGTTTCGAAACCGTGACCATCGTCTACCAGGGCGAACTGGAACACCGGGATTCCACTGGCAGCGGCGGCAAGATCGGCCCTGGCGACGTGCAATGGATGACGGCCGCTTCCGGGATCATTCATGAAGAGTTCCACTCCGAGGACTTCGCCCGGCAAGGCGGGTTCATGGAGATGGTTCAGCTGTGGGTCAACCTGCCCGCCAAGGACAAAATGGCCCCGGCCGGCTACCAGACGCTCCTCAAGGGCGACATTCCGAGCATCGACCTGAAGGACAACGCTGGCAGCCTGCGCCTGATTGCCGGCCGCTTCGAGGGGCATCAGGGCCCGGCGAAGACGTTTACGCCCATCGATGTCTGGGACATGCGCTTGAATGCCGGGAAAAACCTGACCCTCGACGTACACGATGGCTACAACACCGCGTTGGTGGTGTTGCGTGGCACGGTTCAGGTCAACGGTCGCGAGCGGGTCGAGGCCGGGCAACTGGCGTTGTTCGACCGGGCCGGCGAGCAGTTGCACCTGCACGCCAATCACGACGCGGTGGTGTTGCTGCTCAGCGGCGAGCCCATCGACGAACCCATCGTCGGTCATGGCCCGTTCGTGATGAACAGCGAGCAGGAAATTCACCAGGCCTTCAACGATTTCCACTCCGGTCGTTTTGGCGCGATGGACGACTGAGGCGAAACAACAGTCAACCCAAAGCAATGTGGGAGCGAGCTTGCTCGCGAACGCGGTGTATCAGGCACATAGACGTTGACTGACACGCTGCATTCGCGAGCAAGCTCGCTCCCACACTGGTTTGGGGTGATCTCTACAGCGTGTTCAATTTGTGCCAATCTTCGCTCCATGACCTTCCTGGAGCTGTCGCGATGCTGTCTCTGATCTCCGATCACCCACTGCTGAGTGCCTTGGTGCTGTTGGTGCTCGACATTCTGCTGTGGCGGCTGGTCAGCGCTGATCGGACCTATTGGAAGATCGGCGGGCGGCTGCTGATTTTTTCGTTGTTCAGCGCGCTGCTGTTCAACGAAGGCCTCAACCCCCTGCAACCGGCGCAGTGGGTTGACGACGTGCCACGCCACTTGGCGGCCACCGGTTTACAAATTGCCTGGTGGCTGTTCGCTGCGCGGACCCTGACGGTGATGATCGGCGCGGTGATGATGCAACGGGTGGGTCATACCGGGCGGCTCTTGCAGGATTTGATCGGCGCGGTGATCTTCCTGATCGCCGTCATCGCTGCCCTGGCGTATGTGCTGGACTTGCCGGTCAAGGGCGTCCTGGCAACCTCCGGTGCGATGGCGATCATCGTCGGCCTGGCCTTGCAGAGTACCCTCAGTGACGTGTTCTCCGGGATCGTGCTCAACACCACCAAGCCCTATCAAGTCGATGACTGGATTTCCATCGATGGCACCGAAGGCCGGGTCACCGACATCGACTGGCGCGCCACGCGGTTGCAGACCGCCCAGGGCAGCATGGCGGTGATTCCCAACTCCTTGGCGGCCAAGGCCAAGATCGTCAACTTCAGCCGGCCCAGCGATGTCCACGGGTTATCCATCAGCATCCCGGTCAGCCCGCATGCACGGCCACAAACCGTGATCGATGCGCTGGAGCGGGCGATGATTGGTTGTCGTTCCCTGCTTGCCAGCCCGGCTCCCTGCGTGACACTCAAGAGCACCGGCAGCACCGGGGCGGAATATGAAATCAGCGGGTTCGTCGCGTCCATGGGCCAGAAGCGCGAAGTGCGCAATCAGTTGTTCGACCTGGCTTTCCGGCATTTGCAGGCATCGGGCGTAAGCCTGTTGTCCACCAGCGAAAGCGCGTCCACCAATGGCGTGTCGCGGCCCCGTGCGTTGCTGGAAAGCTCGAGCATTTTCTCCACCTTGCGCCAGGATGAGAAAGACACCTTCAGCCAGAACATGACCCTGCAGACCTTCCGCGCCGGCGACATGATCCTGCCGGCCGGGGAGGTCAGCGATCATTTGTTCATCATCGAGTCCGGTGTGGTCAGCGTGACCTTGTTTCGCAACGGCCAGCCGTTCGAGGCCGGACGCATGGGGCCGGGAGAGGTTATTGGCGAAGCCGGGATCGTTTCCGACCAGGCCGCGCTGGCGAACTTTTCCGCCAAGACCTTCTGCACCCTTTATCGCATCGAGAAGAGCTACCTCAAACCCTGCCTGGACGCTCGCCGCGACATCAATGACGCGATGAAGAACCTGCTGGACGTGCGCATGCACCTGGCCCAGAACCTGACCCGCGACGTTCCCAAACCGGTGGCCAAGAAGCGCTTCCTGCAATGGTTGCGCAGTCGGGCCTGAGCAAGTATCAAGGGCGTGCATTGGCCCCCCGAACTTCCCAATAATTGGCTATTTGTACCGCGCCACCGCGAGGCTAACGTAGCGCCACACCCAATTGTTCTGGAGTTCACCATGCAACCGCGTATCGATTTCTACACTGCCTCCCCTGAAGCTTTCAAAGCCATGCTGGCGTTCGAAACCGCTGTTTCGAAACTGGGCCTGGAAAAATCCCTGCTGGAACTGGTCAAGCTGCGTTCCTCGCAAATCAACGGTTGCGCCTTCTGCATCGACATGCACACCGCCGATGCCCGCAAGGACGGCGAGACGGAGCGTCGCCTGTATGCCGTGACCGCCTGGCGCGAAGCCCCGTTTTTCACCCCTCGCGAACGCGCCGCGCTGGCCTGGACCGAAGCGCTGACCCGCTTGAGCGACACCCATGCGCCAGACGCCGACTACGAACTGCTGAACCAGCATTTCACGCCCAAGGAAATGGTCGACCTGACCGTGGCAATCAACGCCATCAATGGCTGGAACCGCTTGGCGGTGGGCTTTCGCAAGATGCCTGAGGCGTAATCGAAAGCAGACACTACCTGTGGGAGTAACGCTTGCTCGCGATAGCGGTCAGACAGTTCATGCACCATCGACTGGCACACCGCCATCGCGAGCAAGCTTTGCTCCCACATAGATTTAATGCTCGGCTTGAAAGCTTCGGACGACAGGCACTGCAATAGGTTTGCTTCGGCTTAATAGGAAGCATTACTATTCACGCCCCGTCCCCACAGCGCAGTGCGATGACCCCCAAGCCGCCCCGCAGACCTGGCTTTTTCGAGCATTACGAAGAGTTGATCGGCACCTGGACCCGTCGCCTGCGCAATCGCCAGCAGGCCGAGGACCTGGCTCACGATACTTTCGTGCGGGTGCTCGAGTCCGATTCGGCTGATGTCCAGCAGCCGCGGGCCTATTTGCACCAGACGGCGCGCAACATTGCAGTGGATGGCTATCGGCGCGAAGATCGGCGGGGCGCCATGGAGGAGGTGGCGCTCGATCACAGCCAGTCGCTTTCGGGCGACCCGGAGCACTACATGCACGCGATCCAGTTGGCAGACTCCATCGAAAGGGCACTGGCCGAGCTGCCGGCCAATTGCCGTACGGTGTTTGTCTGGCAGAAGATCGAAGGCTTGACCCAGGCGGAAATCGCCGAGCGCCTGGGCTTGTCAAAAAACATGGTGGAAAAGTATATGATCCGCACCCTGCGGCATCTGCGCGATCGTCTGGACGGGGCTGGCCAATGATCCGTCGTTATCTTCCACCTGAGCCACAGGACCTTCCATGATGGATAACCGTGAATGCCCGTGCGGGCAGAACCGGGTTCGCGACGAGGCGGCGCAATGGTTCGTACGCTTGCAAGCTCCCGTCATGGGGGTCGATGAGCGCCAGCGTTACGAGGCCTGGCTGGACGAACATCCTAATCACCGCGACGAAATTCTACTTCTGCAGGGGATCTGGAGCGCCACGGATCTGCTGCCCAAGGAACGTCTGCAAGCGTTGTGCGAACCACCCGCCAAACGTCCCCAGCGTCGACCGCTACTGCGCTTCGCCGTGGCCGCCGGGCTGTTGGCGATGGCGGTCGGGCTGGGGTTGTTCAGCGGCTTGGGTGCTTCCAGCGATTACAGCGCTGAATTTGCCACGGCCCTGGGCGAGCGCCGGCACATCGCGCTGCCGGACGGTTCGGTGATCGACCTCAACAGCCGCAGCCGCGTGCGTGTTCAGTTCGTCCACCATCAACGGCGCGTGGAACTGGCCGAAGGCGAGGCGTTGTTTCGCGTCGAGCATGACGCCGGCCGGCCGTTTACGGTGGAGGCGGGCAACGGCCGGGTGACGGTGACCGGAACGCGCTTCGATGTGCGCCGCGATGCCGACTCAACCCGGGTGGCGGTGGAGCAGGGCAGCGTCAAGGTCCAGGGGCACGACGCGGCGCAGGCCGGGTTCGTCAGCCTCACGGCCGGCCTTGGCACTCGTATCGATGCGCAGGGCAAGGTCGCCGCACCTTATGCTATCAACGCCGATGAACTCACCGCCTGGCGCCACGGCAAACTGGTGTTCAACAACGCTCCCTTGAGCGAAGTCGTCCAGGAGGTTTCCCGTTATCGCGCTAAGCCCCTGCGCATCGGCAGCGCGGCGGTGGGCAACCTGCGCCTGACCAGCGTGTTTCGTGCCGATAACCCCGAGGCGCTGCTCAAGGCTTTGCCCAACATCCTGCCGGTGGCCGTGCGCACCCTGGATGACGGCAGCCAGGAAATAATTGCGCGGTAAATTCAGGTTTTTTTCGAGTTCTTCGTCTTCTTGTCCAACTGCAACTGGTTTGCATTAACAGACGCGTATTCTTGCGATTCAACAGGACAAGGTTCGACGTGAAAACCACCTTCAAAAACAACAACCGCGCCCCCGCCCGCTGGCTGCCGCTGGCCCTGACCCTGGCCGTCAGTGCCGCATTGCCCCAGGCCTTCGCCGATCAGGCGGCCACGTCCATTCACATCCAGGCGCAGCCGCTGGGCCAGGCCTTGAGCCAGCTCGGCCAGCAGACTTCTTTGCAGGTGTTCTTCAGCCCGGAGCTGGTGGCCGGCAAGCAAGCCCCGGCGGTGGACGGCAACTTGTCCCCAGAAGCGGCCCTGGGCCAACTGCTGCAAGGCAGCGGCCTGCAATACCAGATCAATGAAGGTTCGGTGACCGTGCTGCCGGCGCCCTCGGCGTCCACTGGCGGCCCGCTGGAACTGGGGGCCACCGACATCCAGGTGGTCGGTGACTGGCTCGGCGATGCCAATGCCGAAGTGGTGCAGAACCATGCCGGCGCGCGCACGGTAATCCGCCGCGAAGCGATGGTGGAGCAGGGGGCCATGAACGTCGGCGATGTGCTGCGGCGGGTGCCGGGGGTGCAGGTGCAGGATGCCAATGGCACCGGCGGCAGCGACATCTCCCTGAACGTCGGCGTGCGCGGTCTCACTTCGCGCCTGTCGCCCCGTTCCACGGTGCTGATCGACGGCGTGCCGGCGGCGTTTGCGCCTTATGGTCAGCCGCAACTGTCCATGGCGCCGATTTCTGCGGGCAACCTGGACAGCATCGACGTGGTGCGCGGCGCCGGGTCCGTGCGTTACGGGCCGCAGAACGTCGGCGGCGTGATCAACTTCGTGACCCGCGCGATTCCGGAAAAAGCCACCGGTGAAATCGGCACCACCCTGGAAACCTCCCAGCGCGGCGGCTGGAAGCACATCGACAGCGCTTTTCTCGGCGGCACGGCCGATAACGGCATGGGCGTTGCGCTCCTGTATTCGGGGGTCAACGGTAATGGCTATCGCCGCAGCAACAACGACAATGACATCGACGACGTCATCCTCAAGACCCATTGGGCGCCCACCGAGGTGGATGATTTCTCGCTGAACTTCCATTACTACGACGCCAAGGCTGACATGCCCGGCGGCCTGACCCAGGCGCAATACGACGCGGACCCGTATCAGTCCGACCGTGACTGGGACAACTTCGCCGGCCGGCGCAAGGACGTGTCGTTCAAGTGGATCCGCGAGATCAGCGACCGCACCCAGGCCGAAGTGCTGACCTATTATTCCGACAGCTACCGTGGCAGCACCATCGCCTCCCGGGACCAGCGCAACCTGGCGTCCTACCCGCGTACTTACTACACCTTCGGCATCGAACCGCGGGTGTCCCATGTGTTTGACCTGGGCTCGACCACCCAGGAAGCCAGCGTCGGTTATCGCTACCTCAAGGAAGGCATGCACGAAGAGGCCAGTCGCCTGGCGCTGCGCGATAACCAGCCGGTGGTGCGGCCGGGGTCCGATGGTCACGTCTATCAGGACCGCACTGGTGGCACCGAAGCCCATGCGGTCTACATCGATGACAAGATTGATGTCGGCAAGTGGACCATCACCCCGGGCATCCGTTTCGAACGCATCAGCACCCAATGGCACGACCGCCCGGTGCTCGACACCGACGGCAGTCCGGTACAGGAAAAACGCCGCAGCATCGACAGCAACGAACCGCTGCCGGCCTTGAGCGTGATGTATCACCTGTCCGATGCCTGGAAGCTGTTCGCCAACTACGAGACATCGTTCGGCAGCCTGCAATATTTCCAGCTCGGCCAGGGCGGCGACGGCAACAACACCGCCAACGGCCTGAACCCGGAAAAAGCCAAGACCTACGAGATCGGTACGCGCTACAACGATGACGTGTGGGGCGGGGAAGTGACGCTGTTCTACATCGACTTCGACGACGAGTTGCAGTACATCAGCAACGACGTGGGCTGGACCAACATGGGCGCCACCAAGCACCAGGGCCTGGAAGCCTCGGTGCGCTACGACATGGCCGCGCTGGACCCACGCCTGGAAGGCCTGAGCGCCAATGCCGGTTTCACCTACACCCGCGCAACTTATGAAGGTGATATTCCAAGCTTCAAGGGCCGTGACCTGCCGTTCTACTCGCGTCAGGTGGCGAACCTGGGGTTGCGTTATGAGATCAATCGCTGGACTTACAACCTCGATGCCTTTGCCCAGTCCAAGCAACGCTCACCCGGCAACAGCGTGAACCCCGACGGCAGCTTCAGCGACGATTACATCACCGACGGCAGCGCCGATGGACGCTACGGTGACATGCCGGGTTACGTGCTCTGGAACGTGCGCGCTGGCTACGACTTCGGATCGCAACTATCGAACCTGAAGGTCGGCGCCGGGGTGAAGAACCTGTTCGACCATCAGTACTACACCCGCTCCAGCGACAACAACTCGGGCATCTACGTCGGCGCACCGCGTACGTTTTTTGTGCAGGCGAGTGTAGGGTTCTGATCGGGGATCAGGCACTTTCCGGTGCTTGAAACACTGGAACGCAGCCCTGTGGCTTTGAGCCCAACCCTGTGGCGAGGGAGCTTGCTCCCGCTGGGGCGCGAAGCGGCCCCCAAACCTGCTGAATGCGGTGCGTCAGACACACCGCGTCCACCGGTTTACGACTGCTTCGCAGCCGAGCGGGAGCAAGCTCCCTCGCCACAGGAGGCAGTGGCAGGCTTCAAACCTTCAACACTTTCCCACTGACCGCCACCGCCACCAACGACAGCGCGATCAACCCGAACGCAAAGCTCAGGCTGCTGCCATGGGCGACGAATCCGATCAGCGCCGGGCCTGCGAGGATGCCGGCGTAGCCGATGGTGGTGATGGCCGGTACGGCGATCGCTTCAGGCATCAGCGTCTGCTTGCCGACCGCGGTGTACAACACCGGCACGATGTTCGAACACCCGGCCCCGACCAACGCATACCCCAACAGCGCCGCCTGCCACATCGGTGCCAGGGTCGCCAGCAGGAACCCGGCCGCAGCGGTCGCGCCGCCGTAGATAATCACGCGTTTGGCGCCCAGGCGATGCACCACCGAATCCCCCGTCAAGCGGCCGACGGTCATGGTCAGCGCGAATGCGGCATAACCGAGCCCGGCATAGGCGGTTTCCACTCCACGCTCGGCCGTCAGAAATACCGCGCTCCAGTCCAGCACCGCGCCTTCGGCCAGGAATACGATGAAACACAAGATGCCGATAAACAGCACCACGCCGTGGGGAATGGCAAACGCCGGGCCCGAACTTTCACTGCCATAGGGCAGCAGATGCGGCGCCGCCTTGAACAGCGCCACCAGCAACAGTGCATTGACCACCAGCGTCGCCCCCAGGGGCGAAAGGCCGAGGCCGAGCAGCGCGCTCACACCGGCCGCGCCAATGATCCCGCCGAGGCTGAACATGCCGTGAAAACCCGACATCATGGTCTTGCCGCTGGCCCGCTCGACGATCACCGCCTGCAGGTTGACGGTCGAGTCCACGGTGCCGAGGCCGGCGCCAAACAAGAACAAGGCTGCCACCAGCCAGGGCAAAGACGTCATCGTTGCCAGCGCGGGCAAGGCCAGGCAGATCAGAATCGTGCCGCCACTGAGCACCCGCCGGCAGCCAAATCGCGCCGCCAGTGCGCCGGAAATCGGCATCGCCAGAATCGACCCCACCCCAAGGCACAACAGCAGCAACCCGAGAGTGCCTTCGTCCAGGTTCGCCCGCACCTTGGCGTACGGCACCAGCGGCGCCCAGGCCGCGATCCCGACACCGGCGATGAGATAGGCAATGCGGGTGGACATCTGTTCCAGGCGTCCGGGGATGAAGGTTGGCGGTGGCGTAATGGCAGTCATGAAACGTCCTTGGTTTGGCGAGGCGATGGTGCGGGCGGGCCCTATGCTTGCACATCCACTGACCGCGCCGCGACCTCAAGGTGCCGAAGAGGTGTGTGGGTGGCAAGCACGCTTTGCCTGCACAGCCTTGGCCGGAATAAAGTACCGGCTTTCGCTGGCTGAATCCGGGTCTGGTCCATGACGCAGTTTTATGATGCACGGGGCAATATTTATGGCGTGGTCTCACCGCAGCAGGTCCGTGCCCAAGGCATTGACCTGCCGCCGACAGCCGCCCAGGCTGCCCAGGCCCGCCAGGCCTGGACCCGCGCCGCAGTGCAGGCCTTCTGTAGTTGGGCGCCGGGTCAGGCGCCGCCGGATGCCAAGGCCCATTGCAGCGATGGTCTGCTGATCGGCCCGTTCCAGAATGAGCCACCTTTTGACCTGTTGATCGTCAACACCGATGGGACCCTGGCCGAGCGCAGCGGCAATGGCCTGACGATTTTCTCCCAGGCGCTCAAAGAGCAAGGCTTGATGCCGAGCGACGGCGAATGTGTTCTACAGGTTCATCACGACAAACGTGAAGGCGTGTCACCGCTGCAAACGGCGGTCCGCGTAGCGGAGTTCGAAGGTCTCTCGGGTTTCTGGCTGGACTTGGGAAAACCACTTTTCGGCCCCGGCGCTGTCGCGGCTCAAGGCGCGCAAAGCGCGATCGTCAACCAGCGCGAAGTCAGCCGCGTGGCTGCACTTGAGGCTTTGAATCCGGCCTGGGGTGCCAGTCAGTTCGTGAACATTGGCAACCCGCACTGCGTGACCCTGGTGGGCAGCGCCGAGACGTTGCCAAGTAACCCGCAGATGCGTGCCCCAGCGTTGGCGCAAAGCCTGACGCGCATTGCCTATGCGCCGCCCGGTGGGTCCGGGATTCCCTGCCCGGCGGGGGTGAATCTGCAGTGGGCCTGGCGCCAGGCCGAAGCAAGCATTGCCGCGCGGATTTTTGAACGAGGGGAAGGTCCCACCGCTTCTTCGGGCACCAGTGCCAGTGCGGTGGCGTGCGCCGCGTGGCGAGTGGGTTGGGTGAAGGCGGGGGCGGTGAGTGTGGTGATGCCGGGTGGCACTGCACCGATTCTGCTGGAGGAGCAGGCGGGTGAGCTGATGCGGGTCAGGTTGTTTGGTGTTGCGCGGTCTGTGTCATAGACGATCTGCGCCGCAGCCAATGACGCCATCGCGAGCAGGCTCGCTCCCACATTCGATCTTCAGCGGGCACAAAAATGCGCGTACGGCGCCGCTCCACTTTGGGAGCGAGCCTGCTCGCGATGACGCAGGCACATCCAGCATCAATCCAACTGAACCACCGCTATCGCGATGACCTCAGCCTGGCTGAACCGCAAACTCCACCACCGGCATCTGCCGCTTCATCAGCACTTCGCCATTGCGAATGGAGTAAAGCGGTAGGCCCTGGCTACGGATCACTTCGTAGTCACTGTCGGCCGAGAGGATCAGCAGATTCGCCGGGCGCCCGGCTTCCAGGCCGTAGCGCTCGCCCAGGGCCATGGCCTTGGCGCTGTTATCAGTGACCAGGTCCAGGGCGCTTTGCAGGTTGCGGTAACCCAGCATGTGGCAGATGTGCAGGCCGGCTTCCAGCACCCGCAGGATATTGCCGTTGCCCAGGGGGTACCACGGGTCGACGATGGAGTCCTGGCCGAAGCACACGTTCATCCCCGCTTCGAGCAATTCGTTGACTCGGGTGACGCCGCGGCGTTTAGGGAAGTTATCGAAACGTCCTTGCAGGTGGATGCTTTCGGTGGGACAGGAAACGAAGCTGATGCCCGAGTGCCCGAGCAGGCGAAACAGCTTGGCGCAGTAGGCATTGTCATAGGAGCCCATGGCCGTGGTGTGGCTGGCGGTGACGCGGGCGCCCATGTCGCGGCTGCGGGCTTCTTCGGCCAGCACTTCGAGAAAGCGCGAGTGCGGGTCGTCGGTCTCGTCGCAATGCACGTCCACCAGGCAACCGGTGCGCTCGGCCAGGTCCATCAGGAATTTCACCGAGCTTACGCCTTGATCCCGGGTGTACTCGAAATGCGGAATGCCGCCCACCACGTCGGCACCCATTCGAATTGCTTCCTCCATCAGTTCGCGGCCGTTGCGGTAGGACTCGATGCCTTCCTGGGGAAACGCGACGATCTGCAGGTCGATCAGGTGACGACTTTCCTCACGCACTTCAAGCATGGCTTTGAGGGCGGTGAGGTCAGGATCGGTGACGTCGACATGGGTGCGCACATGCTGGATGCCATGGGCGGCCAATGCCTGGATGGTTTTTTTGGCGCGGGTCTTGGTGTCTTCCTGGGTGATGGTGGCCTTGCGCTCGCCCCAGCACTCGATGCCCTCGAACAGCGTCCCGCTCATGTTCCAGCGGGGTTCGCCGGCGGTGAGGGTGGCATCCAGATGAATGTGCGGTTCGACGAACGGCGGCACCACCAGATTACCGCCGGCGTCGAGGTCTTGCGGGCCGAGGCTCGGGGCTTCGGTCTGGCGTGCAATGCTGGCGATCAGGCCGTTTTCCAGGTGCAGTTCATGCAAGCCTTCGCGGTTGCGCAGGCGGGCGTTGATGATGTGCATCAAGCGAGTCCTTCTCAAAGATCTTGGAGGGGGGTATCGGTGGCGCGAATTCCCAATAGGCCGATCAATATCACATACGTTAGCGCGCCGGTGGCGATTCCTACCAGTGGCGCAACCCAAGGCGAAGTGAACGCCGCGAGGGTGCCTGCGCCGTACGCAAACAGCCCCGGCCAGTTGAAGGCCGGCAGCTGCGCTTGGGCCAGACGCGGATAGCGTCCGCGCCAGCGGAAGAAGAAATCGGCCATGATCACTCCACCAATCGGCGGGATCACCGTGCCCAGCAAAATCAGGTAAGGCACCAGCAGATCGTACATGCCCAGCAGGGCCAGCAGTGTGCCGATCGCCGCGCCGCCCAGGGTCACGGTTTTGCGCCGACGGGTGCGCAGCAGATTGCAGCCGGCCACGGCAAAGTTATAGATGGTGTTGTCCTGGGTGCTCCAGATGTTGAGCAGCAGCATTGCCATCGCCGCCATGGCGAAGCCTTGCAACAGCAGAACTTCCACTACGTCCGGCTGCTGATAGACGATGGCTCCGTAGGCGCCGATCAATACCATCAGGCCGTTGCCGATGAAAAAGCCGATCAGGCTTGCCAGCACCGCGATCTTCGCCGAGCGGGAAAACCGCGTCCAGTTGGTCGCCTGGGTGGCACCGCTGACGAACGTGCCGAACACCAGCGTGATGGCGGTGGACCAATCGAGGCTGCCCGTCGGCACCACCGCCAGCAACCCATCCAGGCCACCGACCTTTACCGTCGCGACCCACATCGACAACATCAGCAACAACATCATGGCTGGCACGGCGATGTACGACAGGATCTCGAGCCCGCGATAACCGATGTAGGCGGTGACGCAGAACCCCAGGCCGAACAGCACCATCAGCCCCAGCACGGTGCCTTCGTTCAAATGAAAATACTTGCCCAGTACCACCGCCGCCGTCGCCGTGCCCCAGGCGTACCAGCCGATCTGGGTGAAACCCAGGATCAAGTCGCTGAGCTTGCTGCCCACCTCACCGAAACAGAAGCGACCCATCAGCACCGAATTGAGCCCGCTCTTGAAGGCGATATAACCCAGGCCGGCGGCATACAGGCCCAACAGCAGATTGCCGATCACGATGACCGTGAGCATTTCGGCAAAACCGAACGCTACCCCCAGCTTGCCACCGGCAAACATCGTGGCGGTGAAAAAGGTGAAGCCCAGCAGCACCATGGCCGTGGAGGCCAGGCCCTTGCGGGCATGCATCGGGACTTCGCTCAAGGGATAGTCGTTGCCCGGATCGTTTTGAGTCATGTGGAGGTCCTTGCGCAGGAGGAAGATGTCGCAAGCGTGCAGCGCCCGTGCCAAGCGAGTGATCGCGAGGTTATTTATAGCCAATCCGTGGGATTGGGTAAGTGAAGAGAACGAAAGCGGTGCGGCGGTGGTTCAAGTTGGAACACAGTTTCCACTGCCTATGCGGTTTCTTCAGGTGGGAGAGAGCAGCGCTAGAAACCGCAACACCGCCGCGACGATGGCCTCCGGCGCGTCTTCCTGGACCAAATGCCCTGCATTGGGAACGGGATGAAACTGTGCGCCCGGTATCATCCGTTGCAACGCCCGACCGCGTTCGATGGGGATCCACTGATCGTCTTCTCCCCAAAGGATCTGCGTCGGGCAGCGCACGGTTGCATACAGCGGTTCGACCTCGCGGGTATAGCGTTCGTCCATCTGCGCGATCTGCCGATAGAGCGCGGCCTGGCCGGTCTCGCCAAGCCAGGGCTGCACGTACGGCGCCAGTTCTTCATCGGGGATCTGCCTGTTGATCGCACCCCGGATATAGGTCGGTACGATGGCCCGCTGAATGTAATCGGGCAGGCCGCTGAACGCCGCTTCGTACTGGCGCACATGCTGGACAAAAGGTGAACCCCAGGGCGACAGCGCCACCGGATCGATCAGGGTCAGGCTGCGGTAGTGCTTGCCGTTGAGCAGGTGCGTGCGCAGGGCGGTTGCGCCACCAAAATCGTGGGCCACCACGTCCGGGCAATCCAGGCCCCAGTGTTCCAGCAACTGCGCGAGCAACTGGTTTTGCACACCGAGGGAAACGTCGGCGTCCGGTTGTGCGGATTGGCCGTAACCCAGCAGGTCAAAGTAATGCACCTTGTGAGTGGCGAAGAACAGCGGGGCGATTCGGTGCCACACGTAGGAAGAGAAGGGCGTGCCGTGGACAAACACCAGCGGCGGGCCGTCGCCGTGGACTGCGTAACGGATGCGGTGTCCGTTGAAGTTGCATTCGTGATCCAGGGGCCAGTGGCTCATGGTCGCGTCCTCTTGGCATGTTCGAGCCAAAAAGCATAGACACAAAAAAAGCCAATGCCACAGGTCCCTGTGGCCCGCTTACTCGCCGCGGTAGATGCAACCGCTGGTGCAGGTCTCATGGATGCGAATGGCACTGAGTTCCGGCAACAATGGCTTCAACTGTTCCCAGATCCACTTGGCCAGGACTTCGCTGGTGGGGTTTTCCAGGCCGGGGATGTCGTTGAGGTAGTTGTGGTCCAGGCGCTCGTAGAGCGGCTTGAAGATCGCCTTGATCTCCGAGAAGTCCCGAATCCAGCCGGTGTGCGAGTCGATGTCGCCGCTCAGGTGAATCGCCACTTTGAACGAGTGGCCGTGCAGGCGGCCGCACTTGTGACCGTCTGGCACGTGGGGCAGGCGGTGGGCGGATTCGAAGGTGAATTCTTTGAAAATTTCCACAGGTTCAGGCTCTTTAAGGTAGCGGTCGCGAGGCAGGCGGCGGAGTTTATCAGTTTGGTTCCGGCGTTGCGCGACCGTGCTGACTAAAGGGTCAGCAAACGCCCGCCCAGCCCACCGTTGGCCGCCAGTTCAAGAAACTCGTCACCGAGCCGGCGGCTTTCGTCCATCGCCGTGCGCCAGTATTTGCGGCGGCTCGTGTCATCGCCCATGAAACGCTTGAAGTCGTTACGGTCCGGCAGCTTGCCGAAGGGCAGGCGCGCCAGGTATTCACGGGACGGCGCCAGTAACAGCACGTCCTGCAGGCGCTCGACGTTCCCCCGGCGCCATGGCAGGCCCTTGTCGAACCAGCCGGGAATGACCCGGTCGGTGAAGTGCGGATACAGCACGATGTCTTCGCCGCTGTAGGGCAGGTCCAGGTGGTAGTCCAACAGGCCGCCGTCGCGGTAGGTGCCAACGCCGGCGCCGGGTAGGTCGCGCACGCCCTCCATCACCATCGGGATCGAGCCGGATGCCAGCAGCGCCTGGCGCAGATTACCGGCCTCCAGCGGGACGAAGCGTGACGGAAAGTCGTTCAACGGGTGCAACGGCGGCGCCCGGCGTGGGTCGTGGACGATCAGCCGTTCGAAATGCCGCGACAGGCGCGCTCGGCCCCGCAGGTTGTCGGCGATCACCGACGACAATCCCAGGCCGAGTCGCCCGCGATGATCCTGGGCCAGCCAGCCGTGACTTTTGACCACCATGATGTTGAGCCGGTAATGCGGGTTTTCGAGGATCGACGTATCACGGCCCTGGAGCAGATCATCGAGCATGCGCTGCGAACTCTGGCTGACCCCGGCCATGGTCACGCCTTTGGCAAAGCTTTGCTCGTTGTACAGGGTGCCCAGGCGCCGGATCCCCTCGGCGGCATCCGGCAGGCAGGCGCTGGCGAAGCGCCAGGAACCCACCGAAGCACCGATCAGCGAGCGCTCCCGGGGCGCGGCAGGCAGCCACTCGCCAAACAGCGCCAGGTCCAGCCCCTGAATGCCCAAGGCCTTGGGGCCGCCAGCGGCGCCCGGCAGAATGCCGACATCGGCAGCGTTCAGGCCAGCCTGGCGAATGCGTGCCAGAGCACGAGGGCCGGCCTTGAGGGTCAGGGCAGGGAACTTGATGTGGATGGCGGTCATACCGGTCTCGAATGGTGCAACGGATAATTTAACGGCGTCAGCCCTGTGGCAGCGAACAGGCTCGCTCCCACATTGATCTGTGTTCAATGATGGCAATTCAGTTTCAGTTAAGTTCGCCCCGATACAGTTCCCCGGTGAAGATTACAAAAAAAGGAGACAACCCATGAACCGCCTGACTGCCTTTTTCATCGTTACCCTGATGGCCATCAGTGGCCTGGCCAGCGCACGAGACCTCACGGCCGACGAAGCCCAAAAGCTGCAGGACGCTGGTACCATTCTGTCGGTTGAAAAACTCAACGCCACTGCCTTGTCCAAACACCCTGGCGCCACCTTGACCGATACCGAGCTGGAACAAGAATACGGCAAGTACATCTATCAGGTGGACTTGCGCGATGCCCAGGGCGTTGACTGGGAACTTGAATTGGACGCGGTTGACGGCAAGGTACTCAAGAATCATCAGGATCTGTAATGAAGCTTAATTTACGCCCTCGCAGCCGTTGGGGGCTGGCGCTGCTGGTGTTCTGTTCACTGGCCGTCGCCCGAGACCTGGACCAGGATGAGGCCCTGCAATTGCGGCAGCAGGGCGTGATCCTGCCCCTGGAACATTTGCTGCAACAGGCGCTGGATCGCCACCCCGGCGCCAAACTGCTGGAGGCCGAGCTGGAAGAAAAACACGGCGTCTATATTTACGAGGTCGAATTGCTGGCTACCGACGGCGTTGTGCGCGAACTGGACCTGGAGGCCGCGACCGGCCGTTTACTCAAAGATGAGGAAGACTGATGCGCCTGCTTCTGGTGGAAGATCATGTTCCCCTGGCCGACGAAGTGATGGCCGGGCTGACGCGGCAGGGTTACGCCGTCGACTGGCTCGCCGATGGCCGCGACGCGGTTTATCAGGGCAGCAGCGAGCCTTATGACCTGATCGTCCTCGATCTCGGCTTGCCGGGGGTGCCGGGGCTTGAAGTGTTGGCCCAATGGCGCGCGGGCGGCCTGAGCACGCCTGTGCTGATCCTGACCGCCCGCGGTTCCTGGGCCGAACGCATCGAAGGCCTCAAGGCCGGGGCCGACGATTACCTGACCAAACCCTTTCATCCCGAAGAGCTGCACCTGCGGATCCAGGCATTGCTGCGCCGCTCCCATGGCCAGGCCAACCAGCCGACGCTCCAGGCGGCCGGGCTGCATCTGGATGAAGGTCGCCAGTGTGTGAGCCGCGACGGCACCGAGATCCAACTGACCGCGGCCGAATTTCGCCTGCTGCGCTATTTCATGCTTCATCCCGAGCAAATCCTGTCCAAGAGCCATCTCGCCGAACACCTGTATGACGGTGAAACCGAGCGCGATTCCAATGTACTGGAAGTCCATGTCAATCACTTGCGGCGCAAGCTGGGCCGCAGCGTGATCGAAACCCGTCGCGGCCAGGGTTACCTGTTCGGCGGGCAGGCGCAGTGAGATCGATCCAGCGGCGTCTGAGCCTGGGCCTGATCGGTGTGATGGTGGTGGTCGGCCTGGTTCTGGCGCAGACCAGTCTGTGGTTGTTCGAGCTGGGTCTGCAGCGGTATCTGGAGGCGGGGCTGCGCAACGACAGCGAGAACCTGCTGGTGGCCTTGGTGCGTGGTCCGCAAGGCCTGCAACTGGATGAGCGACGCTTGTCGCCGGCTTATCTGCGACCATTTTCCGGGCATTATTTCCGCATCGATTTTGCCGATACGCATTGGCGCTCCCGCTCCCTTTGGGACCAGGAGTTACCCCATCTCGACCATCCGGGGCTGCACAGCAACCTGCAATTGGGGCCTGAAGGTCAGAAGCTGCTGGTCCTGCGCACCGACTATCGGCGTCTGGGCCAGGCGATTTCCATCAGCGTGGCCCAGGACTACACGCCCGTGCGGGACAGCTTCCTGCGCATGCAGCAGATCGGCCTCGGCCTTGGGTTGGCGGGGTTGCTGTTGATTCTGTTGTTGCAACGCATCACGGTGCACCGCGCCTTGCGCCCGCTGGACAAAGCCCGGGAGCAGATCGCCCAGTTGCAGCGCGGGCAGCGTTCGCAACTCGACGAGCAGGTGCCGCGGGAACTGGAACCGCTGGTGGCGCAGATCAACCATCTGCTGGCCCACACCGAGGACAGCCTCAAACGTTCACGCAACGCCCTGGGCAACCTGGGGCATGCCCTGAAAACCCCGCTGGCGGTGCTGCAGAGCCTGGCCTCGAATGAAAAACTCGACCCTTACCCCGAGCTGCGCAAGCTGTTGCTCGAACAACTGGAGCAGGTCCGTCAGCGCCTGAACCGCGAACTCAACCGCGCCCGACTGTCCGGCGATGCCTTGCCCGGTGCCCATCTTGACTGCGACGCGGAACTGCCGGCGTTGCTGGCCACGTTGAACATGATCCATGGTGAGCACTTGCACTTGGCTTACGTCGCGCCGCCCGGCCTGCACCTGCCCTGGGATCGTGAAGATCTGTTGGAACTGCTGGGCAACCTGCTGGACAACGCCTGCAAATGGGCCGACGCGCAAGTGCGCCTGACCGTGAGCGAGACAGCCGAGGGGTTCAGCCTGGCGGTGGAAGACGATGGGCCAGGCATTCCCGCAGACCGCCGCGATCAAGTCTTCAGCCGCGGCACGCGGCTCGATGAGCAGACCGACGGCCACGGTCTGGGGCTGGGCATCGTGCGGGACATCGTCGACACCTGGGGCGGGACGCTGGCGCTGGGCGACAGCGAATGGGGCGGGCTGAAGGTCACGATCGGATTGCCCAAGCGCTGATCTCTGGTGGGAGCGAGCCTGCTCGCGATAGCGCCGGGTCAGCCACTTCAATATCAACTGACAGACCGCCATCGCGAGCAGGCTCGCTCCCACATTGTTTTGGGGCTGGACTCAAGATATCGGTGCGTTCCCGCTCTCATGCGGATATAAAACCCGCCGCATGACCCTTGCAGCTTCTCGCCGCTTCCTGCAAAGTCGCGACCTTTTTGTCCGGTGGCTCTCCATCGCTGTGCTTTGAGGTAATGATGATAAATGCAGTAATTGCCGCGGTTGGCGTGATGCTGGTGCTCAGTCTGTCCCGCGTGCATGTGGTGATCGCGCTGATTATCGGCGCTCTGGTGGGCGGTCTGACTGGCGGCCTGGGCATCGACGCCACGCTCAAGGCGTTCAATGCCGGTCTCGGGGGCGGGGCAACCGTGGCGTTGTCCTACGCTTTGCTGGGTGCTTTCGCCGTAGCGATTGCCAAGTCCGGCATGGCTCACGCCCTGGCCGACAAAGCCCTGGCCATGGTGGATCGCCAGGACGTCGCCGGTGGCTCGGGGGTCAAATGGGTCCTGATCGGCTTGCTGGGAACGGTAGCGGTTGCCTCCCAGAATATTCTGCCGATCCACATCGCCTTCATCCCGCTGTTGGTACCGCCGCTTCTTTATGTACTGACCAAGCTGCAGCTGGACCGCCGGTTGATTGCCTGCGTCATGACTTTTGGCTTGATCACGCCCTACATGTTCCTGCCGGTGGGCTTTGGCAACATCTTCCTCAACGAGATCCTGCTGGCCAACGTCGCCCGCAGCGGCGTGGACGTCAGTGACATCAACATCACCCATGCCATGGGCATTCCGGCGCTGGGCATGGTGTTTGGTTTGGTCATGGCGTTTTTCACGTATCGCAAAAAACGCATCTACGACCTGAAAACAATCGCCAGGGCCGAACAGGTGACCGTGCGCTACAACCCGTTGAGCCTGTTGGTGGCGGGACTGGCGATCGCGGCGGCGTTTGCCATTCAGCTCCTGCTGGATTCGATGATCATCGGTGCCCTGGTCGGGTTTCTGATTTTCTCGGTATCGGGGGTGGTGCGTTGGCGCGAAACCGACGACCTGTTCACCGAAGGCATGAAGATGATGGCGATGATCGGTTTCATCATGATCGCCGCCTCAGGCTTTGCCGAAGTGATGAAGGCAACAGGTGAAGTCCAGAGCCTGGTGGAAACCTCGGCGGCCTGGATCGGCCACAACAAGGGCATCGGCGCCCTGTTGATGTTGCTGGTGGGCTTGCTGGTGACCATGGGCATCGGTTCGTCGTTCTCCACGGTGCCGATTCTGGCGACGATCTTCGTGCCGCTGTGCCTGCAATTGGGTTTCAGTCCGCTGGCGATCGTCTGCATCGTCGGCACCGCCGGAGCCCTGGGCGATGCCGGCTCGCCCGCTTCGGACTCGACCCTGGGCCCGACCTCCGGGCTGAACATCGATGGCCAGCACCACCACATCTGGGACACCGTGGTCCCGACCTTCATCCATTACAACTTGCCGCTGCTGGTGTTTGGCTGGGTGGCGGCGATGGTGTTGTAATCCGGGACCCAGTCGCCTTCATCGCGAGCAGGCTCGCTCCCACAGGGGTGTTCACAGAATATCCAATGTGAGAGCGAGCCTGCTCGCGATAAGGCCCCCAAAATCCAGCACCTCTTTAGCTGACCACTCGGCGCAAGCCCTTCACCTTGTCCTACAGTTTTCCCGTGCCGTGCCGTTAACACAGTTAACCACGCCATAAAACCGATAAGAGTGAACAGTATGCGCCTGAGCCTGAAGGCTAAAGTTCTGTCCTTGGCAATACTGCCTGTATTGCTATCCGCCGCTATTATCAGCCTGACCACGGCTTTCATTCTGAAGGAGCAGGCCGGCAAAGAGGTTCAGCAAACCCGCGAGCGCTTGCTCAGCGACGCTAAGGCCACCCTGCAGAATTACGTCGCGGTGGGGCTTACTGCCATCAAGCCGTTGTACGACGCGTCGGCGCCGGGGGATAACGCCGCGCGGGCCGAGGCTATCAAGCTGCTGTCGAACGTCACCTACGGCAAGGACGGCTATTTCTTCGGTTACGACTCCGAAACTGTTCGTCTCTTCAAGGCCAACAGCCCCGACGGTGTGGGCAAAAACTTCAAGGACAACCGCGATCCCAACGGTGTCTATGTCAACCGTGACCTGGTGAAAGTCGCCAAGGACGGAACCCACTATCTGGAATACAGCTCGCCACTGCCAAACAGCAAGGAACTGGTGCCAAAGCTCGGCTACACCGACTACTTGCCCAAGTGGGACATGGCGGTCGGCAGCTCGGTCAACCTGGACGGCATTGAAGCTCAGGTAGCACTGGTTGAGGCCAAGGTTCAAGAACGTCTGCAAGGCGTTCTGCTGAGCATCGTGGGCATTGCTGTGGTGGTATTGCTGGTGATTGCGGTGGTGGGCATGTTGCTGGCCAATGCCATCCTGCGGCCGCTGCACCTGATGAAAGACAACCTCGATGACATCGCGGCGGGCGAGGGCGACCTGACTCGCCGCCTGGCGATCACCAGCCAGGACGAACTCGGCCAACTGGCCGGCTCGTTCAACCGTTTTGTCGACAAGATCCACGGTCTGGTCCGGCAGATCACCGAAATGACCTCGCAGCTGACTGGGCTGGTGGCGCAGGTTTCCGAGCAGGCACAGCGCTCCGAGCAGGCCATGGAGCGTCAGCGTCACGAAACCGACCAGGTCGCCACGGCGATCAACGAGATGTCTTCGGCCGCCCAGGAAGTGGCTCGCAGTGCCCAGGGTGCCGCTGTCGCGGCCCAGCAGACCGACGAAGAAGGCCAGTCGGCCAAGCGTGTGGTGGCCGGCAGTATCCAGCAGATTCATGCACTGGTGAGCGATATTCGCAGCAGCGGCCTGTCCCTGGACAGTTTGCAACAGGACGTGGCTTCGATTGTCAGCGTGCTGGGGGTGATTCGCTCGATCGCCGAGCAGACCAACCTGTTGGCGCTGAACGCCGCCATTGAGGCCGCTCGCGCCGGGGAAGCGGGTCGCGGTTTTGCCGTGGTGGCTGATGAAGTGCGGGCCCTGGCCAGTCGGACTCAACAAAGTACCCAGGAAATCCAGGGCATGATTGATCGTCTGCAGTCGGGCACCCACGCAGCGGTAGAAGCGATGCGCCGCTCCAGCGAAGCGGGCGATGGCACGTCGGTGCAGGCCAATGAGGCCGGGGCGTCCCTGGACACCATGGCGCAGTTGATCGGCACCATCAATTCGATGAACGCCCAGATCGCCAGCGCTGCTGAAGAACAGACCGCCGTGGCCGAGGAAATCAACCGCAGCGTGCACCAGATCGCCGTGGCGGTGGACAGCGTCGCCGACGAAACTCAACTCGGTGCCCAGACCTCCCGCAGCCTGGCCGATCTGGGCCAACGCCTGGGCAAACTGGTGGGGCAGTTCCGCATCTGAGTCGTGCAGCAGGAGCTGCCGAAGGCTGCGATCTTTCGTGCTCGATCCGGATGTTTCGCCTGGGCAACCGGGCCCTATCGGGAAAGGAGGATCGCAGCCTTCGGCAGTTCTTGCCGGACGCAGGCAAACACGACCTTGTGGGAGCGAGCCTGCTCGCGATGGCGGTAGATCAGTCAATAACGATGTTGACTGTGAAGGCGCTATCGCGAGCAGGCTCGCTCCCACAATTGTTTGGCGGTGTCTGCATGATTGGGGAGGCCGTGCAGGTGCTACGCTTCTCGCACATCCCGCATCAACAACCCAAACCGCAAATCCACCGCATCCGGAATCGGCACGTACACCACATGCCCGTCTCCCGGTGCCACGTCGATGCCCTGGCCGTTGACGTTCTGCAGTTGATGCAGGTCGAAGTGAAAGTTGCCCTTGGGGGTCATCAATTCCATGTGATCGCCCAGGCCAAAGCGGTTCTTGACCCGGACTTCGGCCAGACGCTCGCGCCGCTGGCCGGTCAATTCACCGACGAACTGCTGGCGCTCCGACACTGAGCTGCCGTTCTGATAGTTCTGGTACTCATCATGAACATGCCGGCGTAGAAAACCCTCGGTGTAGCCGCGCTGGGCCAGGGACTCGAGGTCGGTCATCAGGCTGCGGTCAAACTCCCGGCCGGCCACGGCGTCGTCGATCGCCCGGCGATAGACCTGGGTGGTGCGTGCGCAATAAAAGTGCGACTTGGTCCGCCCTTCGATCTTCAAGGAATGCACGCCCATGCGGGCAAGCCGCTCCACGTGTTGCACGGCCCGCAGATCCTTGGCGTTCATGATGTAGGTGCCGTGCTCATCCTCGAAGGCCGGCATCGATTCCTCCGGGCGGTTCGCTTCCTGAAGCAGAAACACTTGGTCGGTGGGCGCGCCGAGGCCCAGGGTCGGTTCGGCTGGCCAGGTCTGCACGATATCGCCCACCGCGTTTTCCTGCGCCGGTTGCGCCGAATATTTCCAGCGACAGGCGTTGGTGCAACTGCCCTGGTTGGCGTCGCGCCGGTTCAAATAGCCCGACAGCAGGCAACGTCCGGAATAGGCCATGCACAGCGCCCCGTGAACGAACACTTCCAGTTCCATGGCCGGCACCTGCTCACGGATTTCGGCGATCTCCTCCAAGGACAGCTCCCGGGACAGGATGATGCGGCTCAAGCCCTGCTGTTGCCAGAACTCGACGCTGGCCCAGTTCACGGTGTTGGCCTGCACCGACAGATGAATCGGCATCTGCGGGAAATGCCGGCGCACCAGCATGATCAAGCCGGGGTCGGACATGATCAGCGCGTCCGGTGCCATGGCAATCACAGGCTCCAGGTCTTTGAGGAAGGTGCGCAGCTTGGCGTTGTGGGGCGCTATGTTCACCACCACATAGAAGCGCTTGCCCATGGCCTGGGCCTCGCCAATGCCCAAGGCCAGGTTGGCGTGGTCGAACTCGTTGTTACGCACACGCAGGCTGTAGCGCGGTTGGCCGGCGTACACCGCGTCGGCGCCGTAGGCGAAGGCATAACGCATGTTTTTCAGGGTGCCGGCAGGGGCGAGCAGTTCGGGGGCAACGAAGGGCATGGTGGCGTCGGATCGCAAAAAGCGCCGAGAGTACGCCACGACGGGTACCGTGCAATTGATCTGGATCAACACCGGATGCAAAGGGAAAGGCACTCCGGCGAATCCTGGCTGACTAACGTTTATCGCGCCAAGGATATGGAAAAGAAATGAACCGAAAGACCCTGCAAGACAAGTCCCAGATGCTGATGTTGATTCTGGTCACCATCGCTTTCATCTGGATCCTCCTGCCGTTTTATGGCGCCGTGTTCTGGGCAGTGATCCTGGGGATTGTCTTTGCCCCGATGCAGCGCCGCCTGCAACTGAAACTCGGCTGGCAGCGCAACCTCACTTCGTTACTTACATTGAGTATTTGCGTGGTGATCGCGATCTTGCCGGTGATCGTCATCAGTACGTTGCTGGTCCAGGAAGGGGCGGCGTTGTACAAGAGCCTGGAAAGCGGAGAGTTGGACATTGCCGATTACCTGGCCCGCTTCCGGGATGCCTTGCCGCCTTACTTCCAGAACCTGCTCGACCGTTTTGGCCTGGGTAACCTGAACGGGCTGCGAGAGCGGATCGTCAAAGGCGCGATGCAAGGCAGCCAATTCTTCGCCACCCAGGCGTTCAGCTTCGGCCAGGGCACGTTTCAGTTCCTGGTGAGCTTCTTCGTCATGATTTATCTGTTGTTCTTTTTCCTGCGTGACGGCCCTGAGCTGGTGCGCAAGGTCCGTACCGCCGTTCCCCTGGCGGAGTACCAGAAACGTCGCCTGCAGTTGAAGTTCAACCGTGTGGTGCGAGCGACCGTGAAGGGAAACCTGCTGGTGGCCATCACCCAAGGGGCGTTGGGTGGGCTGATTTTCTGGATCCTGGGGATTCCCACGGTGTTGCTCTGGGCGGTGCTGATGGCCTTTCTGTCGCTGTTGCCGGCGGTGGGCGCGGGCCTGGTCTGGGCGCCGGTGGCAGTGTATTTCCTGCTCTCCGGGGCCATCTGGCAGGGCGTGGTATTGACCCTGTTCGGGATATTCGTCATTGGCCTGGTGGACAATTTCCTGCGCCCCATCCTGGTGGGCAAGGATACGAAGATGCCCGACTACATGGTCCTGGTCTCGACGTTGGGCGGGCTGGCGGTGTTCGGGCTGAACGGATTTGTGATCGGCCCGCTGATCGCCGCGCTGTTCATGTCGTGTTGGGCGCTGTTCGTCGAAAGCAAGCCGCGGGTGCGGTTGCCCTAGGCGGTCAGCAGATAAGGGCCGATGCGTTGTGACAGGGCTTGGGCGGCGGGCAGAGAAGTCAGCGGACCGCTGATAGTGACGCCGTCCTGCACCAGATACCAGCAGGCCAACAGACCACGCTCCTTGAGTGGGGTGGGCACGGCGCTGCCAATGACAGACATGATTTGAACCTTGGGCATGGGAACCTCCATCAATCGATGGAGTTACCTTACGACTCAGCAGGGGGGAGGAAAAATCAACCGCTTCAATAGTAGGAATCGATGCTGCTCAATCGACGACCAGATCGAGCATGTGCACCACTTCCTGCTCGTTGAGCAAGCCCTTGCGCACCAGGTGTTGCGTCAGCAGCGAAAGGAATTTGGCGCTGCGGTGGCCTTCCAGGTGCTTGAGTTCAGTCAGCGCGGTGTACACCTTGCTGGAGGTACACAGATCATTGTTGCGGTGCGGGTGTTGCGTGGGCATGTCTTCGTCCTTGTTGTTATGGAGATGTTTGTTGGCGGACAACGCCAGTTTGCGACGTCCTCATGACGTGCACGTGACGGTCGGGCCTGGCAAATTCAAGCAGGATTCAGACCATGATGCCTGTTCGGGCCTGACTGATTGTTCCGCCAGCGACATCGGCAAGCCTTTTCAATCAATCAGCCCTTTCTTTCGCCCACAAAAAAGCCCCTGAATCTTTCGATTCAGGGGCTTGATCTGCTGCTGTCTGGCTCCACGACCTGGACTCGAACCAGGGACCCAGTGATTAACAGTCACTTGCTCTACCAACTGAGCTATCGCGGAATGACGCGTATGTTACTGATTGGAAAAGAGAAGTCAAGCTTCTCTTGCCGGCCGGCACATTCCTCAGGTCCGTTGGCGATTAATCGGCGATTGGCGGTTACCGCAACGGCAGGAGAGGGCTACCATGGTCCCCCGGAAGTGGCTGGACGCGCTGCCGGCCATTCGCCAAACAAAGGTTTGCGCCATGAATCATCTGTTACCGCTTCACACAGGCAACCACACTGAGGTGCGCCTATGAGCACCGCCCAGATCAGCTTGCCCAAGGGCGTGGGACCGCACGCGGAGAAACTCTACGATGCCATCACCCAGGCCAGCACCGCTGACGAATTGAACCGTGCCGGTGGCAAGGCCGAGGGTTTTGTCCTGGGGCTGGAAAGCACCAAGGCCATCAAGAGTCAGATTGCCGAGTCGTTGTATGTGATCTACGACGATGCTGCGAGTCAGCGGGCGACGGAGCTGTAATTTCGACGAGTTGCTTTTGTGGCGAGGGAGCTTGCTCCCGCTGGGCTGCGCAGCAGCCCTAGGAAATGCTTGAGTCAATCAGTCTGACACACCGAGGTGGCTGGCTTTAGGGCTGCTTCGCAGCCCAGCGGGAGCAAGCTCCCTCGCCACGGGGTCAGCGTGAACGCAAAAAAAGGGAAGCCTTGGCTTCCCTTTTTTCATCCCGGCGGCCTTCAGATCACCTGAACAATCGCCTTGGTCACCGCATCGATGTTGTTCTGGTTCAGTGCGGCCACGCAGATGCGGCCGGTGTCCAGGGCATAGATGCCGAACTCGTTGCGCAGGCGCGTCACTTGTTCAACGGTCAGGCCGGAGTAGGAAAACATCCCGCGCTGGCGTGCGACGAAGCTGAAATCCCGGTGCGGAGCGGCTTTAGCCAGCATATCCACCATCTGGTTGCGCATGCCGCGAATCCGCAGACGCATTTCGGCCAGTTCCGCTTCCCATTGGGCCCGCAGTTCCGGGCTGTTGAGCACGGCTGCGACAATACTGGCGCCGTGGGTCGGCGGGTTGGAGTAGTTGGTGCGGATCACGCGCTTGACCTGGGACAGTACCCGGGCACTTTCCTCTTTCGATTCGCTGACGATCGACAGGGCGCCAACGCGCTCGCCGTACAGGGAGAACGATTTGGAGAACGAGCTGGACGCAAAGAAAGTCAGGCCCGACTCGGCGAACAGGCGCACGGCGGCGGCGTCTTCGTCGATACCGTCGCCAAAGCCCTGATAAGCCATGTCCAAAAATGGAACGTGGTTCTTGGCCTTGACCACGTCCAGTACGTTTTTCCAGTCTTGCGGGCTCAGGTCCACGCCGGTGGGGTTATGGCAGCAGGCGTGCAGCACGACGATCGAGCGGTCGGGCAGGGCGTTGAGGTCTTCCAGCAGGCCGTTGCGGTTCACGTCATGGGTAGCGGCGTCGTAGTAGCGGTAGTTCTGCACCGGGAAACCGGCAGTTTCGAACAGCGCGCGGTGGTTTTCCCAGCTTGGATCGCTGATGGCCACGACGGCGTCAGGCAGCAGTTGCTTGAGGAAGTCGGCGCCGATCTTCAGTGCGCCAGTGCCGCCCACGGCCTGGGTGGTGATGACGCGGCCGGAGGCGATCAGCGGCGAGTTCTTGCCGAACAGCAGGGTCTGGACCGCCTGGTCGTAGGCGGCAATGCCGTCGATCGGCAGGTAACCACGGGAAACGTGTTGGGCCACGCGGATCGTCTCGGCTTCGACAACGGCGCGCAGAAGTGGAATGCGCCCCTCCTCGTTGCAGTAAACACCCACGCCCAAGTTGACCTTATTGGTACGGGTGTCGGCGTTGAATGCTTCGTTGAGGCCCAGGATGGGGTCGCGTGGTGCCAATTCGACAGCGGAAAACAGGCTCATTATTGCGCGGCTCTGAATGGAGTGTGAGGGGACGTGTAGCGCTCCAGCCGAATGCACTAGAGCGGTGCACAAACGGGGAGCTAGTATAGAGGCCATCACCGGGCGCGGCGACAGGCGATTCGGTTTTTAAGGCAAGTATTTTCGTTTTTTTTCGACCGTTAGTCCCCTGGCGGCGTCAAAGACTTCAAGGCGTGTAGGACGTTCGTCTTGAAAGCGAAGGCATTCACCTCCACATTGTATGCATCCCAGTTTTTTCCTCGGGCGACATCAGTCGTTTCGGTCTTTCTCGTTCCTGTTGGCTGGCCGACAGGGGTGAACCCAGAGGTTATGTTATGTCTGAATTCCAGCTAGTCACCCGATTCCAGCCCGCCGGCGACCAGCCGGAAGCCATTCGCCTGATGGTCGAAGGCATCGAGGCCGGACTGGCGCACCAGACGCTGCTCGGTGTGACAGGCTCGGGCAAGACTTTCAGCATCGCCAACGTGATTGCCCAGGTGCAGCGCCCGACCCTGGTGCTGGCACCGAACAAGACCCTGGCGGCGCAGCTGTATGGCGAGTTCAAGGCGTTTTTCCCCAACAACGCGGTGGAGTACTTCGTCTCCTATTACGACTACTACCAACCCGAAGCCTACGTACCGTCTTCGGACACCTTCATCGAGAAGGATGCTTCGATCAACGATCACATCGAACAGATGCGGCTCTCGGCCACTAAGGCATTGCTCGAACGCAAGGACGCGATCATCGTCACCACGGTGTCTTGCATCTATGGTCTGGGTAGCCCGGAAACGTACCTGAAGATGGTCTTGCACGTTGATCGTGGCGACAAGCTCGACCAGCGAGCCTTGCTGCGCCGCCTGGCGGACCTGCAATACACCCGCAACGACATGGATTTCGCCCGGGCAACGTTCCGGGTCCGTGGCGACGTGATCGACATCTACCCGGCGGAATCGGACCTGGAGGCGATCCGCATCGAGCTGTTCGATGACGAAGTGGAGAGTCTTTCGGCGTTCGATCCGCTGACCGGCGAGGTGATCCGCAAGCTGCCGCGCTTCACCTTCTACCCCAAGAGCCACTACGTTACGCCCCGGGAAACCCTGCTGGGCGCTATCGAGGGGATCAAGGTTGAATTGCAGGAGCGCCTGGAATACTTGCGGTCGAACAACAAACTGGTGGAAGCCCAGCGGCTGGAGCAGCGGACCCGATTCGACCTGGAGATGATCCTGGAGCTGGGTTACTGCAACGGCATCGAAAACTACTCGCGCTACCTGTCGGGTCGCCCGGCGGGCGCGCCACCGCCTACGTTGTATGACTATCTGCCGGCCGATGCCTTGCTGGTGATCGACGAATCCCACGTCAGCGTGCCCCAGGTCGGCGCCATGTACAAAGGCGACCGGTCCCGCAAGGAAACCCTGGTGGAATACGGCTTCCGTCTGCCTTCGGCCCTGGATAACCGGCCGATGCGTTTTGACGAATGGGAAAGTGTGAGTCCGCAGACGATTTTTGTCTCCGCCACCCCAGGCAACTACGAGGCCGAGCATGCCGGCCGGGTGGTCGAGCAGGTGGTACGGCCCACCGGGCTGGTCGATCCGCAGGTTGAAGTGCGCCCGGCGCTGACTCAGGTCGATGATCTGCTCTCGGAAATCTCCAAGCGTGTGGCAGTGGAGGAGCGGGTGCTGGTCACCACGCTGACCAAGCGCATGGCCGAAGACTTGACTGATTATCTGGCCGACCACGGTGTGCGGGTGCGCTACCTGCACTCGGACATCGACACGGTGGAGCGGGTCGAGATCATCCGCGACCTGCGCCTGGGTACGTTCGACGTGCTGGTGGGGATCAACCTGCTGCGCGAAGGTCTGGACATGCCGGAGGTGTCACTGGTGGCGATTCTGGACGCCGACAAGGAAGGTTTCCTGCGCTCCGAGCGTTCGTTGATCCAGACCATCGGTCGGGCGGCGCGTAACCTCAACGGCCGGGCGATTCTTTATGCCGATCGCATCACCGGTTCCATGGAACGGGCTATCGGCGAGACCGAGCGTCGTCGCGATAAACAGATTGCCTTCAACCTGGCCAATGGCATCACGCCAAAAGGGGTGTTCAAGGACGTCGCCGACATCATGGAAGGCGCCACTGTGCCCGGCTCGCGCAGCAAGAAGCGCAAGGGCATGGCCAAGGCCGCCGAAGAGAGCGCCCGTTACGAAGCCGAACTGCGCTCGCCGAGCGAAATCAGCAAGCGTATCCGTCAGTTGGAAGAAAAAATGTACCAGCTGGCCCGGGACCTGGAGTTCGAAGCGGCTGCGCAGTTGCGTGACGAGATTGGCAAGCTGCGCGAGCGGTTGCTGACTGTCTGAGGTTGTGTGGCCACGGTAATGGCCTTATCGCGAGCAGGCTCGCTCCCACAATGGACCGCGTCCAGTCCGGACAACTTGGTTCCCTGTGGGAGCGAGCCTGCTCGCGATTGAAGGTGCCTCGGTCTGACAGGTGCCACACAAATCCCCCTCTCACTGGAGCCCGCCCACCATCGCCTGTTACCATTCGCCCCCTGTTTCATCTTCGCTTTTATATTCTTTCCGAGACATGCCATGACCACCGTCCGCACCCGCATCGCGCCTTCGCCCACTGGCGATCCCCATGTCGGCACCGCTTACATCGCTTTGTTCAACTATTGCTTTGCCAAGCAGCACGGCGGTGAGTTCATCCTGCGGATCGAGGACACCGACCAGCTGCGTTCGACCCGCGAGTCCGAACAGCAGATCTTCGACGCCCTGCGCTGGCTGGGCATCGACTGGAGCGAAGGTCCGGACGTTGGCGGCCCGCACGGTCCTTACCGCCAGAGCGAGCGCGGTGACATCTATCAGCAGTACTGCCAGCAACTGGTAGACATGGGGCACGCCTTCCCGTGCTTCTGTACCGCCGAAGAGCTGGACCAGATGCGCGCCGAGCAGATCGCTCGCGGCGAGACCCCACGCTACGACGGCCGCGCGCTGCTGCTGTCCAAGGAAGAAGTCGCCCGTCGCCTGGCCGCCGGTGAGCCCCATGTGATCCGCATGAAGGTGCCGACCGAAGGCGTCTGCGTGGTGCCGGACATGCTGCGCGGCGATGTCGAGATCCCGTGGGATCGCATGGACATGCAAGTGCTGATGAAGACCGACGGCCTGCCGACGTATTTCCTGGCGAACGTGGTCGACGATCACCTGATGGGCATCACCCACGTCCTGCGCGGTGAAGAGTGGCTGCCGTCGGCGCCGAAACTGATCCTGCTGTACGAATACTTCGGTTGGGAACAACCGCAGCTGTGCTACATGCCACTGCTGCGTAACCCGGACAAGAGCAAACTGTCCAAGCGCAAGAACCCAACGTCGGTGACCTTCTACGAACGCATGGGCTTCATGCCTGAGGCGATGCTCAACTACCTGGGGCGCATGGGCTGGTCGATGCCGGACGAGCGCGAGAAGTTCTCGCTGCAGGAAATGGTCGAGCACTTCGACCTGTCGCGGGTGTCGCTGGGGGGGCCGATCTTCGATGTCGAGAAACTCTCCTGGCTCAACGGTCAGTGGTTGCGTGACCTGCCGGTGGAGGAGTTTGCTGCGCGTGTACAGAAGTGGGCATTCAACCCTGAGTACATGATGAAAATCGCTCCCCATGTGCAGGGCAGGGTGGAGACGT
Source organism: Pseudomonas sp. JL2 (assembly GCF_031570495.1). Lineage (NCBI taxonomy): Bacteria > Pseudomonadati > Pseudomonadota > Gammaproteobacteria > Pseudomonadales > Pseudomonadaceae > Pseudomonas > Pseudomonas sp. JL2. The sequence continues at coordinate 101,342 of NZ_JAKUDH010000018.1, forward strand.
TCAGCCAGATCGCCCCTCTGGCCGGCTTCTTCTTTGCCGGCGGCGTGACCCCGGATGCGAAGCTGTTCGAGTCCAAGAAGCTTTCCGGTGATCAAGTGCGCCAATTGATGCAACTGATCCTGTGGAAGCTCGAAAGTCTGCGTCAGTGGGAAAAGGACAGCATCACCGCGACCATCCAGGCCGTGGTCGAATCGCTGGAGCTGAAACTGCGTGATGCCATGCCGCTGATGTTCGCCGCCATTACTGGCCAGGCCAGCTCGGTGTCGGTGCTCGATGCCATGGAGATCCTTGGCCCGGACCTGACCCGTTTCCGTCTGCGCCAGGCCATCGATCTGCTCGGTGGTGTGTCGAAGAAGGAGAACAAGGAGTGGGAAAAACTGCTGGGCGCGATTGCCTGAGTGCTCGATGAGGCAGGACATACCCCGGTTTTCCGGGGTTTGTCGGTAAGTGATTGTTATCCCGGCAAAAAACTTTCAAATTTGTTGAAAATAAATTTGACAGCCCTCGGATACGCCCTTAAGATTCGCCCCGTCCTCAGCGATGAGGGGCTATAGCTCAGCTGGGAGAGCGCTTGCATGGCATGCAAGAGGTCGACGGTTCGATCCCGTCTAGCTCCACCAATTTACACTTCAAGGCCTGGCCACACCGGTCTTGAAGCGATCAACACTCAGCGTTGATCAGTTGTATAGAAGGGTTTGCGTCCCCTTCGTCTAGTGGCCTAGGACACCGCCCTTTCACGGCGGTAACAGGGGTTCGAGTCCCCTAGGGGACGCCAGTTTTACAGAAGCGATGTTGCAAGAGGTCGCTCCGCCGCGAGGCGAAAAATCCGGGGCTATAGCTCAGCTGGGAGAGCGCTTGCATGGCATGCAAGAGGTCGACGGTTCGATCCCGTCTAGCTCCACCAATTACAGGTTCAAGGTTTGGCCACACCGGCCTTGAATCGATCAGTTCTCAGCGCTGATCAAGTTAGAAGGTTTGTGTCCCCTTCGTCTAGTGGCCTAGGACACCGCCCTTTCACGGCGGTAACAGGGGTTCGAGTCCCCTAGGGGACGCCACGATTACCCGCTCTGCGGGATTTTATAAGGGTCATTCAATTCTTGAATGGCCCTTTTGTTTGTCTGGCGTTCGGCCAATCTTCAATTCCTTTAACGATGCTTCTGACCAGCGGTCAAAATTTCCGCTTGCGGAAAATTATTACATGGATAATATTTCAGTCGTAATATTCGGAGGTAACGATGAGCGATAAAAAAGCGCAAACCCGCGAACGCATACTCAAGGCCGCCAGTGCTGCGCTGATTCAGCGGGGGCCGGCCGAGCCGAGTGTCGGCGAGGTGATGGGCGCCGCCGGGCTGACAGTGGGCGGCTTCTATGCCCACTTCGAAAGCAAGGATGCCTTGATGCTGGAGGCATTCAAGCAACTGCTCAGCCAGCGTCGCGGTCTGATCGCCGAGATGGATGCCGAGCTGACCGGTGAGGAGCGGCGAACCCTGGCGGCGGCGTTCTACCTGTCGCGCAAGCACCGTGATTCCACCGATCTGGCCTGCCCGATCCCGGCATCGGTCGGCGAGCTCGGGCGGCTGCCGGATGAGTTTCGTGAGGTGCTCAATGAGCATATTGAGCTGATGGTTGCGCAGTTGGCGGCCAGCCCGGAAGACGCCGACAAGGCCTTGGCGGACATTGCCCTGATGGTCGGCGGCCTGGCCTTGGCACGAGCGTTGGGCCCGGGAGAGTTATCGGATCGGTTGCTGCGCGCTGCCAAGTCGGCGGTGCGATGAGCTAAGGCGCAAGCCCTGGAGATGAGCGATGAACAGGTTTAGCTGGATTCGTGGCGTCAATGGCACGCTGGGATGGGTGGCCCCGGGCCTGGTGGCGAAGAAGATGCGATCGCTGTTCATGCGTCCCCGGGACTTGCCGCCAAGGGATTGGGAGTTGCCATTGCTGGCGACCTCCGAGCGCATCACCTTACGCTTCGGTCTGTCCGCCTTGCGCTGGGGCAAAGGCCCGACTGTCTTGTTGATGCATGGCTGGGAAGGGCGACCCACGCAATTTGCCGCGCTGATCACGGCGCTGGTAGGTGCTGGCTAGACGGTGGTGGCGCTGGACGGCCCGGCCCATGGTCGTTCACCTGGACGCGAGGCCAATGTCCTGCTGTTCGCCAGGGCCATGCTCGAAGCCGCGGCGGAGTTACCGCCGCTGCAAGCCGTGGTTGGGCATTCCATGGGTGGTGCCAGTGCCATGCTCGCGGTTCAGCTGGGGTTGCGGACCGAGACTCTGGTCAGCATTGCAGCGCCTGCGCGCATTCTTGGCGTGCTGCGTGGGTTCGCCCGGATGATGGGGCTGCCGCCCAAGGCGCGATCGGCCTTCATTCGCCAAGTGGAAAACGATGTGGGCATGCCGGCTTCGAGGATGGATGTCGCCCATTACCAGCTGGACGTGCCCGGGCTGATTGTCCATGCCGAGGACGACACCTTCGTTTCGGTCAAGGAATCGCAACTGATTCACGAAGCCTGGTTCGACAGCCGCTTGCTGCGCTTGCCGCAGGGCGGCCACCAGCGGGTGCTGGCCGATCCTCGCGTCATTGATGGCGTGTTATCCCTGCTGGCCGGGCGCAGTCTGCAAGCACGGCAATCGGCTTGATCTGTGGGAGCAAGGCTTGGCCGCGATGGCGGTCAAGCTCGGATCCGTTACACTGGCCCCCACCAAATTCGACCGGGAGAGGGGCATGGGCTGGGATCGGGCAACGCCGTTCATTATTGATCTTCAAGTAAATGCCGAAGACATCGACGGGCTGGGCCACGCCAATAACGCGGTATACGTCACCTGGCTTGAGCGCTGTGCCTGGCGCCATTCCCAGCGCCTGGGGCTGGATCTGGTGGAGTATCGGCGGCTGGACCGGGCCATGGCGGTTGTGCGTCATGAGATCGATTACCTGGCGGCGGCCTACGAAGGTGACGAGCTGCAACTGGCTACCTGGATCGTCGACTGGGATCAGCGATTGAAGATGAATCGGCATTTCCAGCTGATTCGCCCCAGTGACAACACCACGTTGCTGCGCGCCCAGACCACCTTTGTTTGCATCGAACTGTCCACTGGCAGGCCCAAGCGCATGCCACCGGAGTTCATCGAGGGTTATGGTCCTGCGCTGATGACATCCGGCATTCTCATAGACTGACCCAGCGCTATCGCGAGCAAGCTCGCTCCCACAGGGATCTGTGGTGGATGCAGAATCTGTGAACACGCGGGATCCAGTGTGGGAGCCGAGCTTGCTCGCGATGACGGCCGCACATTCGGTATCAATGCAAGCTGACCCAGCGCTATCGCGAGCAAGCCCGCTCCCACAGGGGATTGGTGGTGAATTCCGATGTTGTGGGCAAAATCCGGTAAACTGCCGCACGTTTTTCGTTGAGTGTGTTTTTCCATGCAAATTGCCCTGGCGCCCATGGAGGGGTTGGTTGACAACATCCTGCGGGACGTTCTGACCCGTGTTGGCGGTATCGACTGGTGCGTGACCGAGTTCATTCGCATCAATGACCGTCTGCTCACACCGGCCTATTTCCACAAGCTTGCCCCTGAGCTGCTGACCGGTGCCCGGACCGCTGCCGGCGTACCGCTGCGGGTGCAATTGCTGGGTTCCGATCCGGTGTGCCTGGCGGAGAACGCCGCATTGGCCTGCGAGCTGGGTTCGCAGGTTATCGACCTGAACTTCGGCTGTCCGGCCAAGACTGTGAATAAATCACGGGGTGGGGCGGTGTTGCTCAAAGAGCCGGAGCTGCTCAACGAAATTGTCGAGCACGTGCGCCGCGCGGTGCCCAGGCACATTCCCGTTACCGCCAAGATGCGCCTGGGTTTCGACAGCCCGGATGGGGCGTTGGTCTGTGCCACGGCATTGGCCGAAGGTGGCGCGGCGCACATTGTGGTGCATGCACGGACCAAGACCGACGGCTATAAACCACCGGCCCACTGGGAGTGGATCCCACGGGTTCAGGAGGTGGTCAAGGTCCCGGTATTCGCCAACGGCGATATCTGGAGCGTTGAAGACTGGCGCCGGTGCCGCGAGATCAGCGGCGTGGAAGACATCATGCTCGGCCGCGGCCTCGTTTCCCGTCCTGATCTGGCCCGGCAGATCGCTGCGGCCAGGGCCGGTGAAGAGGTGATCGAGCTGTCCTGGGCCGAATTGCAACCGATGCTCCAGGACTTCTGGGTGCAGGTGGTCGAGCAATTGACCCCACGCCAGGCGCCCGGCCGGTTGAAGCAGTGGCTGGCGATGCTGACTCGCAATTATCCCGAAGCGGTGGAGCTGTTTACCGCCCTGCGCCGGGAAACCGACCTGGACGCGGTAGGCCATTTGCTCGGCGTGCAGCGCACCGAAGCGGCCTGAAAAAAATTTCAAAACAACCTCTTGAAAAGTTTTTGGCGGTCCCTAGATAGGGATTACGCGATGCCGAATTCGGGTCGCGGAGACAAAAAACCTTGCTGAACTTTTCAGGAGATTTGAATCATGAGTACTGCATTTTCCCTGGCCCCTCTGTTCCGTTCCTCGGTGGGCTTCGACCGTTTCAACGACCTGTTCGAAACCGCCTTGCGCAACGAACCAGGCAGTAGCTATCCACCCTACAACGTGGAAAAACATGGCGATGACGAGTATCGCATCGTGGTTGCCGCCGCCGGATTCCAGGAAGACGACCTGGACCTGCAAGTGGAAAAAGGTGTGCTGACCATCAGCGGTGGTAAGCGCGAAGCGAGCAACGACAGCGTGACCTACCTGCACCAGGGTATCGCCCAGCGTGCGTTCAAGCTGTCCTTCCGGTTGGCCGATCATATCGAGATCAAATCCGCCGGCCTGAGCAACGGTCTGTTGAGCATCGACCTGTTGCGAGTGATCCCGGAAGAGGCGAAAGCCAAGCGCATCCCGATCAACGGGGCGCAGCAACAACCCGCGCTGCAAAACTGATGCATCGCAACTAATGAAGAAGGGCGCCATTGGCGCCCTTTTTCATTTGTGGAGCCCTCATTGCGGGCTCCTTTGTCAGGGCAACAGTCGCTCAAACGCGTCTAGCGGCAACGGCCGACTGTGCAGGTAGCCCTGGTACAAATGGCAACCCAGCCCCTGCAGGAAACTCAGTTGTTCCGGGGTCTCGACACCTTCGGCGATCACCTCCAGCTCAAGGCTGCGGGCCATGGCGACGATGGCGCGGATGATTTCGGTATCGTTGGGGTCGCTGGTGGCGTCGCGCACGAATGACTGATCGATTTTCAAGGTGTCCACCGGCAGACGTTTGAGGTAGGTCAGCGACGAATAACCGGTCCCGAAATCGTCCATGGCGAAGCTCACCCCCAATTTTTTCAGGCGACGCATCTTGGCGATGGTGTCGTCCAGGTTCTGGATCACGATGCCCTCGGTGATTTCCAGCTTGAGCATGGCGTAAGGCAGGCCATAGGTGGCGAGGCAGCTTTCGATGCGCTCGACGAAGTCGCTCTGGCGGAACTGCCGTGGGCTGATATTCACGCACAGGCTGAATTGCAGCGGATCGATCTTGCCCTTGGCGATCAGTTGTTTGAAGCCGTTGCAGGCTTCATCGAGAATCCAGGTGCCAACTTCCAGGATCAGCCCGCTGTCCTCCAGCACTTTGATGAATTCATTCGGTGATTGGGCGCCCAATTCGGGGTGATGCCAGCGCACCAGCGTTTCGGCGCCGATGATGCGGTTGTCCCGGGCGTCGACCTGAGGTTGGAAATGTACGCTGAACTCCCCGCGAGCCAAGGCCTGGCGCAGGTCGGTTTCCATGCGCAGCCGTTCGCTGGCGGCTTTTTGCATGGTGGTGTGGAACATCTGCGAGGTGTTGCGCCCCGAATCCTTGGCGCGGTACAGCGCAATGTCGGCGCGCTTGAGCAGGTCGGTGGGGGTAGAGCCATGGTCGGGAATCAGCGCCATGCCGATGCTCGGCGTGACCTGCAACCGTTGGCCATCGAGAAACATCGGCTCCGACAGTAATTCGCGCAGAGTGTCGGCCAGGTTCTGTACCTGTTGGCTGACTGCGCTGCGGGTGCCTTCCAAGCCGCTGAGCAGCACCACGAATTCGTCGCCGCCCAGCCTCGCCACGGTGTCTTCCAGGCGCACGCTGGCTTCCAGGCGTGCGGTGATGATTTTCAGCACCGTGTCGCCCACCGGGTGGCCCAGGGAGTCGTTGATGTGCTTGAAGTGGTCCAGGTCCAGAAACAGCAGGGCGCCCCGCAGGTTATGGCGCTTGAGCAAGGCGATCTGCTGGCTCAGCCGATCCATCAGTAAGGCGCGGTTGGGCAGGTTGGTCAGCGGATCGTGATAGGCCAGGTGGCGGATCTGTGCTTCGGCATTGCGCAACAGGCTCACGTCCCGGGCGGTCAGCAGCAGACAGGCCGTTTCATTGAGCATGATGGGTTCGACCGAGACCTCCACCGTGAGGATCTCTCCGCGTTTATTGCGCCCGAGCATTTCCTGGTGATGCACCCGGCCCTTGAGCTCCAGTTCGGCCAGTAGCGCCATGCGTTGTTTTTCTTCGGCCCAGATACCGACCTCGTAGACCGTATGCCCGATCACTTCGTCGGCGCGGTAGCCGGTCAGGCGGCAGAAGCCGTCATTGACTTCGAGGTAGCGGCCGCTGTCGCGTTCGGTGATGGTGATGGCGTCAGGGCTGGAATGGAAAGCCTTGGCGAATTTCTCCTCGCTGGCCTTGAGGGCCGCTTCAGAGCGCTGCTGCTGGGAGATATCCCGCAGGGTGGTGACAATGCAGGGCTGGTTGCCGACGTTGATCTGGCGACTGGAAATCACGCATGTCAGCGGCTGGCCGTTTTTATGGTGGACGACGACGGCCACGTTGTTCAGGGAGCGCTCGCGTATCACCCTTTCGATGCGTTGCAGGCTGCTCCCCGAGGCGTCCCACAGGCCGATTTCGTCGGCGCTCAGGCCGATCACGTCGGTGGCTGACCAGCCGAAGGTCTGGGTGAAGCTGGAATTGATTTCGAGGAACCGGCCACTATCCTGATGAGTTACGCAGATCGGGTCGGGGCTGACCTGGAACAGGGTGGCGAATTTTTCTTCCGACGCCGCCAGGCTCTGTTCGCGTTCTACCTGGTCAGTGATGTCCAGCAAGGTACCGGCCATGCGCAGCGGGCTGCCGTCGTCATTGCGATAGAGACGTGCGCGGCTTTCCAGGTATCGGGCGCTGCCGTCCGGCATTTGTACGCGGTAGGTCAGTTGATAATTCCCCGCCGGGCCTTCCCGCAGGCTGCGGTAGGCGTTGCGCATGTTGTTGCGCTCGTCATCGGGCACCCCTTCGAAAAACGCATCGAACGACTCGTGGAACGGCTTGGGCTCCAGGCCATGCAACTGCGCCGCCCGGGCCGAGCCGTAGAGCATGCCGCTGGGAATATGCCAGTCCCAGGTGCCCAGTTGCGCCGAATCGAGGGCCAGATCAAGGCGTTCCTGGCTGTCCTTGAGGGCCTGTTCGGCGAGTTTGCGTTCGGTGGTATCGAGGAAGGTGCTCAGCAGATAAGGTTGGCCTTCCAGCTCGACCTTCTGGGCGCTGAGCAGGCCGCTGTGGATCTGACCATTGCTGGCCTGCAGTTCCACCTCCATGCTCGCCATTTCGCCGTTGGCCTTGATGATCTCCACCAGTTTTGCCCGCTGTCCGGGGTCGACCCATAGGCCCAGTTCCAGCGTCGTGCGGCCGATGATGTCGTGCAGCGGCCAGCCAAACAGACTTTCGAAATACTGGTTGGCCTCGATGATCAGCCCGTCTTCCTGGCGGGTCAGCAACACCATATTCGGACATAGGTGAAAGAGCGTGGCGAAGCGTTTTTCCGAGTTGCGCAGTGCCTGCTCCCGTTCGCGCTGGTGCGTGATCTCCCGGATTACTCCGATCATCCGCGGGCGGCCGTGTTTGTCGGGTAATACGCTGCCGTTGATTTCCAGCCAGTGCAGGCTGCCGTCGGGCCAGACGATGCGATGGTGCATGGCCTGTTCCAGCGGCGCACCGGCCACAGCCGCATGAAAGGCGCGGATGGCCTTTGCTCGGTCTTGGGGGAGCAACAGGTCCAGATAGTCCACATCCGCCGGCAATGGCTGGCGCGGATCGAAGCCGAACAGCGCCTGGGTGCCCCGTGACCAACTGATCCGCCCGGTATCAATGTCCCACGACCAGGCTCCCAGGCGCGCGCCGTTCAAGGCGGCCAGCAACTGGGGGGCGCTGTCCCAGCTTTGCTCGGACCGTTTCGGGTCTAGCGCCTGAATGCGCGGCAGGGGCGGGAACTGGTCAGCGGACTTGGGCATTATCTCGCGAGCCTTGGGCAATTTTGGGCGTTGAGCGCAGGCGTTTCGGCTCTATAGGAGTAGCACAACCTATGCCCTTTTCCCTGGCAGATCGATTTGTGCGTCCAGTAAGGACATGAAAGCCCGTGCAGCATTCGACAGCGTCCGTTCGGTGTGCAAGATATAGCCTAGCTGGCGACTGAGCTGTATGCCCGGCAAAGGAATGCGTGCCACCTGTTCATCGAGCATGGTGCGCGGCAGGACGCTCCAGGCCAGGCCGATGGAGACCATCATTTTTATGGTTTCCAGATAATTCGTGCTCATGGCGATGTTCGGCGTCAGGCCCTGGGCTTCGAACAGGCGTTGAACAATGTGGTGGGTAAAGGTATTGCCGCCGGGGAAAACCGCCGGATGCAAGGCGATGTCTGCCAGGCTGACCGGGCCGTTGTCCAACAGCGCGTGTTCCGGCGCCACCACGAAATCCAGGGGGTCGTCCCACACCGGCGTGGCGCGTACCAGCGTGTGCGGTTCCGGGGCCAGGGTGATGACCGCCAGCTCCGCCCGGCCGTGGAGAATTTCTTCGTAGGCCACTTCCGAATCGAGGAACTGAATATCCAGCGCCACCTCAGGGTAGCGTCGGGTGAACTCCCTCAATAGAGGTGGCAGCCGATGCAGGCCGATATGGTGGCTGGTGGCGAGCGTCAGGCGTCCGGTCACTTCGCCGGTCAGGTTGGTCAGGGCGCGGCGGGTGTCATCCAGCACGTTCAGAATCTGATAGGCCCGTGGCAGAAGGGCTCGGCCAGCCTCGGTCAGGCCGACTTCTCGACCGAGCCGATCGAACAGACGCACTTTGAGCTGTTGCTCCAGCCCGGCGATACGCTTGCTGATGGCCGGCTGGGTCAGGTGCAGGCGTTCACCGGCGCCGGAGAAACTGCCGGTCTCGGCGATGGCGATAAAGGCGTTAAGGCTGGCGAGGTCCATGGGCGTCCTGGTCGAATTCCAAATGGTTATGCAAAGCATGAAAAATATGAATTTGAGTTATTTAATGTAGCCTCATAAGATCAGCCTCACAAGCCAAGGGGTTATTGATTCACCAAGACCCAGGGCATAGAAACAAGCTGATGAGGAACCGTCTGATGGCCGGCAAAACGCTCTACGACAAGCTCTGGGATTCGCATTTGGTCAAGCAGCGCGACGATGGTTCGGCGCTGATCTACATCGACCGTCACATCATCCACGAAGTGACTTCGCCGCAAGCCTTCGAAGGCCTGCGTCTGGCCGGGCGCAAGCCGTGGCGCATCGATGCCAATATCGCGACCCCGGACCACAACGTGCCGACCACACCGGAGCGCAAGGGCGGCATCGAAGCCATTGCCGATCAGGTGTCGCGCTTGCAGGTGCAGACCCTTGACGATAACTGTGACGAATACGGCATCGTTGAATTCAAGATGAATGACGTGCGCCAGGGTATCGTCCACGTCATTGGCCCGGAGCAGGGCGCGACCTTGCCCGGCATGACCGTGGTCTGCGGCGACTCCCACACCTCCACCCATGGTGCGTTTGGCGCCTTGGCCCACGGCATCGGCACCTCCGAGGTCGAGCACGTGCTCGCTACCCAGTGCCTGGTCGCCAAGAAAATGAAAAACATGCTGGTGCGCGTCGAGGGCAAGCTGCCGTTTGGCGTGACTGCCAAGGACATCGTCCTGGCCGTGATCGGCAAGATCGGCACCGCCGGTGGTAACGGCCATGCCATCGAGTTCGCCGGCAGCGCCATCCGCGATTTGTCCGTGGAAGGGCGCATGACCATCTGCAACATGTCCATCGAAGCCGGCGCTCGTGTCGGGCTGGTGGCCGCCGATGAAAAAACCGTGGAGTACGTCAAGGGCCGTCCGTTCGCCCCCAAGGGCGCCGAGTGGGACATGGCGGTGCAAGCCTGGAAAGACCTGGTTTCCGATGCCGACGCGAAGTTCGACACCGTGGTCGAACTCGACGCGACGCAAATCAAGCCGCAAGTCAGCTGGGGCACTTCCCCGGAAATGGTCCTAGCCGTGGACCAGAACGTGCCCGATCCTGCCAAGGAGATGGATCTGGTCAAGCGAGACTCCATCGTCCGCGCCCTGAAATACATGGGTTTGAGCGCCAACCAGGCGATCACCGACATTCAGCTGGACCGTGTGTTCATTGGCTCCTGCACCAACTCGCGGATCGAAGACCTGCGCGCAGCGGCGGTGATCGCCAAGGGCCGCAAAGTCGCCTCGACCATCAAGCAGGCCATCGTGGTGCCAGGCTCGGGCCTGGTGAAGGCCCAGGCGGAAGCCGAAGGTCTGGACAAGATTTTCCTCGAGGCCGGTTTCGAATGGCGTGAGCCTGGGTGCTCGATGTGCCTGGCGATGAACCCGGACCGTTTGGAGTCGGGCGAGCATTGCGCCTCCACCTCCAACCGTAACTTCGAAGGCCGTCAGGGCGCCGGTGGCCGTACGCATCTGGTCAGCCCGGCCATGGCCGCCGCCGCCGCCGTCAACGGCCGTTTCGTCGACGTCCGTGAATTGATCTGAAGGAGCGCAGCATGAAAGCTTTTACCCAGCACACTGGTCTTGTCGCGCCTTTGGATCGTGCCAACGTCGACACCGACCAGATCATCCCCAAGCAGTTTTTGAAGTCGATCAAGCGCACCGGCTTCGGCCCGAACCTGTTTGACGAGTGGCGCTACCTGGATGTGGGCCAGCCGTACCAGGACAACTCCAAGCGCCCGTTGAACAAGGATTTCGTCCTCAACGCCGAACGTTACCAAGGCGCCAGCGTGTTGCTGGCCCGCGAAAACTTCGGCTGCGGCTCCAGTCGCGAACACGCGCCATGGGCCCTTGAAGAGTACGGCTTTCGCAGCATCATTGCGCCGAGCTACGCCGACATCTTCTTCAACAACAGCTTCAAGAACGGCTTGTTGCCGATCATCCTGAGCGACGCTGAAGTCGATGAGTTGTTCCAGCAGGTCGAGGCCAACCCCGGCTATCAACTGCAGATCGACCTGGCGGCCCAGACCGTGACCCGTCCTGACGGCAAGGTGTTGCGTTTCGAGATCGATGCATTCCGTAAGCACTGCCTGCTCAACGGTCTGGACGACATCGGCCTGACCTTGCAGGACGGCGAGGCGATTGCCACGTTCGAGGCCAAGCACCGGGCGAGCCAGCCTTGGTTGTTTCGGGATGCTTGATTGATCTGAGATTGATGTCGTCAGTGCTGGCCCCTTCGCGAGCAAGCTCGCTCCCATAGGTGTTTTGTGAACACCATAAATCCCCTGTGGGAGCGAGCTTGCTCGCGATGGGGTCCGCCCAGGCAATAAAAAACCATAAGGACATCCCATGACCACCACCGCCCACAGTCAGGTCGTACAAAAGCAATTCGGTGAACAGGCTTCGGCCTATCTGAGCAGTGCCGTGCACGCCCAGGGCACTGAGTTCGCCCTGCTGCAGGCTGAGCTTGCCGGGCGCGGCGAGGCCCGTGTGCTGGACCTGGGCTGCGGCGCTGGGCACGTGAGTTTCCATGTGGCGCCGCTGGCCGGTGAAGTGGTGGCCTACGACCTGTCCCAGCCAATGCTTGACGTTGTAGCTACGGCGGCAGCGGATCGTGGTCTGAGTAACATCACCACGGTGTGCGGCGCCGCCGAACGCCTGCCGTTCGCTAACGCTGAGTTCGACTTCGTGTTCAGCCGCTATTCGGCGCATCATTGGAGCGACCTGGGCTTGGCGCTGCGGGAAGTGCGCCGGGTGCTCAAGCCGGGTGGAGTGGCGGCGTTCATTGATGTCCTGTCACCCGGCATGCCGTTGTTGGACACGTACCTGCAAAGCGTTGAGGTGCTGCGTGACACCAGCCATGTTCGCGATTATTCGGCCGGCGAGTGGTTGCGCCAGGTCAGCGAGGCGGGGTTGCATACCCGCAGCACCACGCGCCAGCGTCTGCGCCTGGAGTACCAGTCGTGGGTCGAGCGCATGCGCACCCCCGAAGTGATGCGTGGGGCGATCCGTGAGCTGCAGCGATCGATGGGTGTTGAGGTGCGTGAATATTTTGAGATTGAGGCCGATGGTTCGTTCAGTACAGACGTACTGGTGCTGTGGGCCGAGCGATAGCACTTTTTCCGGCCAGTCCAAGCGCGGGCCGACAGAGCAAACGAGGAAAACATGAGCAAGCAGATTCTGATTCTCCCAGGCGACGGTATTGGCCCGGAAATCATGGCCGAAGCGGTCAAGGTCCTGGAACTGGCGAACGACAAGTACGGCCTGGGCTTTGAACTCAGCCACGATGTGATCGGCGGCGCTGCGATCGACAAGCATGGCGTCCCCCTGGCCGATGAAACCCTGGATCGCGCGCGTGCCGCCGATGCCGTACTGCTGGGCGCCGTGGGCGGCCCGAAATGGGACAAGATCGAACGCGACATCCGTCCTGAGCGCGGCCTGCTGAAGATCCGTGCGCAACTGGGCCTGTTCGGCAATCTGCGTCCGGCAATCCTCTACCCGCAACTGGCCGACGCTTCGAGCCTGAAGCCGGAAATCGTTTCGGGCCTGGACATCCTCATCGTCCGTGAACTGACCGGCGGTATCTACTTCGGCGCCCCGCGCGGCACCCGTGAGCTGGATAATGGCGAGCGTCAGGCCTACGACACCTTGCCGTACAGCGAGAGCGAAATCCGCCGTATCGCCCGGGTCGGTTTTGATATGGCACGGGTGCGCGGCAAAAAACTGTGCTCGGTGGACAAGGCCAACGTCCTGGCTTCCAGCCAGCTGTGGCGCGAAGTGGTCGAGCAGGTGGCCAAGGATTACCCGGACATCGAACTGAGCCACATGTACGTCGACAACGCCGCCATGCAACTGGTGCGCGCGCCCAAGCAGTTCGACGTGATCGTCACCGACAATATGTTCGGTGACATCCTGTCCGATGAAGCCTCGATGCTCACCGGCTCCATCGGCATGCTGCCGTCGGCCTCCCTGGATGCCAACAACAAAGGCATGTACGAGCCATGCCACGGTTCGGCGCCGGACATTGCCGGGCAGGGCATTGCCAACCCGTTGGCAACCATCCTGTCGGTGTCGATGATGCTGCGCTACAGCTTCAGTCTCAATGACGCGGCTGATGCCATCGAGAAGGCGGTCAGTGTGGTATTGGATCAAGGTTTGCGCACGGGCGACATCTGGTCGACCGGTTGTACCAAAGTCGGTACGCAGCAAATGGGCGATGCAGTAGTCGCCGCGTTGCGTAATCTGTAATCTTTGCGGCCCACCGCTTCGACGGTGGCCCACTTTTGTATAGGTGTAGTTGCGATGAAACGTGTAGGTCTGATCGGTTGGCGCGGCATGGTCGGTTCCGTGCTCATGCAGCGAATGCTGGAAGAGCAGGATTTCGATCTCATTGAACCGGTGTTTTTCACCACCTCCAATGTCGGTGGCCAGGGCCCGTCCGTGGGCAAGGACACCGGTGCGCTCAAGGATGCCTACAGCATTGACGAGCTCAAGACCCTTGATGTGATCCTGACCTGTCAGGGTGGCGACTACACCAGCGAAGTCTTCCCGAAACTGCGTGAAGCCGGCTGGCAGGGTTACTGGATCGACGCCGCCTCCAGCCTGCGCATGCAGGACGACGCCGTGATCATTCTCGACCCGGTGAACCGCAAGGTCATCGACCAGCAACTGGACGCGGGCACCAAGAACTACATTGGCGGCAACTGCACCGTAAGCCTGATGCTGATGGGCCTGGGCGGCCTGTTCGAGGCCGGTCTGGTGGAGTGGATGAGTGCCATGACCTATCAGGCGGCCTCGGGGGCCGGCGCGCAGAACATGCGTGAACTGATCAAGCAAATGGGTGCGACCCACGCCGCTGTCGCCGATGACCTGGCCAACCCGGCCAGCGCCATCCTGGACATCGATCGCAAGGTCGCCGAGGCGATGCGCAGCGATGCGTACCCGACCGAGAACTTCGGCGTGCCGTTGGCCGGCAGCCTGATCCCGTGGATCGACAAGGAACTGCCGAACGGCCAGAGCCGTGAAGAGTGGAAGGCCCAGGCCGAAACCAACAAGATCCTCGGTCGCTTCAAGAGCCCGATCCCGGTGGACGGCATCTGCGTGCGTATCGGTGCCATGCGCTGCCACAGCCAGGCGCTGACCATCAAGTTGAACAAAGACGTGCCGATCGCCGACATCGAAGGGCTGATCAGCCAGCACAACCCTTGGGTCAAGCTGGTGCCGAACAACCGCGAAATCAGCATGCAGGAGCTGAGCCCGACCAAGGTCACCGGCACCTTGAACGTACCGGTGGGTCGTCTGCGCAAGTTGAACATGGGCTCGCAATTCGTCGGTGCCTTCACCGTCGGCGACCAGTTGCTGTGGGGCGCGGCCGAACCGCTGCGTCGCATGCTGCGGATTCTGCTCGAGCGTTGATCGGTCTCTGCTGTGAAAGAGCCCGTGCCTTGTGAGAGGTGCGGGTTTTTTTATGGGAACGGTGTCGTCCGTGACATCGTCATCGCGAGCAAGCTCGCTCCCACAGTGGATCTTCAGTGGCCACAACACCTGTGGGAGCGAGCTTGCTCGCGATGGGGCCAGTACAACCACTGCAAACTCCCCTGCCAATTGCCTGCATACCCCCCACCCGGTAAAGTGCCGCTCCCCACGTTTTACCTGAGGTAGACCCATGAGCCAGTCCTTTGATATTGCCGTGATCGGCGCCACCGGTACTGTCGGCGAAACCCTTGTCCAGATTCTCGAAGAACGTGACTTCCCGATCGGCAACCTGCACCTGCTGGCCAGCAGCGAGTCGGCAGGAAGCTCGGTGATGTTTCGCGGCAAAAATGTGCGGGTGCGCGAAGTCGACGAATTTGATTTCGGCAAAGTCCAACTGGTGTTTTTTGCCGCCGGCCCGGCGGTGACCCTGAGCTTCGCCCCGCGTGCCACGGCGGCCGGTTGCGCGTTGATTGACCTGTCCGGCGCCCTGCCGCCTGAGCAGGCGCCGCAGATCGTGCCGGAAGCCAACGCCGGGCTGCTGGCGGGTCTGAGCAAGCCGTTTCAAGTCAGCAGTCCCAGTGCGTCGGCGACCGCGCTGGCCGTGGTGCTGGCGCCGCTGCGCCAATGCCTGGCGTTGCAGCGTATCAGCCTGACCGCCAGTCTCGCTGTGTCCGCTCAGGGCCGCGCCGCCGTCAGTGAGCTGGCCCGTCAGACTGCCGAGTTGCTCAATGCACGTCCCCTTGAGCCGAAATTTTTCGATCGGCAAATGGCGTTCAACCTGCTGGCTCAGGTGGGTACCCCGGACGAGCAGGGTCACACGCTGCTGGAAAAGCGTCTGGTGCGTGAATTGCGTCAGGTGCTGGAACAGCCTTCGTTAAAGATTTCCGTCACTTGCATTCAAGCCCCGGTGTTTTTTGGCGATAGCTTTAGCGTGACTGTGCAGGCAGCCGGCGCCGTCGACCTGGCGAAAGTCAACGCAGCCTTGGAGGCGGCACCCGGCATCGAGCTGGTGGAGGCGGGCGATTACCCGACCCCGGTGGGCGATGCGGTAGGGCAGGATGTAGTCTACGTTGGACGTGTGCGCGGGGGGATCGATGACCCGGCGGAACTAAATATGTGGCTGACGTCAGATAACGTACGCAAGGGCGCGGCGCTCAATGCTGTGCAAGTGGCTGAGTTGTTGATAAAAGACCTGCTGTAAAAGATACTTGGCAACAATTTGTCGAATGATTCTAGCTGGGCGCTATGCTTGGCCAGAGTGCTGAAGGCGAACCTCCCTCTCGGGGCTTTCCCCGAGCATGAGTGAAACGATCGCGCGCGCCGTTGCTTCGGGGGGCGCGCAATGCCTTACGGCAGCGGCATCAACACCTTCTCGCTGGCCGAGGAATGTTCAAACAAAGGAAGAGGCTATGGTTCAAGTTCGCAAACTGGTGTTAGCAATAGCGGCCGCCTCGGCGCTGTCCTCCGGTATGGCGCAAGCACTCGGGCTCGGGGAATTGACCCTGAAGTCGCCGCCGAACCAGCCTCTGGTCGCCGAGATCGAGCTGCTCGACGTCCAGCAATTGACCGCCGCCGAAGTCGTGCCGAGCCTGGCCTCGCCCGAGGAGTTTGCCAAGGCCGGGATCGACCGCCAGGCGTTTCTCAATGACCTGACCTTCACCCCGGTAATCAATGCCAATGGCAAGAGCGTCTTGCGGGTGACTTCCAGCCAGCCGCTGTCGGAGCCGATGGTCAAGTTTCTGGTGCAGGTGATGTGGCCCAATGGCCGCCTGTTGCGCGACTACAGCGTGTTGATCGACCCTTCCAAATTCTCCCCCCAGGCGGCTGACGCCGCCCGGACGAAGCCGTCCCAGGTCGTCTCCACGCCGGTGACGGGCGCCACCAAGCCTTCCCAATACACCACCACGCCGCGCGATACACTTTGGGAAATTGCTGCCAAGGTGCGCAACGGCGGGTCGATCCAGCAAACCATGCTGGCGATCCAGGCGTTGAACCCGGACGCATTCATCAACGGCAACATCAATCTGCTCAAGACCGGCAAGGTATTGCGTCTGCCGGACCCGGTGCAAAGCACCGCGTTGCCGCAACCCCAGGCTATCGCTGAAGTGGCTGCGCAGAATGCCGCCTGGCGCCAGGGGCGGCGGGGCGTTGCGCGTTCCGGCCAGCAGCAGTTGGACGGTACCAAGCGTGGTGGCAGTCAAGCTGCACCGGCCCAGGCGGCCGGTCGCGATAATCTGAGTCTGGTCTCCGCCGAGGCCGCGAAGGCCGGCGCCAAAGGCGCTGCCGGCGATGCCCAAGCCCTGAGCAACCAGCTCGCGGTCACCCAGGAAAGCCTCGATTCGGCTCGCCGCGACAATGAAGAGCTCAAAAGCCGCATGGCGGATCTGCAGAGCCAACTGGACAAGCTGCAGCGCCTGATCGAGCTGAAGAACAATCAGCTGGCCAAAATGCAGGCTGATGGTGTCGCCGTACCGCCGCTCGATGAGTCGGCCCCGGCGATGTCGGCAGAATTGACGCCGGACCCAACGGCACAAGCTCCTGCGCCCGCGCCTGAAGCGACGCCGCCCGCGACTCCCGTGGAGCCAGCTCCGGCAGCGTCCAGCGAACAAAAGTACAACGATCTGCTGACCAATCCGATCCTGTTGGGTCTGGTTGGCGGTGGCGCGTTGATCCTGCTGTTGTTGCTGCTGTTGCTGGCCCGTCGCCGCAAGGCGCAACAGGAAGCCGAGAAGCACTTGCGCATGGCCCGAGCCCTCGAGGAGGAGGCTGATTTCTCCCCGGAGCTCGATCTGCCCCCGAGCAGCTTCGAGGGCATTGAAGTTCCACCGCCAAGCGTAAAGCTCGAACCAAAACCCGCTCCCGCGCCAGCGCCCAAGCCAGCCCCGGTGATTGCTCCCGTGATCGTCACGCCGCCGATCGCCGCGCCATTGGTGGCTCCGGCTGCCGAGCGTTCCGACGATGTGCTGGGGCAGGCCCAGTCCCACATTGATCGTGGTCGTTTGAATCAGGCGGCCGATCTGCTTGAGCAAGGCATCAAGGCCGAGCCTCAGCGCAGCGACCTGCGCCTGAAACTGATGGAAGTCTACGGTCAGCAGGGCGACCGCGATGCTTTTGTTGCCCAAGAGCGCCAACTGGTGGCCAACGGCGAAAACTATGCCCAGGTCGAACAGCTCAAAAGCCGTTTCCCGGCCATGGTGGTCGCCACCACTGCCGGTCTGGCCGCAGCGGCAGTCGCTGCCGAGTTGGACGCCCAGTACGTCAAGGATTTGCTGGAAGACACGCCGCCCACCGATGAGGAGCTCGACAGCGCCTTCGACCTGAGCCTTGAGGATCTGGAAGCCGCACCGGCAACGCCTGAGCCAGAGCCTGTCGTCGAGCTGGATGCATTCCCATCCGATGATGACCTGGACTTCGAATCGTTGCTCAAGCAGCAGACCGAGGCCAATGAAAGCCTGGATGACCTGTCGGAGTTCGACCTTGACCTGGGTGCCGACGCCCCGGCGCCGACGCCGGCCCTGGCCGACGAAGACTTCCTGCTGGACCTGGATGACGACCTCAAGGGCCTGGATGAGCCTGCCGTCCAAACCCCTGCGGTGGCCGACACCCCGTCTGACGACCTTGAGCTGCCGG
This sequence comes from Pseudomonas sp. JL2, assembly GCF_031570495.1. Classification (NCBI taxonomy): domain Bacteria; kingdom Pseudomonadati; phylum Pseudomonadota; class Gammaproteobacteria; order Pseudomonadales; family Pseudomonadaceae; genus Pseudomonas; species Pseudomonas sp. JL2. The sequence goes on from NZ_JAKUDH010000018.1 coordinate 119,741, forward strand.
AAGATTTCGACCTGTCCCTGGCCGATGAAATGGACGTGCAAGACAAACCCAAGGACGCCTTCGAGTCCGAACTGGACGATGTCAATGCCGAGCTTGAGCGCCTGTCCGACAGCCTCGCTCAGCCGACTTTCACTGCCGAAGACGCGTTGGCCAGTGCCGACGATGAGCCGGATTTCGACTTCCTCAGCGGTACCGATGAAGTGGCGACCAAGCTCGATCTGGCCCAGGCCTACATCGACATGGGTGACAACGATGGTGCCCGGGATATCCTCGGCGAAGTCCTCAGCGAAGGCGATGCCACGCAGAAGAGCGAGGCGCAGGAAATGTTGTCGCGCCTGGCCTGAGGTGATCGGGTAAACAAAAGCGGCAGCCGGTGAGGCTGCCGTTTTTGTTTGGGCTGGAGTTTAGGTTGGCTGGCGGGCCTCATCGCGAGCAGGCTCGCTCCCACAGAGGTTCTCGAGTATTCACAAATCCTGCGCCCAGCACAGATCCCTTGTGGGAGCGAGCCTGCTCGCGATGGCGCCAGTACATTCAACACATGACCACCGGTTGGACTGGCATCCCATCCCGTCGGCCTTATAATGCCCGCCTTTGCGTACTTCAGCAGGCTGTAATTCCTTGGCAAACATAGACAACCCGGCCGCCGAAATGGCGGCCGACGGCTTTTTCCGGATCGCCCTGGGCGTTGAATATAAAGGCTCGCGCTATCGCGGCTGGCAGCGCCAGGCCTCCGGTGTGGCGACGGTGCAGGAAACCCTCGAAAACGCACTGTCCAAAGTCGCTGATTCGCCCGTGTCGCTGCATTGTGCCGGCCGTACCGATGCCGGCGTGCACGCCTGCGGCCAGGTGGTGCATTTCGACACCCAGGTCGAGCGTTCGATGAAGGCCTGGGTCATGGGGGCCAACATCAACTTGCCTCACGACGTCAGTGTCAGCTGGGCCAAGGCAATGCCGGCGCATTTCCATGCACGCTTCAAGGCCATCGCCCGGCGTTATCGCTACGTGATCTACAACGACCAGATCCGCCCCGCGCATCTGAACGAAGAAATCACCTGGAACCACCGTCCGCTGGACGTCGAGCGCATGGCTGAAGCCGCGCAGTACCTGGTCGGTGTTCATGATTTCAGTGCCTTTCGCGCCGGCCAGTGCCAGGCCAAGTCACCGATCAAAGAGCTGCATCACCTGCGGGTGACCCGCCACGGCAAAATGATCGTGCTCGATATCCGCGCCAGCGCCTTCCTGCATCACATGGTGCGCAACATCGCGGGGGTGCTGATGACCATCGGTGCCGGTGAGCGGCCGGTGGAGTGGATCAAGGAAGTGCTTGAAAGCCGCATCCGGCGTTCCGGCGGCGTGACGGCGCACCCGTTTGGCCTGTACCTGGTGCAGGTCGAATACCACGATGAATTCGAGCTGCCACAGCGTTACATCGGGCCACATTTCCTCACGGGCTTCTCGGAACTCGACGGCTGACGCCCTGCGCAGCATTTGCTACCATCCGGGACTTTCACGGATTTGCCTGAGGTTTTGACGACATGCCGGCCGTTCGCAGCAAGATTTGCGGGATCACCCGCGTCGAGGACGCGCTGGCGGCGGTGGAGGCTGGTGCCGATGCCATCGGGCTGGTGTTTTATGCCAAGAGCCCGCGCGCGGTGACGGTGCAGCAGGCGAGGGCGATCATCCGGGCCTTGCCTCCGTTCGTGACCCCCGTCGGCCTGTTCGTCAACGCCAGTCGTTGTGAGCTGGGCGAGATACTCGACGCGGTGCCGTTGGCCCTGTTGCAGTTTCACGGGGACGAGGCGCCGGCCGATTGCGAGGGCTGGCATCGGCCGTACATCAAGGCGTTGCGGGTCAAGGCCGGTGATGACATCGCGGCCAGTTGCGATGCCTTTGCCGGTGCCAGTGGCATACTGCTGGACACCTATGTGGAAGGCGTTCCCGGTGGGACTGGTGAAGCATTCGACTGGTCGCTGGTGCCCCAGGGCCTGAGCAAACCGATTATCCTCGCCGGTGGGTTGACGGCGCAAAACGTGGCCGAAGCCATCCGTCAGGTTCGCCCTTACGCGGTCGATGTCAGCGGTGGGGTAGAGCAAAGCAAGGGCATCAAGGATCCGGCCAGGATTCGTGCGTTCATGGCCGCTGTACGCAGCAGCCAGTAGTCAATGTGACGGCTGGCAGACTGCCGCCGTCCATACCAGCACTGTACAAAGCAGGCAGGCGCCGCCTCCGGGTGGGCCGATAGCGTAGTGGTAGCCGCGGTGCCGCGGTTGCCGGGATGGCTGAGGAGGTTGGGCTGCACGCAGGTCATGCTTCGCGCTGATCGTGGTGGTCCCTCGACCCTCGCCGCACAATGAATTTAGCTCAAGGGCATACGCGGGACCGCGAACCAGAGCGTTCGGGTCACCGGTACTGGAGAAAGAAAGCATGAGCAACTGGTTGGTAGACAAACTGATCCCTTCGATCATGCGTTCCGAGGTGAAAAAAAGCTCGGTGCCTGAAGGTCTGTGGCACAAATGTCCATCCTGCGAAGCGGTGCTGTACCGCCCCGAGCTGGAAAAGACCCTGGACGTTTGCCCCAAGTGCAACCATCACATGCGCATCGGTGCGCGTGCCCGTATCGACATCTTCCTGGACGCCGAAGGCCGTGTTGAGCTGGGTGCCGACCTGGAGCCGGTGGACCGCCTGAAATTCCGCGACGGCAAGAAGTACAAGGATCGCCTGACCGCGGCCCAGAAGCAGACCGGCGAAAAAGACGCCCTGGTGTCCATGAGCGGCACCCTGCTGGGCATGCCGGTGGTGGTTTCGGCCTTCGAGTTCTCCTTCATGGGGGGCTCCATGGGGGCCATCGTCGGTGAGCGCTTCGTGCGTGCCGCCAACCATGCCCTGGAAAACCGTTGCCCGATGATCTGCTTTGCCGCTTCCGGCGGTGCACGTATGCAGGAAGCGCTGATCTCCCTGATGCAAATGGCCAAGACCTCCGCGGTGCTGGCGCGTCTGCGGGAAGAAGGCATTCCGTTCATCTCGGTGCTGACCGATCCGGTCTACGGCGGCGTTTCCGCCAGCCTGGCGATGCTGGGCGATGTGATCGTTGGCGAGCCGAAGGCGCTGATCGGTTTTGCCGGTCCGCGCGTTATCGAGCAGACCGTGCGCGAAAAATTGCCGGAAGGCTTCCAGCGCAGTGAGTTCCTGCTGGAGCACGGCGCCATCGACATGATCATCCACCGCCAGGAGTTGCGTCCGCGTCTGGGCAATCTGCTGGCGCAACTGATGGGCCTGCCGACCCCGAAATTCGTCGCCGCCCCCATCGAGCCGATCGTGGTTCCGCCGGTGCCAGCGAACATATGACCCAACGTACCCTGGGCGATTGGCTTGCCTACCTTGAGCAGTTGCATCCGTCAGCCATCGACATGGGGCTGGAGCGCTCGCAAGCGGTAATGTCCCGCATGGGACTGGCCAAGCCGGCGCCCCGGGTCATCACCGTTACCGGCACCAATGGCAAGGGTTCGACCTGCGCCTTCGTGGCCTCGCTGTTGCGGGCCCAGGGGTTGAGCGTAGGTGTCTACAGTTCGCCGCACCTGTTGCGCTACAACGAGCGGGTGCAGATCAACGGCGTCGAAGCCTCTGACGCCGAGTTGTGCGAAGCCTTTGCTGCGGTGGAAGCCGGGCGGGGCGAGATTTCCCTTACCTATTTCGAGATGGGTACCCTGGCGGCGTTCTGGCTGTTCGCGGGTGCCGGTCTTGATGCCGTGGTGCTTGAAGTCGGCCTGGGTGGCCGGCTCGATGCTGTCAATCTGGTGGATGCGGACGTTGCGCTGGTCACCAGCATCGGTGTGGACCATACCGATTATCTGGGTGACACCCGTGAGTCCGTCGCCTTCGAGAAAGCCGGCATCTTCCGCCCGGGCGCGCCTGCGCTCTGTGGTGACCTCAATCCCCCTCAACCGTTGCTGGACAAGGTCCGCGAGCTGAGCTGCCCGTTCTTCCTGCGCGGGCGGGATTTCGACCTGGCAATGACTGAGCAGCATTGGCAATGGCGGGGCAGTGACGCCCGGGGCAATCCGGTGGAACTGCACGATTTGCCGCTGCTGGAGCTGCCGATGGAAAACGCCGCGCTGGCGCTCCAGGCCTACCTGTTGCTGGACCTGCCATGGCATGCCGGGCAAATTATCGAAGCGTTGCAAGCGACTCGCGTCGTCGGTCGTCTAGATCGTCGCCAGTTCGATTGGCACGGCAAGCGCCTGAATCTGCTGCTTGATGTCGGCCACAACCCTCATGCGGCGCAGTATCTGGCTGAGCGCCTGGCGCGGCGGCCGGTAGCCGGGCGCCGCCTGGCGGTGTTCGGGCTGCTTGGCGACAAGGATCTGGATGGCGTTGTCGATGCGTTGGGTGCTAGTGTCCAGCATTGGGCGGTAGCACCGCTGGATTCTCCGCGCTCGCGCCCGGCTGCCGAACTACGGGAAGCCTTGCAGCGTCGCGGCGCTTGCGTAGAGACTTATGACAGCGTGGCCGCGGCGCTGGAAGGGCAGTGCGCCCTGGCGACGGTCGACGATGAGATCCTGCTGTTCGGATCATTTTTTTGTGTTGCCGAGGCCCTTCAATGGCTGGCCCGGCGCTCCACGGAGGAAGCTGCAGATGGCATTGCTGGATAAAGCGTACAAGCAGCGCATGGTCGGGGCCCTGGTATTGGTGGCCTTGGCGGTGATTTTCCTGCCGATGCTGTTTTCTCGTCAGGATGAGCAGCGCCAGGTTACGGTCGACGCTCCGGCTGCCCCTCAGGCGCCGTCTGTTGCGCCCGTGCAGGTCGAGCCGGTGCTGGTGCCTGAACCTGAAGCGCTACCCCAGGAACCCGTTCCGAGCGACGAGGAGCTGGCCGAGCAACCTGCGCCTTCCCTGCCGATTGAGCCTGCGCCGGCGGCGCCCGCCACAGCAGCGCCGGCTCCGAGCAAGCCGGCAGTCGCTCCAGCCCCGGCAGCACCGGTGGCCAAGCCGGCGCCGACCCAACCGATTACCGCAGCCCCGGCCAAGCCGGATACCACGCAAAGCCGCGTGGACGCCAACGGTCTGTCGGTCAGTTGGTCCGTTCAGTTGGCCAGCCTGAGCAATCGTGAGAGTGCCGAAAAACTGCAGAAAACCCTGCGCAGCCAGGGCTACAACGCCTATATCCGCACCGCCGATGGCAAGAATCGCGTATTTGTGGGGCCGCTGATCGAGCGTGCCGAGGCCGATCGGCTGCGGGACCTGCTCAGCCGCCAGCAGAACCTCAAGGGTTTTGTGGTGCGTTTTCAGCCTGAGCGCGGTTGACGGCGGTTTGCCTGATTTGAATCACACTGACAATCGCAGCTTACCGACAGCTCTGGCCTCTGCTAAAATGCGCCGCCTTATCCGTCTGTAGGCTGCACCGTGCCATTTACCTGGGTTGACTGGGCGATCGTTGCAATCGTCGCCATCTCCGCATTGATCAGTCTGAGCCGCGGCTTCGTCAAGGAAGCCCTCTCGCTGCTGACCTGGATCATCGCGGGGGTCGTAGCCTGGATGTTTGGTGGTTCGTTGTCCCAGTACCTCGCCGGATACATTGAAACTCCGTCGGCCCGCGTGATCGCGGGCTGTGCCATCTTGTTTATCGCCACCTTGCTGGTCGGCGCAATGATCAACTACCTGATCGGCGAACTGATTCGCGTCACCGGGCTTTCCGGGACGGACCGGTTCCTGGGCATGGCCTTCGGCGCGGCGCGTGGCGCGTTGCTGGTGGTCGTGGCTGTCGGGCTATTGAGCCTGGGGCCGGTACAGCAGGATACGTGGTGGCAGGAGTCCCGGCTCGTGCCACAATTTCTATTGGTCGCAGACTGGTCCAAGAACCTGATCCTGGGTTGGAGCAGTCAGTGGCTTGCCAGCGGTATCAGCGTACCCGCTGAAATACCGTTCAAGGAACAACTCTTGCCGATGGCCAAAACGCCGCAGTGAGTGTTGTTCAGTTCAGATCCATTAAGTAGGGGTTGTGTCGCATGTGTGGCATCGTCGGTATCGTCGGTAAGTCGAACGTCAATCAGGCGCTGTATGACGCGCTAACCGTGCTCCAGCACCGCGGCCAGGACGCTGCCGGTATCGTGACCAGCCATGACGGCCGGTTATTCCTGCGCAAGGACAACGGGCTGGTGCGTGACGTGTTCCATCAGCGTCACATGCAGCGCCTGGTCGGTCACATGGGCATTGGCCATGTGCGCTACCCAACAGCGGGCAGCTCGACTTCGGCCGAAGCCCAGCCGTTCTACGTCAACTCGCCGTACGGCATCACGTTGGCGCACAACGGCAACCTGACCAACGTCGAGCAGTTGGCCAAGGAGATCTACGAATCGGACCTGCGCCACGTCAATACCAACTCCGACTCGGAAGTGATGCTCAACGTCTTCGCCCATGAACTGGCCCAGCGCGGCAAGCTGCAGCCTACCGAAGAAGACGTGTTCGCCGCTGTGACCGACGTGCATAACCGCTGCGTCGGCGGCTACTCGGTCGTGGCGATGATCACCGGTTACGGCATCGTCGGTTTCCGCGACCCCCATGGCATCCGCCCGATCGTGTTCGGCCAGCGTCACACCGACGAAGGCGTCGAGTACATGATTGCCTCGGAAAGCGTGTCCCTGGATGTGTTGGGCTTCACCCTGATTCGCGACCTGGCCCCGGGCGAAGCGGTCTACATCACCGAAGACGGCAAGTTGTTCACCCGTCAGTGCGCGACCAACCCGAGCCTGACTCCGTGCATCTTCGAGCACGTCTACCTGGCGCGCCCGGACTCGATCATCGACGGCATCTCGGTCTATAAGGCCCGCCTGCGCATGGGCGAGAAACTGGCCGACAAGATCTTGCGCGAGCGGCCGGACCACGACATCGACGTGGTCATCCCGATCCCGGACACCAGCCGCACCGCGGCCCTGGAGCTGGCGAACCACCTGGGCGTCAAGTTCCGCGAAGGCTTCGTGAAGAACCGTTACATCGGCCGTACCTTCATCATGCCCGGCCAGGCCGCGCGGAAAAAATCGGTACGCCAGAAGCTCAACGCCATCGAACTGGAATTTCGCGGCAAGAACGTGATGCTGGTGGATGACTCCATCGTGCGCGGAACCACGTGCAAGCAGATCATCCAAATGGCCCGTGAAGCCGGTGCCAAGAACGTATACTTCTGCTCGGCGGCGCCGGCCGTGCGTTATCCGAACGTCTACGGCATCGACATGCCGAGCGCCCACGAGCTGATCGCCCACAATCGCACTACCCAGGAAGTGGCCGACCTGATCGGCGCCGACTGGCTGATCTATCAGGACCTGCCGGACCTGATAGAAGCGGTGGGTGGTGGCAAGATCAAGATCGAGCAGTTCGACTGCGCAGTGTTTGACGGCAAGTACGTCACCGGTGACGTCGATGAGGCCTACCTGAACAAGATCGAGAACGCTCGTAACGATGCGTCCAAGGCCAAGACCCAGGCGGTCAGCGCGATCATCGATCTGTACAACAACTGAGTGACAAGCCGGCCCTGAGGGGCCGGTTTGCGTTTAATGACTACAGGAGCGACAGCATGAGTCAGGATTGGGATGCCGGTCGGCTGGACAGCGACCTTGAGGGTGTAGCGTTCGATACCCTGGCGGTCCGCGCCGGTCAGCACCGCACGCCGGAAGCCGAGCATGGCGATCCGATGTTCTTCACGTCCAGCTACGTGTTCCGTACCGCTGCCGATGCGGCGGCACGGTTTGCCGGCGAGGTGCCGGGCAACGTCTACTCGCGCTACACCAACCCCACCGTGCGGGCTTTCGAAGAGCGCCTCGCCGCTCTGGAAGGTGCCGAGCAGGCTGTGGCCACCGCCACCGGCATGGCGGCGATCATGGCCGTGGTCATGAGCTTTTGCAGCGCTGGCGACCACGTGCTGGTGTCGCGCAGTGTCTTCGGCTCGACCATCAGCCTGTTCGAAAAGTACTTCAAGCGTTTCGGCGTGGAAGTTGATTACGTGCCCCTGGCGGACTTGTCCGGTTGGGATGCGGCAATCAAGCCCAACACCAAGATGCTGTTTGTCGAATCGCCGTCCAACCCCCTGGCCGAGCTGGTGGACATCGCCGCGTTGGCGGAAATCGCCCACGCCAAGGGCGCCATGCTGGTGGTCGATAACTGCTTCTGCACGCCGGCGTTGCAACAGCCACTGAAGCTGGGTGCCGACGTGGTGGTGCATTCGGCGACCAAGTTCATCGATGGCCAGGGTCGTTGCATGGGCGGCGTGGTGGCCGGTCGTGGCGAGCAGATGAAAGAAGTGGTGGGCTTCCTGCGCACCGCCGGGCCGACCTTGAGTCCGTTCAACGCCTGGATCTTCCTCAAAGGCCTGGAAACCCTGGGCCTGCGTATGAAAGCCCATTGCGCCAACGCCCAACTGCTGGCTGAGTGGCTGGAGCAGCAGGATGGCATCGAGAAAGTGCACTACGCCGGCCTCAAGAGCCATCCGCAACATGACCTGGCCGCGCGTCAGCAGCGCGGTTTCGGTGCGGTGGTGAGTTTCGAGGTCAAAGGGGGCAAGGAGGGCGCCTGGCGCTTCATCGACGCCACCCGGTTGATTTCCATCACCGCCAACCTGGGTGACAGCAAAACCACCATCACTCACCCAAGCACCACCTCCCACGGTCGCCTGACGCCCCAGGAGCGTGAAGCAGCGGGCATCCGCGACAGCCTGATCCGCGTTGCGGTGGGTCTGGAGGACGTGGCTGACCTGCAAGCCGATCTGGCCCGTGGGTTGGCCGCCTTGTGATCGAGCTGGCAACGCCGCGCGGCGGCACTCATGGCCGGGTAGCTCTGGTGACAGGCGCCGCGCGGGGTATCGGCCTGGGGATTGCCACCTGGCTGATCTGTGAAGGCTGGCAGGTGGTGCTGACTGACCTGGATCGTGAGCGCGGCTCCAAGGTCGCCAAGACGCTGGGGGAGAACGCCTGGTTCATCACCATGGATGTGGCGGATGAGACGCAAGTCGCCACGGGAATCGCCGAGGTGTTGGGCCAGTTTGGGCGGCTTGACGCGCTGGTGTGCAACGCGGCCATCGCCGATCCCCACAACATCACCCTGGAAAGCCTGGATCTGGCCTACTGGAATCGGGTCCTGGCGGTGAACCTGGGTGGTCCCATGCTGTTGGCCAAGCATTGTGCGCCATACCTGCGTGCCCACAATGGCGCCATCGTCAACCTGGCCTCGACCCGTGCCGCACAATCAGAACCCGACACCGAAGCCTATGCGGCGAGCAAGGGCGGCTTGCTCGCCCTGACCCATGCCTTGGCGATCAGCCTTGGGCCGGAGATCCGGGTCAATGCTGTCAGCCCCGGCTGGATCGACGCACGGGACCCGTCCCAGCGTCGCGCGCAGCCGCTCACCGATGCCGATCATGCTCAGCATCCGGCAGGCAGGGTAGGCACGGTGGAGGATGTAGCGGCAATGGTGGCGTGGCTGTTGTCGCGCAATGCCGGTTTTGTCACGGGGCAGGAGTTCGTGGTGGACGGCGGCATGACCAAGAAAATGATTTATGAGTGAAGGCAGCTGCAAGCGGCAAGTTTTAAGCTGCAAGCAGGGCGGTGTGGATCCAGTGCTTTTAACTTGTAGCTTGGAGCTTGCCGCTTGAAACTGTTTTTGAAAAAAATCCAACCCTGCTATTGACTTAGCTTCGGTACCTGCGTAAATTTCGCGGCCTCAACGAAGCAAAGGGTGATTAGCTCAGCTGGGAGAGCGTCTGCCTTACAAGCAGAATGTCGGCGGTTCGATCCCGTCATCACCCACCATGTTTTACGAGAGTTTTGCGAAAGCAAGACGGAAGCTGTCAAAAGCCTCCACCGACGCGCAGCGGTAGTTCAGTCGGTTAGAATACCGGCCTGTCACGCCGGGGGTCGCGGGTTCGAGTCCCGTCCGCTGCGCCATATTTTCCGAAGCAGGTTCGCCTGGTTCGAGATCCAAGCCCAAGAGGTTGGATCAGACGAGTTAACTGGACGCAAGTCCATAGCGATACGCAGCGGTAGTTCAGTCGGTTAGAATACCGGCCTGTCACGCCGGGGGTCGCGGGTTCGAGTCCCGTCCGCTGCGCCATATTTTCCGAAGCAGGTTCGCCTGGTTCGAGATCCAAGCCCAAGAGGTTGGATCAGACGAGTTAACTGGACGCAAGTCCATAGCGATACGCAGCGGTAGTTCAGTCGGTTAGAATACCGGCCTGTCACGCCGGGGGTCGCGGGTTCGAGTCCCGTCCGCTGCGCCATATCTGCTTCGAGGCCCACTGAACGCCTTGAAGCTAAGAAGAAAGCTGAAAAGCTACTTCTAGTCGATAGCAAAGACCCTGGTCGAAAGACCGGGGTTTTTTGTTTTCGGGATAATGACACTGAAAGGTTGGAACGCGCCCGTGGCGAGGGAGCTTGCTCCCGCTGGGCTGCGCAGCAGCCCTTTTCTATGAAGTCGTCCGACGAGTCTCAGAACCCAAGCCTATCCCGCAGCCCGTAATACCAAGCCCCCATCGCCGCGAACGGCGTGCGCAACAACTGACCGCCGGGGAAAGGGTAGTGCGGCAGATCGGCAAACGCATCGAAACGCTCAGCCTGACCACGCAGCGCCTCGGCCAGGACCTTGCCCGCCAGGTGCGTATACGTCACGCCATGGCCGCTGCAGCCCTGGGAATAATAAATGTTGTCCCCCAGGCGCCCGACCTGCGGAAGGCGCGATAGCGTCAGCAGGAAGTTTCCGGTCCAGGCGTAGTCGATCTTCACGTCCTTGAGCTGCGGGAATGCCTTGAGCATCTTCGGACGAATGATCGCTTCAATATTCGCCGGATCCCTCGCGCCATACACCACGCCGCCGCCGAAAATCAGACGCTTGTCGCCCGTGAGTCGGTAGTAATCGAGCAAGTAATTGCAGTCTTCAACACAATAATCCTGGGGCAACAGGCTGCGAGCCAGCTCATCGCCCAACGGTTCGGTAGCAATCACCTGTGTACCGCAAGGCATGGACTTGGCTGCCAGCTCCGGCACCAAATTGCCCAAGTAAGCATTGCCCGCCACGATGATGAACTTGGCCCTGACCTTGCCCTGCGGTGTATGCACAACCGGGCTGGCGCCACGCTCGATGCGCACCGCCGGCGACTGCTCATAAATCACCCCGCCAAGAGACTCCACCGCCGCCGCCTCACCGAGGGCCAGGTTCAGCGGATGAATATGCCCACCGCTCATGTCCAGCATCCCGCCCACATACTCCTCGCAGGCCACCACCTCGCGAATACGCCGCTGATCCAGCAACTCCAACTGGGTATGCCCGAAACGCTCCCATAAACGCTTCTGCGACTCCAGATGGCCCATTTGCTTGGCGGTAAGGGCAGCGAACACTCCGCCATCCTTCAAATCACACTGAATCTGATACTTCGCCACCCGCTCGCGAATGATCCGACCGCCCTCGAACGCCATATTGCCCAGCAACTGCGCCTGCTGAGGCCCGACACTGCGCTCGATCACGTCGATGTCGCGGCTGTAACTGTTAACGATCTGCCCGCCATTACGACCCGAAGCCCCAAAGCCGACCTTTGCCGCCTCAAGGACCGTGACCTTGAAACCGTTCTCCAGCAGAAACAGCGCAGAGGACAGGCCGGTGTAACCAGCGCCGATCACGCAAACATCCGTTTCGACATCATCCTGCAGGGCAGGGCGAGCTGGAACCGGATTGGCCGACGCGGCGTAATAAGATTCTGGATACGGTGTGTTCGCCATTCTGCAACCTCTGTTTTATATTTTTTACGAATGCGCCGATCCTACCCGAGATAAAAATCAGCCGCCAGCCACCGCCAAATCTTCGGCGCTTGGGCGAAATTAAATATTTTGCATATTCATAGGGTTAGGTGAAAAAAAGGTATTGACACCCCTTCGGAATTCCGTAGAATGCCGCCTCACAGCAGGCACGTAGCTCAGTTGGTTAGAGCACCACCTTGACATGGTGGGGGTCGTTGGTTCGAGTCCAATCGCGCCTACCAAACAAAATCCGCTCTGCTGGGCGGTGTGAGGGGGAATCCGAAAGGGTTCCCCTTTTTCTTTGCCTAAGAAAACGTTCACAAATTATAGGCTTCGTTCACACAAGGCAATGTGAACGTGGATTCATGCCTGCCTCTGTTCACACTCAGATTTGTGAACGACTCAACCTAACCTATTGATACGTAAGGCTTGAGCACTTTCTTGTCTAGGTGGTGGTACGTTCGCAAGCTCACTCCCTTGCCCGTTGTTCGTACCTCACAAGGGCAGGCTTTCTAACCAACTGAGCTACGTGCCTGCTGTGAGGCGGCAGACGCCTATCGGCCACGCTCTACACCCCAACGCTCTGTGTTGAATCATGAACGCCATGGCCGACGCTGTAGGAATTCTGTGGGCGCTCGCTTGGTAGGGGTGGGCAGGGGGTTAGGGGGAGGGTGCTTATATATGCAATGTGGCTCATGAATTTCCGCTAGAAATTCAGCATTCGCTGATGAATGCAATTGAGGGCAGGGTGCTCTGCCCTCAGCCAACCTTACGCGTACTGCGTTAGCTTCCATGTTACTGCTTGGCCGCCGTATGGCGGGAAGCGATTCCCCTTCGCAATGGGTGCGGAGGTGCTCGGTGTGCCTACCACTGTCCAAACCCCACTCTCTGGGCAGCTCTGTCCTGTGGTCCCTGTTGTTCCGATTGGTGCTTTAGCCATCTTCCTGCTCCTGTCAAAAAATATGCGCAATCTCATGATCGGCAATTGAGCTTAGTCGATGATTTCATTTTGGTATCATAAGCGTGAAATATCCCATAAATTCTAGGGGAGGTACCTCTAATGAAATGGTTATCTGCGTCAATCCTTCTATCTGCGCTGATCCTCTCCTACGCAATTAGCCTGCCTTTTCGGGATTGTGTGTCTGGGTATATCACCCAAGCTAAGAGCTCTGAGGCGTCCGTACGAGCGTTAGCGGCAATGACATGTCAGGTGCAGAGAGGCTAGGTTTGACGGTTGTTAGAGGGTAGAGTATGTATGCGATTCATAGGCAAACGGGCCTAGCACACGCTGAACTGTACGTCTCAGAGAGTGAGGCGCTTCTACGTCAGTAGCTTCATAGCGAACCTTTAATGGTGTAGTGGTGGTGTGAACGCTCTGAAGACCGAGCCGGTGGTTTGTAAACAGGCCGAGGTGCCACCCTCAGAGGTGGAGCGCTTACCCCTTCTGGCGTTGTTAGGAGGGCAGGTTACTGGTAGCTGAACTATCAGGCACAGAAGACGCTAGCCCCTGTGAAGAACGGCCAATGTGGTAACGCATTGAGCACCCCAAAGGGGCATCTAGGAATCTCCTAGAAACAGAGCGTAATGCTCTCTATGCCCTAGCTATGTCCATTCCTCACCATTTTGAATCTGGTCAATGATCCTAAAGGTCATTACACCCCTTCTGTTTTAATAAATAATTATTCTATTTGCCGCCTATAAGGCTGAGTCTCTGTACGTCAGCTTCATATTCGTCAGCAATGCGCTTGCTAATCGCCACTTCACGCTCTACATCTGCTTTCCTTGGGCGTCCTACTGGTCTTACGCTACCAGTTACCTTAAGCATTTCCTTAACCGCTGCTATGTTTCCGTTGACTAACTCCTGTTTCAATATCTCAATGGACTTATCATGCCAGTAGATACGGTGTTCCTCCTTCCATCCTTGTTCTTCAGCGTAAATGTCTAAGGTGAGCATGGTTACGCCTAAGCGTTTAGCCAGGTCGCAGTGTGAATTGGTCTCAATGTATTCGGTCTTGTCTTTGTCTGTAAGGTTCATGGTGCTCTCGGTCTTGTATGTTGGATTGTGATTGCTAGAGTGAGTGAATAGCAGATGATATTTAGGGCTATGGCTAGAACGCTGTAGTTCTGCATTATCTGTAAGATTAATAGCTGAGTGTACTGAAGGCATAGCAAGAGAGTTAGGAGGTAGGTCACGGTCTAATAGCAGGTGCTTCCTCAATACCCTTAAGTCTGCATCGGGATATATAGCCTACGGCTTGTAGGGTGATGCGATGAGTAAGAGATAGGTTGTATAACGCTTGATGGTCATTGCGCTTAGCAATAATCTCCTTAGCTAAGCCCCTGCGAAGAATTATATTTTTGAAGGTGAATGAAGTAACGCTAGGTATTCTAATGGTGTCTGTATCTAACATGTGGTTATCCATTGATGGGTGTAGTCTTAACGTCACTGCGTGACAGAAGCAAGAGCAAGAGCACGCCACGTAGTGGCATACGCAAATAAGAAAGATCAAGAGCGGATTACTAGTAGGTGCTCTGCTTTTGATTCTCTCTTTAATGCGTGCTCTTTGTCGGCTGTGCCGACGTTGCTTTTGCTTTTGATTTTATTGTTAAGTGTAAAGTGTCCACAATCCCTTAAAGATACTCTAAGAGAAAGTGGACAGTTCGAGCTGTCAGTTAGCAGTTTGAAGCCATTTGGATACGATACTTTTGCTAACATTCATGACTGATGCAATCTTCCTGAGAGAAAGACCTTCAGAGGCTAGTGCTTTAGCAGTGAGAATATTATCTTCTAGCTTGCTTCGGGAGCGAGTGTTAGGTGCTGGTCGAGTAAGGTCTTTTAGGATTAGGTGATTGCCCCTAAGATCGAATGCTAGATGGCGTGCTGATTCCTCTGTAGGTACAAAGTGAACAGTAGGTCTATCATTGCTAAATGTCCTAATACTGCTGCGTGTTGCAGCTTGAAATATTAGTTCTCTATAGCGTTCATTGCGCAGGGCGTGCTTGCCTATTGCTGAAGAGATAGCCATTTTCTCTAGCATCTCAGAGTTGTTCTGGTCGTCAATAGGATTAGGGTTGCCGTGGATTAGTGACAGCGTATTGTGTACGTCTGAGTATCCATTCAATCCCCTCGCATCAAAGGGAATACGTATTACATTAGGGTGATCCTCGAAAGGATACTTACACCATTCATGAGCCTGTACAAGGAGGGGTTCACCTTGTACGAATTCTATAGCGTCACGTAACAGCGAATGCCCATATACCTTATCGCTCCACTCTTCAGCTACAGCACCATCAGGAAGCGTAAGAAGCATGGTCTTGCTAACCTTACTACCACCAATCAATGGATAGATGTAGCTCTCGAATTTATAGCGTCTGTATTCCGGTGTGAATTTTGACGCTGCAGTGGTATAGCCCTTGGTGAGGGCATGCTGATAGGCAAGGGTGCCTGTGACGTTGGCTCCAAGGATATGTGTTTCAGAGGCGTGCTCATAGATCCCGCTTAAGTCAAAGTAGTCAATCACCCTAACTTGCCATTTCCATTTGCTTTCCTTCTTGCTGAGATACTCCTTGATGAATACATCTGCTTTGCCCCTGAGTAGTGCCCCTAGGCAAGTAGTAATGGTTGACATTCCCTTGTCATCTATTACATCTGAATAGATTGCTCTTGCTTCCTTGGTCATTCCTAGTTTGATAGATGCTTTGGTCGAGACGTTATCAATCTCAATGAATTTCTCTAGGAAGTTAGTGTAGGCGTGATCGCCAATATCTCGGGTGAGATTGTTAGCGACCGATGGGACTTCATCAATGACCACAATCCAATCTTGCAGGTAGCATGGATCAATGTCTAGTAAGGTCTTATGCGTGATGATAAGGACCTTAGGTTCATCTTCAAGCAGCGTGCATTCTACGGTGTCAGTGACATGCTTGTGGGTGTCACTATTGATTACGCAAATGTGATTTATTCCAATGGCCTGGATACGCTTAACGACATCCTTTGACAGCACCTTGGTAGGTACGGCATACAGGTAGCGTTTATAAGGGTCAGAATCTAGCTCTTTGATGAATTGTTCTGTCTTGCCTGTACCCGGTGTAGCTTCTGCTACGTATATAATCCTTGCGTCACTTGGGATCAATCAGTTTTCCTTCTTTAAGTAGGCTGTCTACTAGCTTGATAATGTAGCTCGGATGAGTGAAGTTACCTGTTAGCTCGTGAGGGATTTTGTTCCCCTTGATATTCAGGACTTTATAGTAGCCATACTGGCTCATCCCATATTCCACAAATTTGTAGTCACGAACACCTGTGATGAGCCGGTTCTTCTGCTCGATACTACAGTCCATCGCTCCTAACTCAGAACGTCGCTCTTGTAACGCTCGTTGCTCTGCTTCTGTTAGATAGGTATTACCCATTAGTTTTCTCCTTGTTTGTAAGTGGCGCGGATAGCAGCCATTAGCTCAGCTTGCTCTTTCATGGTGGCACCTGTGAGCATGCTCTTGGATGTACCTGTAACCTTGCCTTGTTCATCACGCTGAAGGATGGTTTTGGGAGACTGTGATGCGAAGCTTTTAGATGCGTTATCGGCGTCTATTAGCTGACGTACAAGAGGGTCCGCTTGATAGAGTTCGTTAGCTACACGCTGTTTAGATTCCTTCCATTGTGAGAGAGCGTCCTTTGCAGAGCTAAGAGGTTTACCCTTTGGTAGAGGTGCTTCCTCTGTTAGCTGATAGCCCTGTTCAATCAATTCCGTAAGGACTCCCATAGGAGTATTACCAGTGCGGCGAGCAAGCTCGTTAACGTCAGACATAGTTATTGTTTTCATAATGATTCCTTAAGCTTCGATTGCACGATATTGATAGGTGGCATTAACATGTTCTGCTGATTTACGTCTTTCAATTAGGCCAACGCTCATTAGGTGCTTTATTACGTAGTCAACGCTTCGGCGTGGTAGTGCAGTTGCGCTAGAGAATGAACCTCTAGAAATTGTGGCCCATCCTGTAACGTCTTCACCATTACGGATCATCAGATAGATAATCTTTCGTGGTAGCGTATTTAATGCTTGGTGCTGGACAGCAATAATCTCTTCCAGTGTGATAGTCATAGTTTTCTCTCGCTCGATTACTTTGGTCATGGCGTTTCTTTTTCAAACGACAGGCACAACCCGTTTCCTCAGACTCAAGGAGTGGGTGTTTATCAGGTGGAAAATTAACGCCTCTACTACCTATACTGATTTTCGAGGGTGAAGGTCTACACGGGCACGGCAAAATATTTTCTAAGGGTAACTCTCGCTACTCATCATCCCATTACTCAATGAAGCTATGAGCCCCCGTGAAGGGGCTATAAGGCTGTATGACTGGCTGTATCGGCTGATTGGTTATCGTCGCTCCTATGTGCTTACAGGGTCTTTAATCAATCAGATGAAGAACGTCCTTAGCATTCAAGTGGGAGTATCTAGCTACAGACCTTGTATCCCTATGTCCCGACACAATCATTATCTGGGCGTTGTTAAATCCTTTCTTGGCTACGTTGGTGATGCGTGTATGTCTGAGCTGATGAAGCCTAACGCTGTCGTCTAGGCCTGCTTTGTTCCTTGCTAACCTGACAGCCTGAGAGACGCTATGAGGCGTTACAGTGAAGAGTCTTCCTTTATGTGCTCGGTCTGCTAATGCCAGACGCTGAGCCTCTTTAAGTAACTCTACGGCTCTGATGGTTAGGGGCACAGACCTAGTGCCGTTCTTCCCATCAATCACATCCGCAATTCGTTCCTCCAGGTGTAGGCAGTGAGTTGTGAGCTTGAGTATTTCTGATCGTCTCATAGCGGTTTCATAGGCAAGCTCTACAATGAGGCTCATGGTGGGGGATAGCTTGTTGAGCAATTGTCTAAGCTCGCCAACACTGATTACCTTGTCGCTAGATTTGTCTGGCTTAGGTAGGGCTATGTCACTTACGGGGTTGTGTATGTCGATTAGCAGGCCACGCTTAGCGAACCTGAAGAAACGGGACATGAACGCTAACTGAATACGACAGGTAGCGGGCTTGACCGTCTGTAGACGCTTCAGCTTGAAGTCATTGACTAGCTGAGGGGTGATGTCATGAATTGACTGGGGGAATGCAGCGTAGAGCTGATCAACGATCTTGATTGCATGGTCATAGCTACCCTTACCCTTGAGCAAGGTTTCGCAGTAGGTCATGCCCAAGGTGTAGAGCGTATGTGTCTGGTGTTCTTTAGTGACAGCCTCAAGCTGGTCAGCCCATGCTTGGGCCAGTGCTTGAGTAGGGAAGGTTTTAGACTGGGCAGGTTTCCCTTTCAGGCGGACCTGAGCATTCCAGTTTCCTGACGGTAGGGAGCGAATGTTAGCCATTGTTGACGCCTCATGATGTGAATGGGCGTTCTCTTAGGGCCTTGAGCTTCGTAGCTCTACGCCTAGCATGGTGGCTCTTGACATGGTGGGGGTCGTTGGTTCGAGTCCAATCGCGCCTACCAAACAAAATCCGCTCTGCTGGGCGGTCTAGAAGGGTCAACCGAGAGGTTGGCCCTTTTTTGCGCCTGGGGTTTGGGGAGGCTTGTTATAGTGGAAGCCACTGATAGCCGATACGCGGGCTTTTTCGCTACTCAACGGCCATTGGCGATATCTGCTTCGGCCTCGCCAATCAGATCGTCGAGAGATACTCGAACAGGTGTTTCGTTGGCGTCGAGACGTGCCTTGACCAGGTGTACGAGTTCCAGTTCGTCCAGGCGCTCGACCATCGCCTCATAGACATTCGCCGGGACCATGTAGCCCACAACGCGGTTGTGGTTCAGCACGGCCACAGGTAAGCCATTGGTGCTGCTCAAGGCGGAAGATGGGTTCTTCATGAGTTCAGATACGCTGACGGCCACATCGGCCAGAATATTTTGCATGGATATGACTCCTGAATAGGTCTTTATTCTGGTCTTTTTATTCAGGAGTGACCACCGCCCAGAATCTCCATGCGAGGCCCAAGTCCAGTCAAACCACGGGACATCGATCAGTCCGTCGTGCGTATGCCGCTGGCGTATTTGCTCCGCTACCTTCTTCACCAGTGAGCATCCCGACGCTTATTTTTCATCCTTGCTGATTTATGTCAAAAGCGGGCGACTTATGAGTCGCCCGCTTTTTGTAGGTCTCAGTTTCTAAAAGCAAGGACTCGGTCCGATTGTCTACCGCTTGCGCTGACATCAATCCGCAGTAGAAAAGGGGACAGATTTATTTTTACTTCGCTGCGCTGAGGGTTTTCATCGAATGGATTCGCTTGGATCAACTGGCAGCCGGCTAGAAAATAAATCTGTCCCCTTTTTTCCGGACGCCACAAGCCGACCGTCACCACGCGACCTGGCAATGTGCGAGGCGACGGTCATGCCCTGGCACATCCTGAGCTTGCCGGAGGGCGACTTGCGGACGGTGGTACCCGCCGGCGAGACGCCATTGCTGAAGCGCCCCTTCGTCCACGGTGCCTGGGACTGCTGGCAGGTCTGCGCCGACTGGTACAAGCGCGAGTAGGGGCTTGAGTTCGGAGCTTTCAAGCGCGCCGACGGCTGGTGGGAGAGCAAGGACAACACCAGCCTGTACGAGGTGAACTACGAGGCCGCCGGCTTCTACCGCGTCGACCAGCCACAGCGCGGCGACATGATCGTGACGGAGGTTGGCCGGACGGCTCACCCGAACCATGCCGGGATTTTCCTCGGTGCTGACCCGGGGCTGCCTGGCGAAGACGCCGAGGCCTTCGGCCCCGGGTCTTTTATGTTGCACCACCTGTATGGGCGCCCGAGCGAAATCATCGTCTTCGGCGGGCCATGGCTTGACCGAACACTCCTGATACTCCGGCACAGCCAAACGAATTAGCCACGTGATCCGACAGGGCTGTGGGCGTGCGGACCAATCAGCGTTTCGTGCCGGGAAGCCCTGGAGCCATGAAGTCGTCAGTATCTGGCTCTTAATGCTAAAAAAATCAATGACTCAGAGTTAAAGCTAATTGATGCGTTTGCCTTGAACGTCAACTAGGACCGACTACTCTTGTCAGCAGTGCAGGTGCCAAGATGATTAGCTAGATTTAAGAAATGGAAATAAATATTAGACGGCACAGCATGGTGTTGTTCAAAGAAGATTTATGACTTTCAATCGTGATAATTGGTTTTGTTGGTGGTCTCAGTAGGATCAATATGGAGCGTGATCTATGAAATTCATCGTTTATAATGTGGCGCGTTCAGAGTTTCGCTTGGCTAAATCAATCTCTAAGCTAAATAGGTTTCCAGTTCCACTCGATTCTGGAACTGCTTGGGTACACATAGAAGATGGTGAGCTGAGTAAAGGAGAAAGGATTGCGTTAGGGGCGAAGTTTAGAATTGCGACATTCAGTTATTTTAGGGAGGCGTACGAGCTGGCAAATCTTCTAAAAATAAAATACCCAACAAGTAAGTTTGTAGTCCCCGGTGCCTCGCCAAAAATTCTCAAATGGGCATTGCTGAGGTTGAACTGCAATGTTGTAACTGTTGACGTAAGTGGGGTGGAGCCGTATCGAGTCTCTATTTTAACAGCGGACAGCAAACTTGATAAGGGGGATAAGGTGATTGAAGATGGAGGCCGGAAATTTCATTTTAAGTTCGTGGCTCCTCAGTCCCAATTTATTCAGTACCTGAAGAGTAAGATCCAAAAAGATCCGCAAAAGCTGTTCAATACGATCGTTATTTTGGATTTCAATGACTCTGGTAGCGGGTTGTATGCGCTAAAAAGGGATACGGAGAGTCTGTTCAAGGACTTCGGCTTAAGAGTAAATTATAATGGGGTTGATATGGTGCCTGAAGTTATTGCTGTTTCAATTGCTGACTCGCCGGATCCCAGTGTAAATAACCCGACGGAAAAAGATGTGATAAGAAAGCAAATGCGCGACCTGTACTTTAAATCAATCGATGACTCCATTTCTCAGGGGCACAAGGCGGAATTTAAGAATCTTGGTGACGCGATGCAGCTTGGACACCTAAAGGCTAGCATTGGAAGAAATGCTGAGAAACGGGAGTATAATAACTCCGGGCACTGGGCAAACCCTAAAGTTTTGACCGCTGGAAAAGAGCAAGAGAACTACCAGCGTAATAAAAAGCTTTATCAGTCTGCGTTTCAGCTCGAAATCCCTAAACAGCTGTACCAGTACATAATAGATGCAACGTTTGTTGGCGATGGGCGACAAATCGATACCTAAGTGTATCTGGTCGTTTTTACGGTCGATTCTTGCATAGACCTTGAGCAAACAGAGGTGATAATAGAATACAAGGCTCGTAAATCAAAATAGTTGGGGTGTTTGGACTGCACCGTCTAGTCCGGCGCCGGCTTTTTCGTTCCCAGTGATATTCTGCATCCGTTCCCACAGGAGTGACTTGCATGAAATTTATCCTAGGAGTGCTGGCGGTATCGATGTTGGTGGGGTGTGTATCTCCCGGCGACCTTGAGTTGAAAGCTCCGAGCATTTTGGCCAGTACCGATAAAGACCCTAAGCGTTATGCGCTGTGCGTATTTCCACGGTGGCAGGACGCCCGCAGCGATGTTTCTATGTCCGAGACGGAGCATGGCTATCGGCTGATCGCGGCTAGCAACAATCTGACGGACGAGTTACTGAGCGTCAGAAAGACACCGAAAGGCAGCTCGGTACAGCTGTACCAGCGTATGGCTTGGGCGCCAGGTTATGGGCGTAGCGATATGGAACTGGCGGTGAAAAGCTGCCTGTAAAGCGAACAACAACATCAAGCCGCCTCAGGGCGGTTTTTTTATGCCCGGAGAAATCATGTCAGCCATCATCGCTACCTCTCACGCAAGATCTGCAGAAAAGGGACAGATTTATTTTTACTTCGCTGCGCTGAGAGTTTTCATCGAATGGATTCGCTTGGATCAACTGGCAGCCGGCTAGAAAGTAAATCTGTCCTCTTTTAGCCCCTATGCCAGAACTCGTGTCTGTCTGTAGTTGACGTTGAGTTGCACGCAATTCTTTATCCCTGACGAGACGCAAACAGCATCGTCCTTCAGCTCGNGTAAATCTGTCCTCTTTTAGCCCCTATGCCAGAACTCGTGTCTGTCTGTAGTTGACGTTGAGTTGCACGCAATTCTTTATCCCTGACGAGACGCAAACAGCATCGTCCTTCAGCTCGGGCGCGATTCCAATGAGTAGGCTATGGTTCAAGCGGGCGCGTGCCTTAACGTGCGTGAATAGCAAAGCAAAAAAAGGATAGGTTATGCACTCATCCGCTATTTTTCGTGCGGCTTCGCCTGGTCGCTCGCTGCTTCTCTCGCTCGGTCTGCTCGCTGCGGGTATCACCTCGGACGCATGGGCTGAGGATTATCCCCACGCCCAGGAACCGATTGGCACCGTGGAGCAGATCTATGACGGCGCAATGCTCCCCGATCTGGCGGTCAGTACCTACCGCAACATCGACCGGCTGTTCCCCACCCACAGGATTAAAGCCAGCGATCACCCGTATGCGCTGCCGAAATCAGACAAACAGTTGCCCAACGTTCGCTTCACTGTCGGGGACAAAAAGTACGACCTGTATGACTTCGTCGCACTGGACAGCATTACGGCGATGCTCGTGCTCAAGGACGGCAAGATCGTGTTCGAGACCTACCAGCGTGGCAACACCGAGAAAACCCGATGGATGTCGATGTCGATAGCCAAGTCCATCACCTCCACGCTGGCGGCTGCAGCGATCAAAGACGGCCTTATCAAGGGTCTTGATGCGCAAGTGGTGGATTACGTTCCCGAGCTCAAGGGCAGCGCCTATGAAGGTGTGACCGTGCGCAACGTGCTGATGATGTCTTCGGGCGTGAAGTGGAACGAGACCTACACCGATCCGGCGTCCGATCGTCGCGCGCTACTCAAAGCTCAGATATCGCAGAAACCGCGTTCGGCCATGGCCTTGATGGCAAGTTTGCCCCGAGCGGCCGAGCCCGGCACGGCCAACACTTACAGTACTGGCGAAACGCAGGTACTCGGCGAGATCGTCCGTGGCGCTGTGAAGATGCCGCTGGCCGATTATCTATCGCAGAAGATCTGGCAGCCGTTCGGTATGGAGAGTGATGCCCGGTGGTGGCTCGATTCGCCTGATGGCGTGGAAATCGGTGGCAGCGGTATCAGCGCCACGCTGCGCGATTATGGACGCTTCGGGCTGTTTTTCATGAACGGCGGCAAGATCAATGGCACGTCGATTCTGCCCGAAGGCTGGGTCAAGGAGGCGACGCTGCCGACCAGCCTCAAAGGCGGTAAGTCCCTGGATTACGGTTACATGTGGTGGACGGCGTGGACCGAGCCATCGGTGAAAGACGGCGCCTATTCGGCGGTCGGTATCCAGGGCCAGAACATCTACGTCAACCCTGCCAATAACGTGGTGATTGTCACCTTCGGTGCCCAGCCCAAGCCGGTTGACAAAGAGCCGATCGACCCGATGGTGTTCTTCGATGCCGTGGTAGCTGCGTTGAAGTAATTCGCGCGTCGGTGAGCCGACTAATCACTGGCTCCGTGGTGATAGCGCCATGCTGGCAGTTTTGTGGTGGGTGGGGTTGAATAGCGCAATCCACGAATGGAGTACGGGTCGGTTTATGCAGTTCAAGCGCGGGTTCAAGATCCTCGGTTTCGCTATGGTTATAGCTATGGCGGCTGGTTGTAAGTCTTACACTGAGAAAGCGGCGGAGGGGTTGCCAAACTCCCATACAGCAGGTATTCGGGCGATAGAGAAGACGCTCACTATTGCCAGCGTAGATGGAGCAGATACCCTATATGCTTTGTATACGCAGCGGACCGAATATCGCTTGTCCCCAGGAAACCATCGCCTGGAAGTAAAGAAGTGGACGGGGACGCGCGCGACTAGATCGATTTTTCGGGACGTTAATCTGAAGGCCGGGCGGGAGTACGGTCTTAAGGCTGTGCCAAGTGAAGACTGGTGGGACTTTAGGATTGATGTGTAGTGGTCTAATGAAACCGGACACCCATTTAGGCGAGA